>NZ_JBYQCG010000237.1:0-45877 GCF_057837105.1 Burkholderia sp. APQ4-4ca | reverse complement strand
GACGTGCTCGCGAACCTGCTCGAGACGGCCGGCGTGAAGCTCGACGGCATCGTGCTGCAGTCATCGATCCTGAACTACAACACGAACTGCGACATGGCGAGCGACTATGTCGGCAACTCGAACAACGGCGCGAGCCCGGTGAGCTGCGCGGGCTTCGTGCCGTCGTACGGCACGGTCGGCGCGTACTACCAGCTCGACAACCCGAACCCGTCGAACCTGCCGCAGTATGCGGACCAGATGCGCCTGCTGACGGCCGGCAGCTACGCGCCCGCCGTGAACGCATACCTCGCGAGCCATACGCCGCCGCCGCCGAATCTCGTCACGACGATGGCGAATTCGACCGGCGTGAAGCAGACGTTGTGGAATGCGGACTTCAACGTCGTGCCGACCTTCTTCGACAACAGCTTCCAGTTGTCGCTGCTGCCGGGCACGCTGATCGGCCGCTACGACGCGCGCGTGAACGTGCCCGTGTCGAGCCCGCTCGCGGCCGACGGCGATCCGTCCAGCTCGTTCATCACGAAGCCGTTCACCGACACGATCGGCAGCTACCTGCCGAACGAGCTGAAGTACACCGCGCAGTCGGCCTACTCGGTAAGCAGCAATGCGATCAACACGTGGGACTGGACGCACGACGGCCTCGCGATGCCCGACACGATCCCCGATCTGGCCGCGGCGCTGACGCTGAACCCGGCGCTGAAGGTGCTGTCGCTGAACGGGTATCACGACATCGCGACGCCGTTCTACCAGACCGAGCTCGACCTCGCGCGGCTCGGCACGCAGCCGAACCTGACGATCAAGGACTATCAGGGCGGGCACATGGTCTATCTCGACGATACGTCGCGTCCGCAGGAGAAAGCCGACCTCGTGACCTTCTACAACGCGGCCGCGCACTGATGCGCAACGCCGGCGACGGGCGCCCGGGGCGGCGCCGCTCGCCGGCCGTCGACGACCTCATTCCAGACTGGAGCCTGACATGAAGAATCGTTTCATCGTTGTTGCCGCGGCACTCGCATGCGTCGGCACCGCCGCATCCCTTTCCGCGTTCGCGCAGGCGAGCGACGCCGTCGCGCCGGCGCGTGCGCGCCAGGCGCAGCTCGGCGATCCGTACGTGCCGCCGGCCGCGCGCCACCCGACCGCCGGCACGCAGACGACCGGCGCCGCGCTGCATGCGCAGGTGGTGCGCAAGCTCGCGCGGCAGTTCAGCGCGGCCGACACGCAGAACACGGGTTCGATCACCGAGTCGCAGGCGCGCGCGGCCGGCCTCGGCTATGTCGCGAATCACTTCCGGCAGATCGACGCGGGCGGCAGCGGCCGCGTGTCGTTCGCCGACGTCCAGCGTTACATGCAGGCGCGCAGCACGAGCCAGCAGTAAGCGCGGGGCGGCGTGAACAAACGGGGGCGGAACCTGCGACACGGCAGGTCCCGCCCCCGTGCGCATGGCGCGGCCGGCGCAGCGGGCCCGCCGCCGATTCTGCCTGGATTCTCATTATCTGGACAACGCATTCAAATATTGGAGACGAGTGCGTGCGCTCCTACAATCCGAAGCACATCGACAGCTTCGGACCCACGCATCGCGCGGCGCCCGTCGCACACGGAGACACCTTCCATGAAGTTCGCCGGGCGCCTTACTCGGTGCATCGACCGCCGCCACGCCGCCGCACCGGACGCAGTTCCGGCGCCGCGCGAGCGGCTTCACCGATTCCGTTGAAGACGCCCGTTCCATGACCAAGATGCCAGACTCCCTTGCCCTCGACGCCCGGCGCGCGATGCCGGCCGATACGTCGCTGACCGACAGCATCGGCGCGACCAGCACGCCGCTCGACCTCGCCGCGCAGCAGGCCGGCACGCAGACGCTGCTGCGCGGCCTCGCGATCCTCGAGGCGATCGCGAACGGCGCGCGCGACATGCGTGCGATCGGCGCCGCGCTCGGCACGACGCGCAGCACGACGCACCGGCTCGTCAGCAGCCTCGTGCAGGCGCGCTATCTGCGCCAGGTGCAGGGCGGCTACCTGCTCGGCCCGAAGCTGATCGAGCTCGGCACGATCGCGCTCGAGCAGATGCCGCTCACCGCGGTGGCGCGTCCGCATCTGGAAGCGCTCGCGGAAGCGACGCTCGACACGATCCACCTCGGCGTGCGCGACGGCGACGACGTGCTGTACATCGACAAGATTGCCGGCACGCGCGGCCTCGAGATGCGCTCGCGCGTCGGCCACCGGATGCCGCTCGCGTCGACCGGCATCGGCAAGGCGATGATGCTCGACCTCGATCCAGACCTGTGGCGCTCGCTGTTCGAGGCCGCGCGGCGCGCGCTGGCCGGCGTCAACTTCAAGCCCGACAACCGGCCCGAGACGAGCGCGTTCCTGCAGCGCATGGCCCATTACGCGGCCGGCGGCTATACGTTCGATCTCGAGGAAAACGAGGCGTCGATCCGCTGCGTGGCCGCGCCGATCCGCGATGCGTCGGGTGCGATCGTCGCGGCGGTGTCGGTCGCGAGCACGATTCCGTACATGCCGCACGACCGCATGGACGAACTGATTCCGCTCGTGCAGCGCGAAGCGCGAGCCATTTCCGCGGAACTGGGCTGGAGCCCGCCGCAGGGTACCCGCAGGATCAAACGATGACGACTTCGACCCGGCCCGCTCCGGATGCCAGTTCCGCCTCCCCGTCGCTGATCGCGCTCGACTGGGGCACCACGTCGCTGCGCGCGTATCTGTACGACGCGCACGGCGTGCCGATCGACACGCGCAGCCGGGCGGCCGGCGTGATGCACATGCCGGGCGGCGGCGCGCGCGCGTTCGACGCGGTGTTCGAGGAAGCGTGCGGCGACTGGCTCGACCGTACGCCCGGCCTGCCGGTGCTCGCCGCCGGGATGGTCGGCAGCGCGCAGGGCTGGCGCGAGGCACCGTACGTCGCGGTGCCGGCCGGCGCCGACGCGCTCGTCGCGGGCCTCATCACGGTGACGACGGCGCGCGGCGCGACGGTCTCGATCGTGCCGGGCGTGATCGCGACGGGCGAATTGCCCGACGTGATGCGCGGCGAAGAAACGCAAATCGTCGGCGCGCTCGCGAGCGATCCCTCGCTTGGCGCCGATCGTTCAGGCGTACTGATCGGCCTGCCGGGCACGCATGCGAAATGGGCGTGGGTGAAGGACGGGCTGATCGAACGCTTCCAGACCTTCATGACCGGCGAGCTGTTTGCGGTGCTGCGCGACCACACGATCCTCGGCCGCACGATGCGCGCGAGCGAATCGCCCGATCGCGCGGCGTTCTTGCGCGGCGTGGCGGTCGCACGCGGCGCGCAGCGCACGGGCCTGCTCGCGACGATCTTCAGCACGCGCACGCTGGGGCTGACCGACCGGCTCGCGCCCGATGCGCAGGGCGACTATCTGTCCGGCCTGCTGATCGGCCATGAGCTCAACGCGCTCGACGCGATGCTCGCGGAGCGCGGCATCGCGCTCGCGGACCAGCCGCTGCTGCTGATCGGCGACGACGGCTTGTGCTCGCGCTACGTCGATGCGCTGCGGGTATTCGGCCATGCGCATGCGCGTGTCGCCCCGCATGCGACCGAGCGCGGCCTGTGGCGGATCGCGTCGCGCGCCGGGCTCGTGCGCGCGGACGGCGAACCCGTCTGTGCCGACCAGTGAACTGCTTGAAGAGGAATTGCCGATGCCGTCCGACCTGACCTTGCCCGCACCGTACACGCCCCACGCCGCGTTGATGCGCGCGTTCGATGCGTGTCCGCTGATCGCGATCATGCGCGGCATCACGCCCGCCGAAGCGGCCGACCATGGCCGGGCGCTGTACGAAGCCGGCTTCCGGATCGTCGAGGTGCCGCTCAACTCGCCCGATCCGTTCGACAGCATCGCGGCGCTGCGCCGCGCGCTGCCCGACGACATGATCGTCGGCGCGGGCACCGTGCTGCGCGCCGAGTACGTCGATCGCGTGCAGGACGCGGGCGGCGCGCTGATCGTGATGCCGCACAGCGACGCGGCGGTGATCCGCCGGGCGCGCGAGCGCGGGCTGGCGAGCGCGCCGGGCGTCGCGACGCCGACCGAAGCGTTCGCGGCGCTGACGAACGGCGCCGACGTGCTGAAGATGTTCCCGGCCGAGCAGCTCGGCGTGACGGTCGTGAAGGCGTGGCGCGCGGTGATCGATCGCGCGGTGCCGCTGATTCCGGTCGGCGGCATTTCGCCGGACAACATGCAGCCGTTCCTCGCGGCCGGCGCGAACGGCTTCGGGCTCGGCTCGGCGCTGTACCGGCCGGGCCAGTCGGCCGACACGACCGCGGCGAATGCGCGCGCGTTCCAGGCCGGCTTGCGCGCGGCGCGCGGCGGAGCCGCATGATGGGCCGCCTCGCGGGCAAGGTCGCGATGGTGACGGGCGCGGGCCGCGGCATCGGCGCCGCGATCGCGCGTGCGTTCGTGCGTGAAGGCGCGGCCGTCGCGCTCGTCGATCTCGACTTCCCGCAGGCGCAGCACACGGCTGCCGCGATCGCACACGAATGCGACGGCGCGCGCGTGCTGCCGCTGCACGCGGACGTCGCGCGGCAGCAGGCGGTGCGCGACGCGCTCGCGCAGGCGGAAGCGGCATTCGGCCCGCTCGACGTGCTCGTGAACAACGCGGGCATCAACGTGTTCGCCGATCCGCTGACGATGACCGACGACGACTGGCGCCGCTGCTTCGCGGTCGATCTCGACGGCGTATGGCACGGCTGCCGCGCGGCGCTGGAGGGCATGGTCGAGCGCGGCCGCGGCAGCATCGTGAACATCGCGTCGACGCATGCGTTCAGGATCATCCCGGGCTGCTTTCCGTACCCGGTCGCGAAGCACGGCGTGCTCGGCCTCACGCGTGCGCTCGGCATCGAATACGCGGCGCGCAACGTACGCGTGAATGCGATCGCGCCGGGTTACATCGAGACGCAACTGACGCGCGACTGGTGGGACGCGCAGCCCGATCCGGCCGCCGCGCGCGCCGAGACGCTCGCGCTGCAGCCGATGAAGCGCATCGGGAAACCGGAGGAGGTCGCGATGACGGCCGTGTTCCTCGCGTCCGACGAGGCGCCGTTCATCAATGCCGCGTGCATCACCGTCGACGGCGGGCGCGCGGCGCTGTATCACGACTGACGCGATTGACGTAACGATTCGAAAGACCGCACGTGCGAGAGCCGCGCGCACGCTGCGTCGAAACCAACAAGCGGCTGCATCCTGTTCGATGAAAACAAGGAGACACTGGAGATGAAACGCAGAACGTTCGTAACGCTGGCCGCCGCGGCGGCAGTGGTGATGGGCAGCCCGGTCGCGCACGCGGCCGACCCGGTCAAGATCGGCTTCCTCGTGAAGCAGCCGGAAGAGCCGTGGTTCCAGGACGAATGGAAATTCGCCGAGATCGCCGCTAAGCAGAAGGGTTTCACGCTCGTGAAGATCGGCGCGCCGTCCGGCGAGAAGGTGATGAGCGCGATCGACAACCTGTCCGCGCAGAAGGCGCAGGGCTTCATCATCTGCACGCCCGACGTGAAGCTCGGGCCGGGCATCGTCGCGAAGGCGAAGTCGCACAACCTGAAGATGATGACGGTCGACGACCGCCTCGTCGACGGCGCGGGCAAGCCGATCGAGTCGGTGCCGCACATGGGGATTTCGGCCTACAACATCGGCAAGCAGGTCGGCGACGGCATCGCGGCCGAGATCAAGAAGCGCGGCTGGGACATGAAGGACGTCGGCGCGATCGACATCACCTACGAGCAGCTGCCGACCGCGCACGACCGCACGAGCGGCGCGACCGACGCACTGGTGGCCGCGGGCTTCCCGAAGGCCAACGTGGTCGCGGCGCCGCAGGCGAAGACCGACACCGAGAACGCGTTCAACGCGGCGAACATCGCGCTCACGAAGAACCCGCAGTTCAAGCACTGGGTCGCGTACGGCCTGAACGACGAGGCCGTGCTCGGCGCGGTGCGCGCGGCCGAAGGGCGCGGCTTCAAGGCCGACAACATGATCGGCATCGGCATCGGCGGTTCCGATTCGGCGTTGAACGAGTTCAAGAAGCCGCAGCCGACGGGCTTCTACGGCACCGTGATCATCAGCCCGAAGCGCCACGGCGAGGAAACCTCGGACCTGATGTACACGTGGATCACGCAAGGCAAGGCGCCGCCGCCGTTGACGCTGACGACGGGCATGCTCGCGACGCGCGAGAACGTGTCGAAGGTGCGCGAGGAGATGGGGCTCGCATCGAAGTAAGCGGCCCGCCGGCTGACGCGGCGACGCGGCGGCCGGCGGTCGATGGATCCGGAAGTGGGGAGACGACGTGTCAGCGGCACTGCGTTTTGACAATATCGGCAAGGTATTTCCCGGCGTGCGCGCACTCGACGGTATTTCGTTCGACGTGCATGCGGGCGAGGTGCATGGCCTGATGGGCGAGAACGGCGCGGGCAAGTCGACGCTGCTGAAGATTCTCGGCGGCGAATACCAGCCCGATACGGGCAGCGTGCTGGTCGACGGCCAGCCCGTGCAGTTCGCGAATGCGGCCGCGTCGATCGCGGCCGGCATCGCGGTGATTCACCAGGAATTGCAGTACGTGCCCGACCTGACGGTCGCGGAAAACCTGCTGCTCGGCCGCCTGCCGAACGCGTTCGGCTGGGTCAGGAAGCGCGAGGCGAAGCGTTACGTGCGCGAGCGGCTCGCCGAGATGGGTGTCGATCTCGATCCCGACGCGCGGCTCGGGCGGCTGTCGATCGCGCAGCGGCAGATGGTCGAGATCTGCAAGGCGCTGATGCGCAATGCGCGCGTGATCGCGCTCGACGAACCGACGAGCTCGCTGTCGCATCGCGAGACGGAAGTGCTGTTCAAGCTGGTCGACGACCTGCGCGCGCAAGGCCGTGCGCTGATCTACATCTCGCACCGGATGGACGAGATCTATCGGCTGTGCGATGCATGCACGATCTTTCGCGACGGGCGCAAGATCGCGTCGCACGAAGCGCTGGCCGACGTGCCGCGCGAGCGGCTCGTCGCCGAGATGGTCGGGCGCGAGATCGCGGACATCTACCATTACGCGCCGCGCGCGCTCGGCGACGTGCGGTTCTCCGCCGAAGGCATCGACGGCCCGGCGCTGCGCGAACCAGCGAGCTTCTCGGTGCGCGCGGGCGAGATCGTCGGCTTCTTCGGGCTCGTCGGCGCGGGCCGCAGCGAGCTGATGCGGCTCGTGTACGGCGCGGACCGCCGGCGCGCGGGCGTGCTGACGCTCGACGGCAAGCGCATCGACGTGAAGCGCACCGGCGACGCGATCCGCCACGGCATCGTGCTGTGCCCCGAGGACCGCAAGGAAGAAGGGATCATCGCGATCGCGTCGGTCGCGGAGAACATCAACATCAGTTGCCGCCGCCATTCGCTGCGCGCCGGCCTCTTCATCAACGGCAAGGCCGAAAGCGCGACGGCCGACCGCTTCATCCAGCGGCTGAAGATCAAGACGCCGAACCGGCGGCAGAAGATCCGGTTCCTGTCGGGCGGCAACCAGCAGAAGGCGATCCTGTCGCGCTGGCTCGCGGAGCCCGACCTGAAGGTCGTGATCCTCGACGAGCCGACGCGCGGAATCGACGTCGGCGCGAAGCACGAGATCTACGACGTGATCTACCGGCTCGCGGAGCGCGGCTGCGCGATCGTGATGGTGTCGTCGGAACTGCCGGAAGTGCTCGGCGTGTCCGACCGCATCGTCGTGATGCGCGAAGGCCGGATCGCCGGCGAGCTGCCGCGCGAACAGGCGAACGAGCACGCGGTGCTGAACCTCGCGCTGCCGCAGACGAGCGCGGCCGAGGCGGCCTGACGCGGCCGGCTACGTCCGGACAAGCCCGGGACATTCGAATCGAACACGCGCGGCGCGGGCCGCGCGATGCAGGAGCAGGAGACACACCATGCAAGCCAACGAAAACCTTGCCAGCGCCGCCGTGAAGCCGTCGGCCGATGCGCTGGTTCCGCAGCAGAGCGACCGCCAGAAGTGGTGGCAGCATCTGACCGAATACAGCCTGATCGCGATCTTCGCGGTGATGTTCATCACGATGTCGCTGACCGTCGATCACTTCTTCTCGATCGACAACATGCTCGGCCTCGCGCTGTCGATCTCGCAGATCGGCATGGTCGCGTGCACGATGATGTTCTGTCTCGCGTCGCGCGACTTCGACCTGTCGATCGGCTCGACGGTCGCGTTCTCGGGCGTGCTATGCGCGATGGTGCTGAACGCGACCGACAACACGTTCGTCGCGATCGTCGCGGCGGTCGCGGCCGGCGCGGCGATCGGCTTCGTGAACGGCGCGGTGATCGCGTACCTGCGCATCAACGCGCTGATCACGACGCTCGCGACGATGGAGATCGTGCGCGGGCTCGGCTTCATCGTGTCGAAGGGGCAGGCGGTGGGCGTGTCGTCGGATACGTTCATCGCGCTCGGCGGGCTGTCGATGTTCGGCGTGTCGCTGCCGATCTGGGTCACGCTGCTGTGCTTCATCGGGTTCGGCGTGCTGCTGAACCAGACCGTCTATGGCCGCAACACGCTCGCGATCGGCGGCAACCCGGAAGCGTCGCGGCTCGCGGGGATCAACGTCGAACGCACGCGCGTGTACATCTTCCTGATCCAGGGCGCGGTGACCGCGCTCGCGGGCGTGATTCTCGCGTCGCGCATCACGTCGGGCCAGCCGAACGCCGCGCAGGGCTTCGAGCTGAACGTGATCTCCGCATGCGTGCTCGGCGGCGTGTCGCTGATGGGCGGCCGCGCGACGATCTCGGGCGTCGTGATCGGCGTGCTGATCATGGGCACCGTCGAGAACGTGATGAACCTGCTGAACATCGACGCGTTCTACCAGTACCTGGTGCGCGGCGCGATCCTGCTCGCGGCCGTGCTGCTCGACCAGTTGAAGAACCGCGGCGTACGCGACTGACCCGACCTGCTTCCACGGAGACGATCCGCATGACCATCGACACATCCGCGCAGGGCACGCCCGCGGCGGCGAGCGACGCGCGCTATGCGCGCTACCCGAGCCTCGAGGATCGCGCGGTGCTGATCACGGGCGGCGCGACCGGCATCGGCGCGTCGTTCGTCGAGCACTTCGCCGAACAGGGCGCGCGCGTCGCGTTCGTCGACCTCGACGCGGCGGCCGGCGCCGCGCTCGCCGAACGCCTCGCGCACGTGCGCCACGCGCCGCTGTTCCTGTCCTGCGACCTGACCGACGTCGACGCGCTGCGCCGCGCGATCGACGCGATCCGCGCGCGCATCGGCGCGATCGCGGTGCTCGTGAACAACGCGGCGAACGACGCACGCCATGCGATCGGCGACGTGACGCCCGCGTCGTTCGATGCGGGCATCGCGGTGAACCTGCGTCACCAGTTCTTCGCCGCGCAGGCGGTGATCGACGACATGAAGCGGCAGGGCGGCGGCTCGATCGTCAATCTCGGCTCGATCAGCTGGATGCTGAAGAACGGCGGCTATCCCGTCTACGTGATGGCGAAGGCGGCCGTGCAGGGCCTGACGCGCGGCCTCGCGCGCGATCTCGGCCCGTTCGGCATCCGCGTGAATTCGCTGGTGCCCGGCTGGGTGATGACCGACAAGCAGCGCCGGCTGTGGCTCGACGACGCGGGCCGCGCGGCGATCAAGGCTGGCCAGTGCATCGACGCCGAATTGCTGCCGGACGACCTCGCCCGGATGGCGCTGTTTCTCGCGGCCGACGACAGCCGGATGATCACCGCGCAGGACGTGATCGTCGACGGCGGCTGGGCCTGACCGCTCGCACGACCTGCATCGTTTCTTCGACGAAGGAAAGGAGCTCACCATGACCGCCACGTCCTCGCGCGCATCGTCGTCCACCAGCCAGTCGCGCCGCGCGCGCCTGGCCGCCGCCGCCCAGCCGGTCAGCCCCGGCCCGCAGACGGCCGTGTTCGCGCAGGGCGTCGGCGCCGCGCCCGCGGCGGTCGTCACGCTGTCGAACGCGTCGCTGCGGCTCGACGTGCTGCCGCACCTCGGCGGCGGCATCGCGCGCTTCGACTGGCGCGGCGAGAACGGCGCGCTGATGCCGGTGTTCCGCCGGTGCGAGCACCCGGAGACGGCGACGGACCCGAACGAGCTCGCGTGCTATCCGCTGCTGCCGTACTCGAATCGGATCGGCGACGGGCGCTTCGAATGCGACGGGCGCAAGGTCGCCGTGCCGCGCAACCGCCGCGACGAGCCGCTGCCGATTCACGGCGACGGCTGGCTCGCGCCGTGGCAGGTGGACGATGCGACCGACACGTCGCTGCAACTGTCGCTCGACCGCGCCGCCGGCGCGCCGTACGCGTTCCGCGCGATCCAGTCGTTCGAACTCGACGACGCGACGCTGTCGATCGCGCTGACGATCGAGAACGCGGGGCGCACGCGGCTGCCGTTCGGGCTCGGCGTGCATCCGTTCCTCGTGCGCGATGCGGTGACGGAACTCGCCGCGGCGGCGGGCGGGCTGTGGCTGTCGGGCGCGGATTTCCTGCCGGTGCGGCACGTCAGCGTGCCGCCGGCCTGGCAGTTCGGCGTCGCGTATCCGCTGCCGGCCACGCTCGTCAATCACGCGTTTACCGGCTGGGGCGGCCATGCGACGGTGAGCTGGCCGCGCCGCCGCCTGTCGCTGACCGTCGCGGCCGACGCCGACGCGTACGTGCTCTATACGCCGCCGGGCGAGGATTTCTTCTGCTTCGAGCCGGTCGACCATCCGATCAACGCGGTGAACCTGCCGGGCGGCGCGACCGCGCACGGGATGACGCTGCTCGCGCCCGGCGAGCGGCTGACGCGGCGTTTCGCGTTCACCGTCGGGCGCACCGATGCGCGCAGCAATGCCGCGACGCGCGAGGGACGCCGGCGACACGGGTAAAATACGCGGTCTACCAACGGTCTGCCGCGAGTATCCGCCATGTCTTCCCCGCTTACTTTCATTGAATCGCTGCGCGCCGCGTGGCAGCGCACGAATTCGCTGCTGTGCGTCGGCCTCGATCCCGAGCCGTCGCGCTTTCCCGTGCAGTTCGACGGCCAGCCCGACGCGATCTTCGAATTCTGCCGGCAGATCGTCGATGCGACCGCGCAGTACGCGAGCGCGTTCAAGCCGCAGATCGCGTATTTCGCCGCGCATCGCGCCGAAGACCAGCTCGAGCGGCTGATCGCGCATATCCATCTCCAGCATCCGGGCCTGCCCGTGATCCTCGACGCGAAGCGCGGCGACATCGGCAGCACGGCCGAGCAGTACGCGCGCGAAGCGTTCGAGCGCTATCGCGCCGATGCCGTCACGGTGAACCCGTACATGGGCTACGACTCGGTCGAGCCGTACTTCGAGCACGAAGGCAAGGGCGTGATCGTGCTGTGCCGCACGTCGAACCCGGGCGGCTCGGACCTGCAGTTCCTCGATACGAACGGGCGGCCGCTGTATCAGGTCGTGGCCGATCTCGCGGCGAACAAGTGGAACGCGAAGAACGGCCAGCTCGGCCTCGTGGTCGGCGCGACGTTCCCGAAGGAAATCGAGGTCGTGCGCGGAATCGTCGGCGACATGCCGCTCCTGATCCCCGGCATCGGCGCGCAGGGCGGCGACGTGCAGGCGACCGTCAACGCGGGCCGCACGGCCGACGGCACCGGGATGATGATCAACTCGTCGCGGGCGATCCTGTACGCGAGCAAGGGTGAGGATTTCGCCGAAGCCGCCGCGCTCGCCGCGCAGAAGACGCGCGACACGATCAACGCGCATCGCTGAAATACGGGCCGCCCGGTCGGGCGGCCTCGCATCGCCGGCCCCGCGTTCGCGGGCCGCGCGCTTTCATCGCGTGATCGCCGTTCTGGCGCACGCGAACAACTTCCCGTCGCTTCCGTATGGCATGCGCGCAATTTAGTCGCGCGATGCTGCTGCTTGTCACCGATCCGTCACAAAAATGTCAAGAAAAGGAGCGACGCCATGCCCAAGCTGTCCCGCCGTCTGCTGAGCGCGTTCGCCGCGTCGCTGTGCATGACGTTCGCCCATGCGGCGGATCTGTCGCACTGGCCGGCCGACAGCGCGAAGGCGCTGAACGCGATGATCGCCGCGCACGCGAACCGCGGCGACTACGCGGTGTTCGATGCCGACAACACGACCTACCGCTACGACCTCGAGGAAGCGCTGCTGCCGTATCTCGAGAACCGCGGCGTGCTGACGCGCGATTCGCTCGACCCGTCGCTGAAACTGATCCCGTTCAAGGATTCCGCCGACTACCAGGAATCGCTCACGAGCTACTACTACCGGCTCTGCGAGATCGACGATCTGGTCTGCTATCCGTGGATCGCGCAGGCGTTCGCCGGGCAGTCGCTCGCCGACCTGAAGCGCCATATCGACGCGATGCTCGCCGACGGCAAGCCGATCCCGATCCGTTACTGGCAGGGCGACAAGGTGGTGGACGGCACGGTGAATCCGCCGCGCTTCTTCCGCGGGATGCAGGAGCTGTACAACGCGCTGCGCGAAAACGGCATCGACGTCTACGTGATGACGGCGGCCCACGAGGAGCTCGCGCGGCTCGTGCTGTCGGACCCGAAGTACGGCTACAACGTGAAGCCGCAGAACGTGATCGGCGTGACGACGCTGCTGCGCAACCCCGCGACGGGCGCGCTGACGACGTCGCGGCTGCAGATCAAGGCCGGCAAGTACGACGAGGCCGCGAACCGCAATCTCGTGATCACGCCGTTCCTGATGAACCCGATGACGTGGTACGAAGGCAAGCTCGGTTCGATCGTCGGGTGGATCGACCAGTGGAAGAAGCCGGTGCTCGTCGCGGGCGACACGCCGACGTCCGACGGCTACATGCTGCTGAACGCGACCGACGTCGCGCGCGGCGGCGTGCGCGTGTGGGTCAACAAGAAGGACAAGCAGATGGCGCAGATCCGCGCGTGGTCGGACGAATCGGCCGCGAAGCAGAAGGCGCTCGGCCTGCCGGTGACGGCGGACAAGAACTGGATCGTCGTGAAACCCGACGCGATCCAGTAAGCGAGCAGGGCGCGTCACGCGCGCCCCGCCCGATCAGCGTTCGCGTTCGTCGAGCAGCTTGAGCAGCCCGCGCAGCGCATGCGCGGCCGCCTGCGTGCGGATCTGTTCGCGGTCGCCCTTGAACACGAGCGTTTCGACGTCGGTATGCAGCCGGTTGCTCCAGCCGAACGATACGGTGCCGACCGGCTTCTTCTCGCTGCCGCCGCCCGGGCCCGCGATGCCGGTGACGGACAGCGCGACCTGCGCGCGGCTGTTGCGCAGCGCGCCTTCGGCCATCGCACGCGCGACGGGCTCGCTGACGGCGCCGTGCTTGTCGATCAGGTCGGACGGCACGCCGATCATCTCGATCTTGGCCTGGTTCGAATACGTGACGAAGCCGCGCTCGAACCACTGGCTGCTGCCGGAAATGTCGGTGATTGCCGCGGCGATCAGGCCGCCGGTGCAGGATTCGGCGGTGGCGAGCGTCAGGTGCTCGTCACGCAACTTGTTGCCTGCGCGGATCGCAAGCTGATGGACGACGGAATCGGTTGGCATGCGCGTCGGGAAACGGAAGTCGGGAAATCGGTCAGCCGGCGACGGAGCGCCACAGGGCGATCACGAGCAGCGTCATGAACGCGGCGACGAGATCGTCAACCATGATGCCGAGCCCGCCTTTCAGGCGGCGGTCGAAGTAGCGGATCGGCGGCGGCTTGAGCATGTCGAAGAAGCGGAACGCGACGAACGCCCACAGCTGGCCGACGAAGGTCGCGGGCGTGACGAACAGCATCACGAGCCAGATCGCGACGATCTCGTCCCAGACGATGGCGCCCGGATCGGCCACACCGGCCTTCCTCGCGGTGAAACCGGTGACCCAGGCGCCCGCCACGAAGCCGACGGCGATCAGCGCCCACCACTCGGGCACCGTCAGGTAGCGGTTGAGCACGACGAACGTGAGCCAGCCGAACAGCGAGCCGAAGGTGCCGGGCATGATCGGCGCGAGCCCGCTGCCGAAGCCGAGCGACACGATGTGCGCCGGGTGCGACAGCATGAAGCGGGCCGTCGTGCGGGTCGGCGCGGCGCCGGGCTCGGCCGCGGCGTGCGCGGGCGTCGGATCAGTCTGCATGGAAGTGGTCGAAACCGTGCAACGTGAGAGCGAGGGGCGCGCCGGCGGCGTCGCGCCACGCGATGGCGGGTTGCGCCGACGGCGCGGACAACGCGCGTATTGTACCGATTCGCGTGACCGGCACGCCGGCCGCGGCGCCCGCCGCTTCGACCGCCGCGCGGGCGGCGAGCGGCGCCGTGAAGCACAGTTCGTAGTCGTCGCCGCCGGCCAGCGTGCAGCGGCGCTGCACGTCGGCCGGCAGCGTCGCGAGCGCGGCCGAGCGCGGCACCGCGTCGGCGTCGATCTCGGCGCGCACGTTCGAGCGCGTCAGGATGTGCTGGAGATCGCCGGCGAGGCCGTCGGAGAGATCGAGCGCCGCGTGCGCGACGCCCGCGAGCGCCAGGCCGAGCGCGACGCGCGGCTCGGGGCGCTCCAGCGCGTGCCGGAATGCGGCGGCTTCATCCGCGCCGGCCGTCCATTCGCCGCGGGCGACGCCGAGCCCCGCGCGCGCATCGCCGAGCGTGCCGGACACCCATACGTCGTCGCCGTCGCGCGCGGCATCGCGCCGCAGCGCCGCGTCGGGCGCGACTTCGCCGAACACGGTCACGCACAGGTTCAGCGGCCCGCTCGTCGTGTCGCCGCCGATCAGTTCGCAGCCGTATCGCTCGGCCAGCGCGAACAGGCCGTCGCCGAACGCCTCGAGCCACGCCGCGTCGGCGCGCGGCAGCGCGCAGGCGAGCGTGAAGGCGCGCGGCTCGGCGCCCATCGCCGCGAGGTCCGACAGATTGACCGCGAGCGTCTTGTGGCCGAGCGCGTCCGGCGCGACGTCGGCGAAGAAGTGGCGGCCTTCCACCAGCATGTCCGTCGAAATGGCCAGCAATTTCCCGGATCGGGGCGCGATCAGCGCGCAATCGTCGCCGATGCCGAGCGTCGACGCGCGGGCGCCCTGCGCGGCGCGGCGCGTGAAGAAGCGTTCGATCAGCGAAAACTCGGAGAGGGCGGCTGGCACGGCGGGCGATCCGAAACGGTTGAAGGAGCGGCATTGTACGAGGCGGGCGGCGGCGCGCCTGTACCATCCAGTTCATTTTTGTCGCGGCTGTCGCACCCGAATCGCCGGTCTGGCGGCCGATGATTGGCGCTACAATGCCGTCGAACAGTTATTCTAATCCGCCCGTCACGAGACACATGTCTACCCAAGCCTCCTCCAAAGCCAAGCTCCGCGAAGCCGCGCTCGACTATCACGAATTTCCGACCCCCGGCAAAATCGCGATCGCCCCGACCAAGCAGATGATCAACCAGCGCGACCTCGCGCTCGCGTATTCGCCGGGCGTGGCGTTCGCGTGCGAGGAGATCGTCGAGAATCCGCTGAACGCCGCGCGCTTCACCGCGCGCAGCAACCTGGTCGGCGTCGTGACGAACGGCACGGCGGTGCTCGGTCTCGGCAACATCGGCCCGCTCGCGTCGAAGCCGGTGATGGAAGGCAAGGCCGTGCTGTTCAAGAAGTTCGCGGGCATCGACGTGTTCGACATCGAGCTGAACGAGTCGGACCCGCACAAGCTCGTCGACGTGATCGCCGCGCTGGAGCCGACCTTCGGCGGCATCAACCTCGAAGACATCAAGGCGCCGGACTGCTTCATCGTCGAGCGCGAAGCGCGCAAGCGGATGAAGATCCCGGTGTTCCACGACGACCAGCACGGCACCGCGATCGTCGTGGCCGCGGCCGTCACGAACGGGCTGAAGGTCGTCAACAAGGACATCAAGAAGGTCAAGCTGGTCGCATCCGGCGCCGGCGCGGCCGCGCTCGCGTGTCTGGATCTGCTGGTCGACATCGGCCTGCCGCTCGAGAACATCACGGTGACCGACCTGGCCGGCGTGGTCTACAAGGGCCGCACCGAGCTGATGGATCCGGACAAGGAGCGTTTCGCGCGCGAAACCGACGCCCGCACGCTGGCCGAAGTGATCGACGGCGCGGACATCTTCCTCGGCCTGTCGGCCGCCGGCGTGTTGAAGCAGGAGATGGTGAAGGGCATGGCCGAGCGCCCGCTGATCCTCGCGCTCGCGAACCCGACGCCGGAAATCCTGCCGGAAGCGGCGCTCGAAGTGCGCCCCGACGCGATTCTCGCGACCGGCCGCACCGACTACCCGAACCAGGTCAACAACGTCCTGTGCTTCCCGTTCATCTTCCGCGGCGCGCTCGACGTCGGCGCGACGACGATCACGCGTGAAATGGAGATCGCGGCCGTCAATGCGATCGCCGAACTCGCACAGCACGAGCAGAGCGACATCGTCGCGACCGCGTACGGCATCCAGGATCTGTCCTTCGGGCCCGAATACCTGATTCCGAAGCCGTTCGATCCGCGCCTGATCGTGAAGATCGCGCCGGCCGTCGCGCAGGCCGCGATGGACGGCGGCGTCGCGACGCGCCCGATCGAGGACATGGACGCGTACAAGCAGCATCTGCAGCAGTTCGTGTATCACAGCGGCACGACGATGAAGCCGATCTTCCAGATCGCGCGCGCCGCGCCGGAAGAGAAGAAGCGCGTCGTGTTCGCGGAAGGCGAGGAAGAGCGCGTGTTGCGCGCCGTTCAGATCATCGTCGACGAAAAACTCGCGAAGCCGATCCTGATCGGCCGCCCGTCGGTGATCGAGCATCGCATTCAGCGCTACGGCCTGCGCCTCACGCCCGGCACCGATTTCACGGTCGTCAACACCGAGCACGACGAGCGCTACCGCGACTTCTGGCAGACGTACCACAAGATGATGGCGCGCAAGGGCATCAGCGAGCAGCTCGCGCGCGTCGAAATGCGCCGCCGCACGACGCTGATCGGCTCCATGCTGGTGAAGAAAGGCGAAGCGGACGGAATGATCTGCGGCACGATCAGCACCACGCACCGCCACTTGCACTTCATCGACCAGGTGATCGGCAAGCGTCCGGGCTGCAGCGTGTACGCGGCGATGAACGGCCTCGTGCTGCCTGGCCGCCAGATTTTCCTTGTGGATACGCACGTGAACGTTGATCCGACCCCGGAAGAGCTGGCCGAGATCACGATCATGGCCGCGGAAGAAGTGCGCCGCTTCGGCATCGAGCCGAAGGTCGCGCTGCTGTCGCATTCGAATTTCGGCACGAGCAATGCCCCTTCGGCGAAGAAGATGCGCGATACGCTCGCGATCCTGCAGGAAACCGCGCCGGATCTGAAGGTGGACGGCGAAATGCATGGCGACGTCGCGCTCGACGCCGCGCTGCGCAAGGAAATCCTGCCGGAATCGACGCTGGAGGGCGACGCGAACCTGCTGATCCTGCCGAACATCGACGCGGCGAACATCGCGTACAACCTGCTGAAGACGGCCGCGGGCAACAATATCGCGATCGGGCCGATCCTGCTGGGCGCCGCGGAGCCGGTGCACGTGCTGACCGAATCGGCGACCGTTCGTCGCATCGTCAACATGGCGGCGCTGCTGGTCGCCGACGTCAACGCCGCGCGCTGAGCCGGAACGAGCACGCGGCGCCGGTCGAAGCGGCGCCGCGCGTCGGGCGAAATTGTAAACAAAGGCAAAAAGAGGCGTGCCCGCAAGGGGCACGCCGCGGGTAGGGCGCAACCGCGCTTCCCATAAGCAACAGCAGCATCTCTCCACGCCGGGTAATGAGCGCGGCAAGGAGGCAGGGTCTTGCCATGCGAGAGATGCCGCCCGCATTTTATCTCATGTAAGATAAATGTAGTGCAATTTCGGTAAGAAATACGGAATCTCGCGTGTCGTGAGGCTTTCGATTCCCAAACGGACATTGATTCGCGCGGCCAATAACGCTACGCTAACGCCTTTGTTGGTCGTCAACTACTTGATTTAACAGCGGGAACCCTGGTTCATGGCACGCAAGTGGCTCCGCAACGGCGCGCTCGCGTCCGTCTTCGCGATGTTCGCGATGGGTATCGTCGGCACGCCGACGGGCAGTCTGGTTTCCGCCGCTTACGCACGGGAGGCCGTTCCGGCCGACGTGGCCGCGAGCGGGCTCGATACGATCCCGACCGCCCGTCTTCCGCGCGAGGCCGTGACCACGCTGGGCCTGATCGGCGCCGGCGGTCCCTATCCGTACGAGAAAGACGGCGTCGTGTTCGGCAATCGCGAGCGAATCCTGCCGAAGGCGAAGCGCGGCTACTACCATGAGTACACGGTGCCGACACCGCGTGCGCGCAATCGCGGCGCGCGCCGGATCGTCTGTGGCGGGCCGTTGCGCCGGATCGACAACTGTTATTACACGGGCGACCACTACAACAGTTTTAAACGTATTGTTGAATGACTTCGGGACGAATGGCATGAGCGACTCCATCTACGCGCACGATACGGCGGCGGCGGAACTGTTCGCGGCCGGCGACGGCAATCTGTTTCAGCGTGTGATTCAGCTGCACGCGGCGGCGCAGGCCGGCGGCACGCCGGAGCAACAGGAAGCCGAGCCCGGGCTTTCATCGAACGAGGAGCCTATGAGCCTTTTCACGACCGTGCGACCCAATCTCGTGCAGTCGATCCGCGCGTTCCGCGTGCAGGATCTTGCCGACGAAGCCGGTCGGCTCGGCCAGCATTTCCTGTATGCGTATTGCGGCGCCGCGCAGTCGAAGCAGGAAGTGATGGAAACGATCGCGACCTCGTTCCTGTTTCCGAAGCATTTCGGGAAGAACTACGACGCGCTGTACGACTGCCTCACCGACCTCGTCGCGAAGGCGGGCGCGCAGCCCGGTTTCGTGATCGTCCTCGAAGGGTTGCCGATCGCGCAGAAATTCGACAAGGAAGGGCGCGAAACGCTGCTCGACGTGTTCCGCGAGGCGGCCGAATTCTGGGCCGAGCGCAAGGTCGCGTTCCGCGTGTTCTACTCGTTCGCGTAAGCGCACGGTCGGCCCGCGCGGCCGATTCGGTGATTCGGTCACAAGCCCGCTTCGAGCGGGCTTTTTTGCGTGTGCGATTCGCGCTCGGCTGCATGGCGCGGCGCGCGAAGCACGACGCGGAGTCGAGCCGCTGAACGCGGCGCGCTGACGCGCTTTACCACCCGCCCCAGCGGGCCGCCAGCGCCGCGAGCACGGCCGCGCCGGCCGTCTCGGTACGCAGCACGCGCGGCCCGAGCGACAGCGCGGTGAACCCGCGAGCGCGGGCCGCATTTTCCTCGTCGGGCGACAGCCCGCCTTCGGGGCCGATCAGCAGCGTGACGGCCGCCGCGGGCGGCGCGTCGGGCAGCGCCGCGAACGGGATGCTCGCGCGCGGCGACAGCAGCAGCCGCAGCTCGCCGTCGGCCGGCGCGGCCGGCAGCGCATCGAGCCACGCGCGGAAGCCGGCGACCGGCGCGACGTCGGGTACACGGTTGCGCCCGCACTGTTCGCATGACGCCCGCACGACGCCGCGCCAGTGCGCGACGCGCTTGTCCGCGCGTTCGCCGGACAGCTTCACGACGCCGCGCGCGGTCGACAGCGGCACGACCGCCGCGACGCCGAGCTCGACCGCCTTCTCGATCACCCAGTCCATCTTGTCGCCGCCGGCGATCCCCTGCGCGAGCGTCACGCGATAGGGCGGCTCGGCCTCGACGGGCTCGAACGTATCGACCTGCGCGAGCGCGCTGCGCTTGTCGACCTCGACGAGCCGTGCGCGGTATTGGCCGCCCGTGCCGTCGAACAATGCGAGCACGTCGCCCGGCTGCAGGCGCAGCACCTGCACGTGGCGGGCGACGTCGGCCGGCAGTGCGAGCGTGGCGTCGGCGCGCAGCGCGGCGTCGACGAAAAAGCGCGGCACGGCCGCGGTGGTGGTGGCTTCATTCATGCGTGTAGCGGTTTCGGTCATGCGTCGAGACGGCACCCGAGCGCCCAGCGGTAGCCGTCGAGATCCTCGATCTGCGCGAACCGGTCGCCCCAGAACTGGTCCTGCGGCGCGCTCAGCGATTTCGCGCCTGCGTCGAGCGCGCGCTGCCAGGTGGCGTCGACGTCGTCGACATACAGATAGAACGATTGCGGCGCGGTGGCGTTCGCGCGCTTCGGCGTGAGCGCGGGCGAGCCGAACGCGCCTTCGGGCGCGAACATCACGATCAGCTGGCCGCGATAGGCCATCTCGACGTGCATGATCGCGCCGTCCTCGTCGTGCACGTCGCGTACCGTGAAGCCGAATGCGGCCTTGAAGAACTCGATGGCCGCGCGCGCGTTGCGTACGGCCAGGTAGGGCGTCAACCAAGGCACGTTGGCCGGACGTGGATCGGTCATGAAAATCTCCTGTTGCACGGTGTCGGCGCGTCTCGCGCCTGCGCCGGTCTCATGCTCGAACAGCGGAGCGGTGCGGCCGTCCGGATGTTCAGCGGCGAACGCCCAGTGTATCGCGCAGCGCGCGGGGCAGGGTGAAGAGGGACGCATGCAGCCGCGCATCGTAATAGCGCAAGCCGCCGACGCGGCGGGCCGCGAGCCGTTCGTCGACGTCGTGCGCGAACAGCGCGGCCGCATCGAGCGTATCGCTCGCGATCGCCATCAGCCACTGCGAGCCGTACAGCGGCACGTGCGCGGACAGCGGATCGACGACCGCGAAGCTCGCGCGCAGGTCGTCGAGCAGCGCGGCGATGCGCGCGGCATGGAACACCGGCGAGCCGAGATGCATCGAGATCGCGCCGCAGCGCGTGAGGATCCGCTTGAGCCGCGCGTAGAACGCACGCGTATAGAGGCCGGCCGCCGGCGAATCGGGCGGCGTGAGGTCGAACACGACGAGATCGAAATGTTCGACCGTCGACTCGACGAAATGCGCGGCGTCGCCGATCACGACCTCGACGCGCGGGTCGTCGAGCGCGCCCTGGTGCACGTCGTCGAGATAGCGGCGGGCCATCCCGACCACCTCGTCGTCGAGTTCGGCGACGACGATCCGCTCGATGCACGCGTGCTTGAGCAACTGGCGCGCGGCGCCGCCGTCGCCGCCGCCGAGCACGAGCGCCTTCCTCGGGCACGGATGCGCGAGCGCGGCCGGGTGCGTCATGCACTCGTGATAGACGAACTCGTCGCCGACCGACGTCATCGGCCGGCCGTCCAGCGTGAACAGCCGGCCGAGCTGCGGCGTTTCCCAGACTTCGATCTGCTGGTGCGGGGACGCGACGCGCGCGAGCCGCCGCGCGTTCGGGAAGCCGTAGGTGGCGTCGGGCGTCGGGTGAAAGAGAAGGGTGGTGCTCACGGGCGGGCCGCTGGGGCAGGCAGTTCCGACGCCTGAATTATAGGAGGCGGGCGGCTTGGCGGAAAACCGTGCCGGAACACCGCGCGCCGACAAGGGAAATGTCGGCCCATCTGTTAAAATGACGAGCTTTGCAGCCCCGTCCGTTGGCTCCGTCCGCTTCGCGTCCGTCAGGCGCCGCACCGCGCGCCGGGAACGATTGACGCTCGAGCTTCCGGATGCCGCCGTGCCCCCGTTTCCTCGACTCGTTCTCCGGACTCGACATGACGACTTCGTCTCCCGCCTCCACCACCCTGATGGCCAACGCGATCCGTGCGCTCGCGATGGACGCCGTCCAGCAAGCGAACTCCGGCCACCCGGGCATGCCGATGGGCATGGCCGAAATCGGCGTCGCGCTGTGGTCGCGACATCTGAAGCACAACCCGACGAACCCGCACTGGGCCGACCGCGACCGTTTCGTGCTGTCGAACGGCCATGGCTCGATGCTGCTGTACTCGCTGCTGCACCTGACCGGCTACGACCTGCCGATCGAAGAGCTGAAGAACTTCCGCCAGCTGCACTCGAAGACGCCGGGCCATCCGGAATACGGGATCACGCCGGGCGTCGAGACGACCACCGGCCCGCTCGGCCAGGGTCTCGCGAACGCGGTCGGCATGGCGCTCGGCGAAGCGCTGATGGCCGACGAGTTCAACCGTGACGGCGCGAAGATCGTCGATCACCACACGTACGTGTTCCTCGGCGACGGCTGCCTGATGGAAGGCATCTCGCACGAAGCCTGCTCGCTCGCGGGCACGCTGAAGCTGAACAAGCTGATCGCGCTGTACGACGACAACGGCATCTCGATCGACGGCGACGTCGTGAACTGGTTCCACGACGACACGCCGAAGCGCTTCGAGGCATACGGCTGGAACGTGATCCCGAACGTGAACGGCCACGACGTCGACGCGGTCGACGCGGCCATCGCGAAGGCGAAGCTGTCGGACAAGCCGACGCTGATCTGCTGCAAGACGGTGATCGGCAAGGGCGCGGCCACGAAGGCTGGCGGCCACGACGTGCACGGCGCGGCGCTCGGCGCGGAAGAAATCGCGAAGACGCGCGCGGCACTCGGCTGGACCTGGGAGCCGTTCGTGATTCCGCAGGAAGTCTATGCGGCCTGGGATGCGAAGGAAGCCGGCAAGCGCGCCGAGTCCGAATGGGACGCGACGTTCGCGGCCTATCGCGCGAAGTTCCCGGCGGAAGCCGCCGAATTCGAGCGCCGGATGGCGAACAAGCTGCCGGCCGACTGGGCCGAGAAGGCTGCCGCGATCATCGCCGGCGCGAACGAGCGCGCCGAGACGGTTGCGACCCGCAAGGCGTCGCAGCAGGCGATCGAAGGCCTCGCCGCCGCGCTGCCCGAACTGCTCGGCGGCTCGGCCGACCTGACCGGCTCGAACCTGACCAACTGGAAGGCGTCGAAGGCGGTGCGCGCGAATCCCGAAGGCGCGGGCGTGCTGCTCGGCAACCACATCAACTACGGCGTGCGCGAATTCGGCATGAGCGCCGCGATCAACGGCCTCGCGCTGCACGGCGGCCACAAGCCGTTCGGCGGCACGTTCCTGACGTTCTCCGACTACAGCCGCAACGCGCTGCGCGTGGCCGCGCTGATGAAGGTGCCGTCGATCTTCGTGTTCACGCACGATTCGATCGGCCTCGGCGAAGACGGCCCGACGCACCAGTCGATCGAGCACGTGTCGAGCCTGCGCCTGATCCCGAACCACGACGTCTGGCGTCCGGCCGACACGGTCGAGACGGCCGTCGCGTGGACCCACGCGGTCGCCGCCGACCGCCCGTCGAGCCTGATCTTCAGCCGCCAGAACCTCGCGTTCAACCCGCGTTCCGAGGCGCAGATCGCCAACATCGCGAAGGGCGGTTACGTGCTGAAGGACTGGGACGAGGAAATCGTCGCGCGCAAGATCATCCTGATCGCGACAGGCTCGGAAGTCGAACTCGCGATGAAGGCCGTCGAGCCGCTCGCGCAGCAGGGCATCGCGGCGCGCGTCGTGTCGATGCCGTCGACCAACGTGTTCGACCGCCAGGACGCTGAATACCGCGAACGCGTGCTGCCGCACGGCGTGCGCCGCGTCGCGATCGAAGCGGGCGTGACGAGCTTCTGGCACAAGTACGTCGGCCTCGAGGGCGGCGTCGTCGGGATCGACACGTTCGGCGAATCGGCGCCGGCCGGCGTGCTGTTCAAGTACTTCGGCTTCACCGTCGAGCACGTCGTCGAGACGGCCAAGGCCGTGCTGGCCTAAAAGCATATGTGCGACGCGCGCCGCCCGTTGCGTGCGTCGCACCGTGAAGCTGCACGAAACGAATTTTTCAGCCATCAGGAGATAACCATGACGATTCGCGTCGCAATCAACGGCTACGGCCGTATCGGCCGCAACACGCTGCGCGCGTTCTATGAAAACGGCAAGAAGCACGATCTCGAGATCGTCGCGATCAACGACCTGGGCGATGCGAAGACCAACGCGCACCTGACCCAGTACGACACCGCGCACGGCAAGTTCCCGGGCGAAGTGTCGGTCGACGGCGACTACCTCGTCGTAAACGGCGACAAGATCCGCGTGCTGGCGAACCGCAACCCGGCCGAACTGCCGTGGGGCGAGCTGGGCGTCGACGTCGTGATGGAATGCACGGGCTTCTTCACGACGAAGGAAAAGGCGAGCGCGCACCTGAAGGGCGGCGCGAAGAAGGTGATCATCTCGGCGCCGGGCGGCAAGGACGTCGACGCGACGATCGTCTACGGCGTGAACCACGACGTGCTGAAGGCCGAGCACACGGTCATCTCGAACGCATCGTGCACGACGAACTGCCTCGCGCCGCTCGTCAAGCCGCTGAACGACAAGATCGGCCTCGAAACCGGCCTGATGACGACGATTCACGCGTACACGAACGACCAGGTGCTGACGGACGTCTATCACGAAGACCTGCGCCGCGCGCGCTCGGCCACGCACAGCCAGATCCCGACGAAGACGGGCGCTGCTTCGGCCGTCGGCCTCGTGCTGCCGGAACTGAACGGCAAGCTCGACGGCTACGCGATCCGCGTCCCGACGATCAACGTGTCGATCGTCGACCTGTCGTTCATCGCGAAGCGCGACACGACGGTCGAGGAAGTCAACGCGATCATGAAGGAAGCATCGGAAGGCGCGCTGAAGGGCATCCTCGGCTACAACGACGCACCGCTGGTGTCGATCGACTTCAACCACAACCCGGCTTCGTCGACGTTCGACGCGACGCTGACCAAGGTGTCGGGCCGTCTCGTGAAGGTGTCGAGCTGGTACGACAACGAGTGGGGTTTCTCGAACCGCATGCTCGATACGGCGATCGCATTCGCGAACGCGAAGTAATCCTGCACGTCGCGCGGCCGTTGTAAGGCGGCCCGCGTGGCGAACGAACCCGGCCTGGAGTGTCCCGGCCGGGTTTTTTATTGCCCGGCGTTCGCCGTCACGTGCTCGATCGCTTCGATGAACGCGCGCTTGAGCGGGCTCTCGAGATCGCTCCACGCGAGGCCGATACCGCTGCGGTGACCGGCCAGGTCGAGCGGCCGCGCGAGCACGTTCGGCGGCAGCGCGCTCGCGGCCTGCGCCGGGATCAGCCCGATCCCCATTCCCGCCGCGACGAGTGCGAGCATCGTCGTGAATTCGCCGAACTCCTGCGCGATCTCGAGCGTCGTGCCCGCGCGGCTCAGCGCGAGCAGCATGTCGTCGTGAAAGCCGGGCGCGTAGCGGCGCGCGAGCACGAACGCAGGGTGGCCGCGCAACGCGGCCGGCGCGATCGCGTCGTGCGCGGCGAGCGGATGGCCGAGCGGCAGCGCGACGACGAACCCTTCCTCAAGCACCACGCGCGTGTCGATGCCCGCATACGCGGCCGGCAGCCGGATCATCCCGAAGTCGATCCGGCGGTCGCGCAGCGCGACGACCTGGTCGGGCGTCGGCATGTCCTTCAGTTCGAGCGCGATCAGCGGATAGCGCTCGCGCATCGTGCGCAGCACGGCCGGTAGCAGCGCCGGCAAGACCGACGACACGAACGCGACGCGCAGCGTGCCGATTTCGCCGCGGCTCGACAGCCGCGCCATCTGTTCCGCGCGCGCGGCCTGCTGCAGCGTCGCCCGCGCTTCGGGCAGGAACACGCGCCCCGTGTCGCTCAGCTCGACCTTGTGCCGGTCGCGCTCGAACAGGCGCGCGCCGAGTTCGGCCTCGAGCGCCTTGATCTGCATGCTCAGCGCCGGCTGCACGATATACAGGCGCTGCGCGGCGCGCCCGAAATGCAGTTCTTCCGCGAGCGTGACGAAGGCGCGCAATTGCTTGAGTTCCATGGGCGGCGGGCATCAAGGAGGCGGTAATCAATTTTCATGATAACGGGATCAAAAAAGACCATTGGCACGGACCCGGCGGGCGGCCGAAGATACCGTCAACGCGAGACCGGCCGCGATGGGCGGCCGGCGCGACTGGCACGAGGAGACATCCATGACTCAAGCGCTTGACCGGTTCCGTCTCGACGGCCGCCGTGCGCTGATTACCGGTTCCGGCCGCGGGATCGGGCTGACGCTCGCCCGCGGGCTCGCGGAAGCGGGCGCGGCGATCGTCATCAACGATCGCAATGAAGAGAAGGCCGCGACGCTCGCGCGCCGGTTCCGCGACGAAGGCTTCGCGGCCGACCATGCGGTGTTCGACGTGGCCGAGCATGCGCAGGTGCGTGCGGCGGTCGACGATTTCGAGGCGCGCGTCGGCGCGATCGACATTCTCGTGAACAACGCAGGCATCCAGCGCCGCGCGCCGCTCGACGCATTCGAACCGGACGACTGGCACGCGCTGATGCGCGTGAACCTCGACGGCGTGTTCAATGCCGCGCAGGCGGTCGCGCGGCACATGATCGCGCGCGGCCGCGGCAAGATCATCAACATCTGCTCGGTGCAGAGCGAGCTCGCGCGGCCGACGATCGCGCCGTATGCGGCGACCAAGGGCGCGGTGCGGATGCTGACCAAAGGGATGTGCGCCGACTGGGCGCGCCACGGCATCCAGGCGAACGGCCTCGCGCCCGGCTATTTCGAAACCGAGCTGAATCGCGCGCTGGTCGACGACGCGGCGTTTTCGGACTGGCTATGCAAGCGCACGCCGGCCGGCCGCTGGGGGCAGGTCGACGAGCTGTGCGGCGCGGCGATCTTCCTCGCATCGGCCGCATCCGATTTCGTGAACGGGCAGACGCTGTTCGTCGACGGCGGGCTGACGAGTGCCGTCTGACAAGGAGAATGTCGTGCGTATGCGTTGCATGTGTGTGGTGATCCACGGGCCGAACGACCTGCGGGTCGAGGAGCAGGACGCGGGCGAGATCGGCCCGGGCCAGGTGCGCGTCGACGTCGCGATGGGCGGCATCTGCGGCTCCGACCTGCATTATTTCCGGCATGGCGGCTTCGGCGCGATCCGGCTGCAGCAGCCGATGGTGCTCGGCCACGAGGTCGCCGGCACGGTCGCGGAAGTGGCGGCGGACGTGACGTCGGTGCAGGTCGGCGATCGTGTCGCGGTCAATCCGAGCCGGCCGTGCGGCGCGTGCCGCTACTGTCTCGAAGGGTTGCCGAACCAGTGTCTCGACATGCGCTTCTACGGCAGCGCGATGCGGATGCCGCACGTGCAGGGCGCGTTCCGCAACGCGCTCGTGTGCGACGCGGTGCAATGCGTGAAGGTGGCGGACCACGTGCCGCTGTCGCTCGCGGCGCTGGCCGAGCCGTTCGCGGTCGGGCTGCATGCGGTATCGCGCGCGGGCCCCTTGATCGGCAAGCGCGTGCTCGTGTCGGGTTGCGGGCCGATCGGCGTGCTGGCGGTCGCGGCCGCGCGCGTGCACGGCGCGGCGGAGATCGTCGCGACCGATGTCGTCGACGCGCCGCTGGACGTGGCGCGCGCGCTCGGCGCGGACCGCACGATCAATGCGGCGGCCGATGCCGGCTGGGTCGAGCGCTACGGCGCCGACAAGGGCACGTTCGACGTGATGATCGAGTGTTCGGGCAATGCGCGCGCGTTGCGCGACGGGCTCGACGTGATGCGGCCGCGCGGCGTCGTCGTGCAGCTCGGGCTCGGCGGCGACGTGAGCCTGCCGCAGAACGTCGTGGTCGCGAAGGAGCTGTCGATCTGCGGCTCGTTCCGCTTCCACGCGGAATTCGCGCTCGCGGTGCAGCTGATCAACGCGGGGCGCGTCGACCTGCGGCCGGCCGTCACGCGCGTGTTCCCGATGCGCGACGCGAACCTCGCGTTCGAACTGGCCGGCGATCGCCAGCGTGCGATGAAGGTGCTGATCGATTTCGCGAACGAGGCCGCGTGACGGTGCGGCGTTAGCGCGTCGCGCCGGCAGCGGCGCGCTTGGCAAAAAGGCACGCCCGCGACGCGCGGCGCGTGCCTTTTTCGTCGGGTGTCGCGCGGGAGGATTACGCGCCCGGCGTCGGGAAGAACACGCCTGCGCGCTGCGCGGCGTTCGCGATGTGCGTTTCGATCGCGGTGCCGGCGGCGGCCGCATCGCGCGCGATCAGCGCGTCGACGATCGCGCGGTGCTCGTGCCACGTCGACAGCAGCAGCTCGCGCCGGTAGAACGGCATGCGCTGGCTTTCCTTCATGATGTCCGCGCTGCTGCGCAGGATCGACTCGATCGCCGCATTGCCGGCCAGATGGATGATCCGCATGTGGAAGTCGAAGTCGAGCCGCGATGCCTCGTCGAGCGCGCTTTCGGTCAGCGCGACGTGCAGGTCGGCGAGGTTGTCCTCGAACCACGCGATGTCATCGTCGCTGACGACGTGCGCGGCCATCCGCGCGGCGAAGCCTTCGAGCGCATAGCGCATCTGGTACGTATCGGGCGGCGACGACTGCTCGGCGAATTGCCACGGATGCGCGGCCGACGCCTGCGCGCTTTCGACGTACACGCCCTTGCCCGCGCGGATGCGCAGCATCCCGAGCGCCTCGAGCGTCGACAGCGCCTCGCGCAGCGACGCGCGGCTGATCTCCAGCTCCTCGGAGAGCTGGCGCTGGGCCGGCAGCAGGCTGCCGACCGGATACACGCCTGCCTCGATCCGGTCGCGGATCGTCGCGATGGCGGTGTCGGTCACGGTATGCGGAACGTTCTTCATGATGTGAGCGATGGCCGGTCTGACCAGCATTGTAATCCGCACGCGGGCAGCGGACGAACGGCCTACGGGTAAGCCACGATCGAGCCGATTCCCGCACGTTCCGACCCCGCGGGAGGGGCGGGAAATCCCTATTTTGTTCGTCCTTGACGCCACTATATCGGCTTCCTACTATCCACCATAACATCACTGGTCTTACCAGTATGAACAGACGAAACTGCAACCGTTGGATCGGGAGAGCGCCGTGTCGAAATTCCTCAATTCGCTGTTTGGCCGGGTAGTCGTCGCACTAATACTGGGGGTCGCGCTCGGCGCGTTCTTCCCGCATTTCGCCGAGTCGCTGCGTCCGCTCGGCGACGGCTTCCTGAAGCTCATCAAGATGGTCATCGGCCCGATCGTGTTCTGCGTCGTGGTCAGCGGGATGGCCAATGCGGGCGACCTGAAGAAGGTCGGCCGGGTCGGCCTGAAGGCCGTCGTCTACTTCGAGGTGATGACGACGCTCGCGCTCGGCATCGGGCTCGTGCTCGCGTGGCTCACGCGCCCGGGCGTCGGGATGAACATCGACCTCCGCTCGCTCGACGCGGCGTCGCTGTCGACGTACGCGAAGAACGCCGAAAGCCTGAAGGACACGGCCGGCTACCTGATGAAGATCATCCCCGACACGGCGATCGACGCGTTCGCGAAGGGCGACATCCTGCAGATCCTCGTGTTCGCGGTGCTGTTCGGCTCCGCGCTGTCGCTGCTCGGCGACAAGGCGCAGCGCGTGAACAGCCTGATCGAGGAGCTGTCGCACGTGTTCTTCAAGATCATCGGCTTCATCATCAAGCTCGCGCCGCTCGGCGTGCTCGGCGCGATCGCGTTCACGACCGGCAAGTACGGCGTCGCGTCGCTCAAGCAGCTCGGCTACCTGGTCGCGGTGTTCTACCTGAGCTGCTTCGTGTTCGTCACCGTCGTGCTCGGCGTGGTGATGCGGCTCGCGGGCTTCTCGGTGTTCAAGCTGATCCGCTACCTGCGCGAGGAACTGTCGATCGTGCTCGGCACGGCGTCGTCGGACGCGGTGCTGCCGCAGGTGATGAGCAAGCTCGAATACATGGGCATCAAGGATTCGACGGTCGGCCTCGTGATTCCGACCGGCTATTCGTTCAACCTCGACGGCTTCTCGATCTACCTGACGCTCGCCGTGCTGTTCATCGCGCAGGCCACCAACACGCCGCTGTCCACGCACGACCTGATCGTCGTGCTGCTCGTGTCGCTCGTCACGTCGAAGGGCGCGCACGGCATCCCCGGCTCGGCGATCGTGATTCTCGCGGCGACGCTGTCGGCGATTCCCGCCATTCCGGTGCTCGGCCTCGTGCTGATCCTGCCGGTCGACTGGTTCGTCGGCATCGCCCGTGCGCTGACCAACCTGATCGGCAACTGCGTCGCGACGGTGGTGGTCGCGGTGTGGGAGAACGACATCGACCGTGCCCGCGCGACGCGCGTGCTGAACCGCGAGCTGCGCTACGTGGCCGATGTGCCGGGCGCCGCCGCACCGGTCGCAGGCGACCAGGCCCACGCGCTCTGAACCCGACTCCCGCGCGGCACGGCTTCCCCTGGCCGCACCGCGCAACCGGACTTCATGCGACCGGCGCGCCGACGCGCCGGCGCTTCTCGAAATAATGGAGACGACATGGCAGCCCCCATCCTCGATCCGAACGCGCCGGCTTTCACGCGGCGCTACATGAACCTCGCCGACCCGCGCCTGGGCGCGCAGGCGCTCTTCGCCAGCGACGAATTCTTCGCGCCGAAGGAGCGCATGCTCGATCCAGAGCCGGCCGTGTTCATTCCCGGCAAGTACGACGATCACGGCAAGTGGATGGACGGCTGGGAAACGCGTCGCAAGCGCACGACCGGCCACGACTTCTGCGTGGTGCGGCTCGCGCGGCCGGGCGTGATCCACGGCGTCGATCTCGATACGAGCCACTTCACCGGCAACTTTCCGCCGGCCGCGTCGATCGAGGCCTGCGCGGTGGACGGCGACACGCCGCCGGACGACGCCGAATGGCGCACGATCGTCCCCGCGACGACGCTGCAGGGCAATTCGCATCACTACGTGAGCGTCGACGATGCACGGCCGGTCACGCATCTGCGCGTGAACCTGTATCCGGACGGCGGCCTCGCGCGGCTGCGCGTGTACGGCCAGCCGCAGCGCGACTGGCGCCGCGTGCCGGCGGGCGAGCTCGTCGATCTCGCGGCGATCGAGAACGGCGGCTATCTCGTGGCCGCGAACAACCAGCACTTCGGCCCGGCGTCGCAGATGCTGATGCCGGGGCGCGGCGCGAACATGGGCGACGGCTGGGAAACGCGGCGGCGCCGCGAGCCCGGCAACGACTGGGCGATCGTCGCGCTGGCGCGCCCGGGCATCCTCCGGCGGGTGGAGGTCGATACGGCGTTCTTCAAGGGCAATTTCCCCGACCGCTGCTCGCTGCAGGCCGCGCACGTGACGGGCGGCACCGACGATTCGCTCGTCACGCAGGCGATGTTCTGGGCCGAACTGCTCGGCGAGCAGAAGCTGCAGATGGATCACGTGCACGCGTTCGACCGGCTCGCGGCGCTCGGCCCCGTCACGCACGTGCGCTTCAACATCTTCCCGGACGGCGGCGTGTCGCGCCTGCGTCTGTGGGGCGAGCCGGCTTGAAGGAGGGCAGCGGCATGAGCGCAACCCCGATCCTGCGCGTCGAGCGCCTGACCCGCGAAGCGTTCGCGCCGTTCGGCGACGTGATCGCGCTCGAAGGCGCACGGCATTTCCCGATCAACGGCGGCACGACCGAGCGCTTTCACGATCTCGCGACGATCGACGTGTGCGCGGACGGCGGCCGGCCGCTCGTCAGCGTGTTTCGCGCGCAGCCGCGCGCGTTGCCGGTCGCGGTCACGTTGATGGAGCGTCATCCGCACGGCAGCCAGGCGTTCATCCCGCTCGCGGCGGTGTCGCGCTACGCGATCGTCGTCGCGCCGGCCGGCGAATTCCGGCCCGATGCGATGCGCGCGTTCCTGGCCGAGGGCTGGCAGGGCGTCAATTATGCGAAGGGCGTCTGGCACCATCCGCTGCTCGCGCTCGATGCGGTCAGCGATTTCGTGATCGTCGATCGCGGCGGGCCGCAGCCGAACTGCGACGAGATCCCGCTGGAACGCGCGTGGGCGCTCGATTTCGAGCCGGCCTGCGCGGGCGCCGAAGGGCTTTCGTAAGCGTGCCGGGCGCGCGGCACGCGCGCCGGAAAAGCACACGGCCCGGGCGGCGAGATGCCGGCCGGGCCGTGTCGTATGCGGGTGGGGCGCTTCAGTGCTTGCGGTGCGGGCAGTTCTCGGTCGTGCACGAACCGTACATCGCGAGCGAGTGCTCCTGGAGCCGGAAGCCGCGCTCCTTCGCGATCGCCTGCTGGCGGCTCTCGATCTCGGCGTCGAAGAATTCCTCGACGCGGCCGCAATCGAGGCACACGAGGTGGTCATGGTGCGAACCTTCGTTCAGCTCGAACACCGCCTTGCCGGATTCGAAGTTGCTGCGCGACAGCAGGCCGGCCTGCTCGAATTGCGTGAGCACGCGATAGACGGTGGCGAGCCCGATGTCGAGCTGCTCGTTGAGCAGGTTGCGGTAGACGTCTTCGGCCGTCAGGTGGCGCACGGGGCTCTGCTGGAAGATTTCGAGAATCTTGAGGCGCGGTAGGGTGGCCTTTAGCCCGATATTCTTGAGATCCGTCGGATTGGTCATGGCTAGGCATCCCTAGAGTACAATGCAGGGCTTCAATGTTACCGGCTTTTCGCCGTTCCAGATATACGCGCGGCCTGCACGCGGGCCAGCACGGTGAAGGAAATGATCCCAGAATCGCTTTCGCACTTTCAGAGGAGTCGCATGCGGAGTGCCATCATCGCTGCCGCCGCCGTTGTCGCGCTGGCGGGTTGTTCGTCGTACGACAGCGTGACGCAGCGCATTGCGCAGAGCATCACGCCGTATCGGATCACCGTCGTGCAGGGCAACTTCGTGTCGCAGGAGAAAGCCGCACAGTTGCAGGTCGGCATGACGCGCGAGCAAGTCCGCGCGCTGCTCGGCACGCCGCTGCTCGCGGACATGTTCCACGCGGATCGCTGGGATTACCTCTTCTACTTCAAGCGCGGCTCGACGTCGATCGTCCAGCAGCGCGACCTCGTGGTCAACTTCTCGGGCGATCGCCTGGCGAGCTGGACCGGCGCCGACAACCTGCCGTCCGAACTCGACCTGCTCGCCGACATCGACGGCGACCGGGGCGGCAAGAAGGCGAAGGCCGCTGCCGCGGCGAAGAAGGCGTCCGAAGCCGCTGCCGCCGCGAGCGCCGCGCAGGCTGCCGCTGCGGCGAGCCCGGCCGCCGAGCCGGCGTCCGGCGCAGTGGTCGACCAGGACGCGAACGCCCAGGCGGCGCGCGCGGCGAACCGCGCGACCAATCAGGTGTCGGGGCAGGGTTCGGGTTCGCGCCGGTTCACGCCGGCCGCGCAGGCCTCGGGCGGCGCGCCGGTGCCGGGCGGCCAGCCGCCGGGCGCCGCGCCGGCGATCCAGCCGCAGTTCCAGTTCCATCGTCCGCCGCAGCCGAACGTGTCGAACGAGGCGTCGCCGCCGGTCGGCCCGCAAGGCTCGGACAACCTGCAGAACCAGCCGCTCACCGCACCGGCGCAGTAAGCGGCCGGCGTGCGGAAACGGGGCGGCATGCGCCGCCCGCCTTTAGACCTGTCGTGTAGAAAGCCATGAAGATTGCGATTGCCGGCGCATCGGGCCGAATGGGCCGGATGCTGATCGAAGCCGTTCTCAACGATGCCGACGCGCAGCTCGTCGGCGCGCTCGACCGCGCCGGTTCGCCGTTCCTCGGCCAGGACGCCGGTGCGTTCCTCGGCAAGGACACCGGCGTCAAGCTGACCGACGATCTCGACGCCGTGTTCGCGCAGGCCGACTATCTGATCGATTTCACGCGTCCGGAAGGCACGATGGCCCACATCGAGGCCGCGCTGCGCCACGACGTGAAGCTCGTGATCGGCACGACCGGCTTCAGCGCCGAGCAGAAGGCCGAATTGCAGGCCGCGGCCGGCAAGATCGGCATCGTGTTCGCGGCGAACATGAGCGTCGGCGTGAACGTCACGCTGAAGCTGCTCGAATTCGCGGCGCAGCATTTCTCGCACGGCTACGACATCGAGATCATCGAGGCGCATCACCGCCACAAGGTCGACGCGCCGTCGGGCACCGCGCTGATGATGGGCGAGGCCGTCGCCGGCGCGCTCGGCCGCTCGCTCGACGACTGCGCGGTGTACGGCCGCCACGGCGTGACCGGCGAGCGCGATCCGTCGTCGATCGGCTTTGCCGCGGTGCGCGGCGGCGACATCGTCGGCGACCACACCGTGCTGTTCGCCGGGATCGGCGAGCGCATCGAGATCACGCACAAGTCGTCGAGCCGCGTGTCGTACGCGCAGGGCGCGTTGCGTGCGGTCCGCTTCCTGTCGGCGCGTAGCGCCGGCCTGTTCGACATGCAGGACGTGCTCGGCCTGCGCTGACCTTCACGGGGAAACTCCGATGGCGATTCCCACCGGCGTTGTCCACTACCTCGAAAGCGGCGATGCGATCACGCACGCCGTCTCCTATGTGCTGCTGGCGATGTCCGTCGCCAGCTGGTGCTTCCTCTTGATGAAAGCCTGGCTGCTGGTTCGCGCGAAGCGGCAGGGGCCGCGCGCGCTCGCCGCGTTCTGGCGCGCGCCGACGCTCGACGCCGGCATCGCGGCGCTGGCCGGCGCCGATCGCGAGCGCGTGTTCGTGCCGCTCGCCGAAGCCGCGCGCGACGCGGCCGATGAGCACGATCCCGCCGCCATGGCCGCGCGCGTGGAGCGCGGCGAACGCGTGCTGCGCGCGTTGCGTCATGCGATGCTGCGCTCGCAGCGGCGCCTCGAATTCGGCCAGGTGCTGCTCGCGTCGATCGGCAGCACCGCGCCGTTCGTCGGGCTGCTCGGCACCGTGTGGGGCATCTATCACGCGCTCGGCAGCATCGCCGCGAGCGGGCAGGCGCAGATCGAGAACGTCGCGGGGCCGGTCGGCGAGGCGCTGATCATGACCGCGTTCGGGCTGGTCGTCGCGATTCCCGCGGTGCTCGCGTACAACATCCTCGGTCGGCTCGTCCGGCAGCTCACCGAGGAACTCGACGGCTTCGCGCGCGATCTGCACGTCTTCGTGTGCGCGCAGGGCGCCTGACGCGCCGGCTCCGGAGGAACGACCATGGCATTCGGCGGGCTCGAGCACCACAAGACGTCCGCGCCGATGGCGGAGATCAACATGACGCCGCTGATCGACGTGATGCTCGTATTGCTCGTCATCTTCATCATCACCGCGCCGCTGATGACGCACGCGATCCGGCTCGACCTGCCGAAGGTCGCGGCGAGCGTCGCACGCGACACGCCGCAATCCGTCACGCTGTCGATCGACGACGCGGGCAAGCTGTACTGGGACGACGCGCCCGTGGCGCTCGACGCGCTGCCCGCGCGGTTCAAGGCCGCCGCCGCGGGCGCCGCGCCGCCCGAGCTGCGGCTGCGCGCGTCGCGCGCGACGCGCTACGACGTGATCGCGCAGGTGATGGGCGCCGCGCAGGCCGCGGGCCTCACGCGGATCGGCTTCGTGACCGACGTGCCGCCGGCCGGGAGCGCCGCTGCACCGGCCGCCGCCGGCGCGAAACCCTGATACGCCGGCGAACCGTTGCGCGGCGGATCATCAGGCAAGTTCGCGTCCGTCGCGGGATCGGGCCGCGCGCCGCGAGACCGGCCGGATGGGCCGGCGCTGACGGTATAATCATCGTTTTTCCCGGCTGGCAGGTTTTTCCAGGTAACCCGGCATTTTCCAGGCAACCCGGAAATATCCGAAACCCCGAACAGGCCCCGCAACAGCGAACCTGCAGTGCCGCCGGGCATGCACGATTTTCGATCCAATCCTGCGCGCGAGCCGTCGCGCCGCTTAAAGCCTAGCCCGAACCACACCATGCACGAGAGATACGTACCCGCCGACGTCGAAGCCGCCGCCCAGGGCGACTGGCGCGCAGCCGATGCCTACAAGACGAAGGAAGATTCGCAGAAGCCGAAGTTCTACTGCGTATCGATGCTGCCGTACCCGTCCGGCAAGCTGCACATGGGTCACGTGCGCAACTACACGATCAACGACGTGATGTACCGCTATCTGCGGATGAACGGCTACAACACGCTGATGCCGATGGGCTGGGATGCGTTCGGGATGCCGGCCGAGAACGCCGCGATGGCGAACGGCGTGCCGCCCGCGAAGTGGACCTACGACAACATCGACTACATGAAGGGCCAGATGCAGTCGATGGGCCTCGCGATCGACTGGTCGCGCGAAATCGCGACGTGCAAACCCGACTACTACAAGTGGAACCAGTGGCTGTTCCTGAAGATGCTCGAGAAGGGCATCGCGTACAAGAAGACGGGCACCGTGAACTGGGACCCGGTCGACCAGACCGTGCTCGCGAACGAGCAGGTGATCGACGGCCGCGGCTGGCGCTCGGGCGCGCTCGTCGAGAAGCGCGAGATTCCGATGTACTACCTGCGCATCACGCAGTATGCGGACGAGCTGCTGAACGATCTCGACGGCCTCGGCTGGCCCGAGCGCGTGAAGATCATGCAGCAGAACTGGATCGGCAAGAGCTTCGGCGTGAACTTCGGCTTCCCGTACGAACTCGACGGCGAGCAGAAGCTGCTGCGCGTGTTCACGACGCGCGCCGACACGATCATGGGCGTCACGTTCTGCGCGATCGCGGCCGAGCACCCGCTCGCCACGCGCCTTGCGCAGGACAAGCCGGAACTGCTCGCGTTCATCGAGGAATGCAAGCGCGGCGGCGTGGCCGAAGCCGACGTCGCGACGATGGAGAAGAAGGGCGTCGCGACCGGCTTTTCGGTCAAGCACCCGCTGACCGGCGAGCCGGTCGAGGTGTGGATCGGCAACTACGTGCTGATGAGCTATGGCGAAGGCGCGGTGATGGGCGTGCCGGGCCACGACGAGCGCGATTTCGCGTTCGCGAAGAAATACGATCTGCCGATCAGGCAGGTGATCGCGAGCGAAGGGCGGACGTACTCGCTCGACGCATGGCAGGAGTGGTACGGCGACAAGGAAACCGCGGTCTGCGTGAACAGCGGCAAGTACGACGGCCTGCGCTACGCGGAAGCGGTCGACGCGGTCGCGGCCGATCTGAAGGCCGGCGGCTTCGGCGACAAGCAGGTCACGTGGCGTCTGCGCGACTGGGGCGTGTCGCGCCAGCGCTACTGGGGCACGCCGATCCCGATCATCCACTGCCCGTCGTGCGGCGACGTGCCGGTGCCGGAGCAGGACCTGCCCGTCGTGCTGCCGGAAGACCTCGTGCCGGACGGCTCGGGCAACCCGCTCGCGAAGTCCGAAGCGTTCCTGAACTGCACGTGCCCGACGTGCGGCGCGGCCGCGAAGCGCGAAACCGACACGATGGACACCTTCGTCGATTCGTCGTGGTACTTCTCGCGCTACACGGCGCCGGACGCGGAGACGATGGTCGACGCGCGCACCGATTACTGGATGCCGATGGATCAATACATCGGCGGCATCGAGCACGCGATCCTGCACCTGCTGTATTCGCGCTTCTGGACCAAGGTGATGCGCGACCTCGGCCTCGTGAAGTTCGGCGAGCCGGCGAAGAACCTGCTCACGCAGGGGATGGTGCTGAACGAGACGTACTACCGCGAGGACGCGGCGGGCAAGAAGACCTGGTACAACCCGCTCGACGTGACGGTCACGCACGACGACAAGGGTCGCCCGGTCGGCGCGACGCTGAATGCGGACGGTCAGCCGGTCGTGCTCGGCGGCATCGAGAAGATGTCGAAGTCGAAGAACAACGGCGTCGATCCGCAACTGCTGATCGACCAGTACGGCGCCGATACCGCGCGCCTGTTCACGATGTTCGCGGCGCCGCCCGAGCAGCAGCTCGAATGGTCGGGCGCAGGCGTCGAGGGCGCGAGCCGCTTCCTGCGCCGCGTGTGGAGCTTCGGCGCCGGCAACCGCGAAGCGCTTGCCGCGCGCGCCGGTTTCGACGCAGCGACGCTCGGCGACGCCGACAAGGCGCTGCGCCGCGAAATCTACAGCGTGCTGAAGCAGGCCGATTTCGACTACCAGCGCCTGCAGTACAACACGGTCGTGTCGGCCGCGATGAAGATGCTGAACGCGATCGACGGCGCGAAGGGCGCGACGCCCGCCGTGCTGCGCGAGACGTACGGCGTGCTGCTGCGCGTGCTGTATCCGGTCGTCCCGCACGTCACGTTCGAGCTGTGGAAGGCGCTCGGCTACGCGGACGAATTCGGCCCGCTGCTCGATGCGCCGTGGCCGAAGGTCGACGAGGCCGCGCTCGAGCAGGCCGAGATCGAACTCGTGCTGCAGGTGAACGGCAAGGTGCGCGGCGCGCTGAAGGTCGCGAAGGACGCGAGCCGCGACGCGATCGAAGCGGCGGCGGTGGCCGACGAGGCATTCGCGAAATTCAGCGACGGCAAGCCGGCGAAGAAGATCGTCGTCGTGCCGGGCCGCCTCGTGAATATCGTCGTCTGACGGCCGCCGGCCGTCGGACGTACCCAGAAGGAGCGAAGGTGATCCGCAGATCGTTTTTGATGCTCGCCGGCAGCGCGGTCATGCTGTCGGCATGCGGCTTCCAGCTGCGCGGCCAGCAGGACTACGCATTCAAGCACCTGTTCGTGGCCGGTGCGCCGGCGTCCGTCGGGGCGCGGCTCACGCGCCTCGTCGAGGCCGGCAGCGACACGAAGATCGTCAAGTCCCCGGACGACGCCGACGCCGTGCTGCGCATGTGGGAGTCGCGTGGTCAGAACACGCTGACGCTGAACAAGTACGGCTCCGCGCAGGAATACGCGCTGTTCTACACGCTGAACTACACGCTGACGAGCAAGGACGGCACCGTGCTGATCCCGCCGAGCGCGATCGCGCTGAACCGCGCGATGACGTACAGCGACCAGTACACGAACGCGAAGGCGCAGGAAGCCGACATCCTGTACGGCGACATGCAGAACGACGCGGTCGACCAACTGATGCGGCGTCTGGCGATCGTCCATTCGCTGACGCCGGCGCCGGAGGACGTGGTGCCGGGCGTGGCGCCGCGCGCGCCGCTGCCGCCGCCGCCGCTCTGATCGCGGGCGCACGCAGCGATGCAATTGCGACTTGATGCGCTGGCGCCGCACCTCGCGAAGGGGTTGGCCGGGCTCTATACCGTCTACGGCGACGAGCCGCTGCTCGCGCAGGAAGCGTGCGATCGCATTCGTGCGGCCGCGCGCGCGGCCGGCTTCACCGAGCGTTCCTTGCATACGGTCGAGCGCGGCTTCGACTGGAGCGTGCTGCTCGGCGCGACCCAGGCGATGTCGCTGTTCGGCGAGCGCCAGCTGATCGAGCTGCGCATTCCGTCGGGCAAGCCCGGCAAGGAAGGCGCCGACGCGCTGAAGACGCTCGCGGCCACGCCCAATCCGGACGCGCTGATGCTCGTCACGTTGCCGCGCCTCGACGCGGCCACGCAGAAATCCGCATGGTTTACCGCGTTGCAGAACGGCGGCGTCGCGCTGAAGATCGATCCGGTCGACCGTGCGCAACTGCCGAACTGGATCGGCCAGCGCCTGTCGATGCAGGGCCAGCGCGTCGCTTCCGGCGACGACGGGCGCCGTGCGCTGCAGTTCATCGCGGAGCGCGTCGAGGGCAATCTGCTCGCCGCGCACCAGGAAATCCAGAAGCTCGGGCTGCTGTATCCGCAGGGCGCGCTGTCGTTCGAGCAGGTGCACGACGCGGTGCTGAACGTCGCGCGTTACGACGTGTTCAAACTGAACGAAGCGATGCTCGCCGGCGACGCCGCGCGGCTCGCGCGGATGATCGACGGGCTGAAGGGCGAGGGCGAGGCGATCGTGCTCGTGATGTGGGCCGTCGTCGAGGAACTGCGCACGCTGCTGCGGATCAAGCGCGGCACGACGGCCGGCAAGCCGCTCGCGACGCTGCTGCGCGAGAACCGCGTATGGGGGCCGCGCGAGCGGCTGATCGCGCCCGCGCTGAACCGCGTGTCGGAAGCGGTGCTCGAAAAGGCGCTCGCGTTCGCCGCGAAGCTCGACCGGCAGGTCAAGGGGCTCACCGCCGTCACGCCGGGCCGCCGCACGCAGGACGAACCGCCGCCCGACCCGTGGGACGGGCTGTTCCAGCTCGCGATGACGGTCGCGGGCGCCCGCGGCGAGCGACCGCCGACCGCGGGTCGCGTGCGACGCTAAGTCCCGTTCGGGCCTTCAGCGCGCGCTGCGCAACCCGCTTACAATGCGTCGATGACCGGGGCGCCGCCCTACGCGGCACGGTTTCGCGGCCGCTACCCCGTTCGGATGGTCGTCCCCGGATAGCCGGATGGCCGTCCCGCTTCCCCACGAATTCATGCCGCTTCGCGCGGCTCGCTTCTCGAGTCACACGATGGATATCGATCAGTATATGACCGACCTGGGCCGTCGCGCCCGGCACGCTTCCCGCGCGATGGCGCGCGCCAGCACGGCCGCGAAGAACGCGGCGCTCGACGCCGTGGCCCGCGCGATCGAACGCGACGCGCAGGCGCTGAAGGACGCGAATGCGCGCGATGTCGCCCGCGCTCGCGAAAAAGGGCTCGATGCGGCGTTCGTCGACCGCCTGACGCTGTCGGACAAGGCGCTGAACACGATGGTCGAAGGGCTGCGCCAGGTCGCGTCGCTGGCCGATCCGATCGGCGAGATCGGCAACCTGAAGTTCCGCCCGAGCGGGATCCAGGTCGGCCAGATGCGCGTGCCGCTCGGCGTGATCGGCATCATCTACGAGTCGCGCCCGAACGTGACGATCGACGCGGCCGCGCTGTGCCTGAAGTCGGGCAACGCGACGATCCTGCGCGGCGGCTCCGAAGCGCTCGAGTCGAACGCGGCGCTGGCGAAGCTGATCGGCGAAGGGCTCGAGGCGGCAGGCCTTCCGCACGACGCGGTGCAGGTCGTCGCGACGGCCGATCGCGCGGCGGTCGGCAAGCTGATCACGATGACCGAGTACGTCGACGTGATCGTGCCGCGCGGCGGCAAGAGCCTGATCGAACGACTGATCAACGAGGCGCGCGTGCCGATGATCAAGCACCTCGACGGCATCTGCCACGTGTACGTCGACGATCGCGCCGATCTCGACAAGGCGCTGACCGTCTGCGACAACGCGAAGACGCACCGCTACGGCACCTGCAACACGATGGAGACGCTGCTCGTCGCGAGCGGCATCGCGGCGAAGCTGCTGCCGCCGCTCGGCAAGCTGTACCGCGACAAGCAGGTCGAACTGCGCGTCGACGCGGCCGCGCGCGCGGTGCTCGCCGATGCGGGCGTCGGCCCGCTCGTCGACGCGACGGAAGAAGACTGGCACACCGAATATCTGGCGCCGGTGCTCGCGATCAAGGTCGTCGACGGCCTCGACGCCGCGATCGAGCACATCAACCATTACGGCTCGCATCACACGGATGCGATCGTCACCGAGGATCACGACCGCGCGATGCGGTTCCTGCGCGAAGTCGATTCGGCGAGCGTGATGGTCAACGCGTCGACGCGCTTCGCGGATGGCTTCGAATTCGGCCTCGGCGCGGAAATCGGCATCTCGAACGACAAGCTGCACGCACGCGGCCCCGTCGGCCTGGAGGGGCTGACGTCGCTGAAGTACGTCGTGCTCGGGCACGGCGAAGGCCGTCAGTAAGTCAACCGCGAGGCGCACAATCGATGGCAATGCTCTGGGTCAAGACGTTCCATGTCGTTCTGATCGCCGCGTGGTTTGCAGGGTTGTTCTACCTGCCGCGCATCTACGTGAACCTGGCCATGGAGACCGATCCGGCCGCGGTGCGGCGCCTGCTGCTGATGGCGCGCAAGCTGTTCCGCTTCATGACGATGATCGCGGTGCCCGCGCTCGCGTGCGGGCTGTGGCTGTGGCTCGTGATCGGCATCGGCCAGGGGCAGGGCTGGATTCACGCGAAGGTGACGGTCGTGCTGCTGCTGATCGTCTATCACGCGTATTGCGGGCACCTGCTGAAGGTGTTCGAGCGCGGCGAGAACCGCCGCTCCGACAAGTGGTATCGCGTGTTCAACGAGCTGCCGGTGCTCGGCATGCTCGCGGCGGTCGCGCTGGTGGTGATCAAGCCGTTCTGAGCGGCGCGGCCGGCGAGTACGCCGCCATCGAACCATGTGCAACGGCGCCCCTTGGGGCGCCGTCGTTCGTTTACGCACGGCGTTCCGCGACGGCTAGTCCTTCGTCGGGTCGTCGATGCGGCGCCGCGTGATCGCTTCCTTCGCGCGACCGACGCGCTCCATCAGCGCGGGCCCGCGCGACAGCGCGACGCCGACCGCGAGAATGTCGCCGATCGCGAGATGGGACATCCGCGACGTCATCGGCGAGAACACGTCCGTTTCCTCGGCGACGTTCGATGCGAGGCTCACGGTTGCGAGCTTCGCGAGCGGCGAATGGCTCTGCGTGATCGCGACGACTTTCGCGCCGCACGCGAGCGCGGAGCGCGCGGCGTCGACGATGTCGCGCGTGCGGCCGGTGTTCGAGATCGCGACGACGACGTCGTGCGGCCCGAGCAGCGCCGACGACATCGAGAACGTATGCGGATCCGAATACGCGACGCTCGGCACGCCGAGCCGGAAGAACTTGTGCTGGATGTCCTGCGCGGCGATGCCCGAGCCGCCGGCGCCGTAGAACTCGATCCTCGACGCGTTCGACAGCAGCGCGATCGCGTCGGCGACGCTGCCGGCGGACAGGCTGTTGCGCACCTCGATCAGCGCGCCGATCGTGCGGTCGAACACCTTGCCGATGATGCCGGGCGCCGGTTCGTTCGGCTCGACGTCGCGGTACACCGACGACACGCCCGGCGCGACGCTCTGCGCGAGCCGGATCTTGAATTCGCGAAAGCCGCTGCAGCCGAGCGCCTGGCAGAAGCGCGCGATGGTCGGCTGGCTGACGCCGGCGCGGGTCGATAGCTCGGTCATCGCGAGGTCGAGCACCTCGCGCGGCGCGGCGAGAATGTAGTCGGCGAGCTTGCGCTCGGACGGGCGCAGCTCGGCGCGGATCGCTTCAATGCGAGGCAGCATGGGACGGCACGTGGAAATCGGGTTCGGATGAGCGAGTGTATCGCAATCGAATTGTAGAAAATCTACATGAAAATACTAGCGCAATTGCAACGATTCTGACGCAAGGTAAGTCACGCGAATTAGGGTTTTCACTAATTAAACCCTTGCTGGTGGCGGGAATAAGGGTTGCGTATGAATCGATCCACATTGCATGCTTGTAGTTTTTCTACTAGACTGGCTGCGTTCGATCGACGAAGCTCGACCGTCCCCACGATTCCAACCGCCGGTGTCGGCCGGCATACAGGAGCGCCCAGCATGACGTCGCTGCACCCCACTCTGGCGAAGGTCACCGAACGCGTGATCGCCCGCAGCCAATCGACCCGTTCCGCCTATCTGCAGCGCATCGACGGCGCGCAAGGCAAGTTCCCGGCACGCGGCGCGCTGTCGTGCGCGAACCTCGCGCACGGCTTCGCGGGCCTCGAGGGTAACGACAAGTTCTCGATCAAGGCGATTCGCGAGCCGAACATCGGCATCGTGTCTTCGTACAACGAGATGCTGTCCGCGCATGCGCCGTACAAGGATTTCCCCGAAATCATCAAGGCGGCCGCGCGCGAGAACGGCGGCGTCGCGCAATTCGCGGGCGGCGTGCCGGCGATGTGCGACGGCGTCACGCAGGGCAACCCGGGGATGGAGCTGTCGCTGTTCTCGCGCGAGGCGATCGCGATGGGCACGGCGATCGCGCTCACGCACAACATGTTCGATGCGGCGCTCTGCCTCGGCATCTGCGACAAGATCGTGCCGGGCCTCCTGATCGGCGCGCTGCAGTTCGGCCACCTGCCGACGATCTTCGTGCCGGCCGGCCCGATGACGAGCGGCCTGTCGAACGACGACAAGGCGAAGATCCGCCAGCAGTTCGCGACCGGGCAGGTCGGCCGCGACGCGCTGCTCGAAGCCGAATCGGCCGCGTATCACGGCCACGGCACCTGCACGTTCTACGGCACCGCGAACAGCAACCAGATGCTGATGGAGCTGATGGGGCTGCACCTGCCGGGCTCGGCATTCGTTCATCCGCACACGCCGTTGCGCACCGCGCTGACGGCCGAGGCCGCGCGCCGCGTGCTCGACCTGACCGTCGAGCGCGGCCAGTACACGCCGATCGGCCATGTGATCGACGAAAAGGCGATCGTCAACGGGATCGTCGCGCTGCTCGCGACGGGCGGCTCGACCAACCACACGCTGCACCTCGTCGCGATCGCGCGCGCGGCCGGCATCCTGATCGACTGGAACGACTTCGACGAGCTGTCGGCGGTCGTGCCGCTGCTCGCGAAGATCTATCCGAACGGCAAGGCCGACGTGAACCATTTCCACGCGGCGGGCGGTGTCGCGTTCCTGGTGCGCAACCTGCTCGAAGGCGGGCTGCTGCACGAGGACGTGACGACGGTGGCCGGCAAGGGGCTCGCGCACTACACGAAGGAGCCGAAGCTGATCGACGGCAAGTTGGCGTGGGTCGACGGCGCGGCCGAGAGCCACGACACGAAGGTGCTGCGCGGCATTCGCGACCCGTTCCAGCCGGACGGCGGCCTGCGCCTGATGCAGGGCCGGCTCGGCCGCGGCGTGATCAAGATCTCGGCGGTCGCGCCCGAGCATCGCAAGGTGAAGGCGCCCGCGATCGTGTTCGACTCGCAGGAAGCCGTGCAGGCAGCGTTCGATCGCGGCGAGCTGAAGCGCGATTTCGTCGCGGTGGTGCGCTTTCAGGGCGCCCGCGCGAACGGCATGCCCGAGCTGCACCGTTTGACGCCGCTGCTCGGCGTGCTGCAGGATCAGGGCTTCCACGTCGCGCTGGTGACCGACGGCCGCATGTCGGGCGCGTCGGGCAAGGTGCCGGCCGTGATCCACGTGTCGCCGGAAGCGCTGCTGGCCGGGCCGATCGGCAAGGTGCAGACGGGCGACGTGCTCGTGATTGACGCGGATGCCGGCGTGCTCGACATCGAGGTCGACGACGCCGAGTGGCGCGCGCGCCCGGTCGCGCAGCCGCAGCACCAGGCCGAGAACGAAGTCGGTTTCGGGCGCGAACTGTTCGGCGTGTTCCGCGCGGCGGCCGCGCCGGCCGAGCAGGGCGCATCGGTTTTCGGGGCGCTGGTCGGCGAAACGGCCGCCAGCGTCGCCGCATGAATTTCAAGGAGCCAATTCAATGAAGACGATTGCTGAAATCGTGAAGCTGGGCCCGGTCATTCCGGTGCTCGCATTCGACTCGGTCGAGCAGGGCGAAAACGTGTCGCGTGCATTGCACGCGGGCGGCGTGAAGGTGCTCGAGATCACGCTGCGCACGCCGGCCGGCATCGAGGCGATCCAGCGCGCGAGCCAGCTCGCGGACGACATCGTCGTCGGCGTCGGCACGATCACGAAGCCCGAGCACTGCGCGCAGGCGAAGCGCGCGGGCGCTAAGTTCGGCGTGTCGCCGGGTTTGACGAAGGAGCTGCACCTCGCGGCGCTCGACGCGGGCCTGCCGCTGCTGCCGGGCGTGATGACGCCGAGCGACATCATCCAGGCGCTCGAATTCGGCTACGACATCGTGAAATTCTTCCCCGCGCAGCAGGCGGGCGGCGTGCCGATGCTGCAGGCGTTCCACGGCCCGTTCCCGGCGCTGAAGTTCTGCCCGACGGGCGGCATCACGGTCGACACCGCGCCGAACTTCCTGAAACTGCCGAACGTCGTGTGCGTCGGCGGCTCGTGGCTCACGCCGAAGGCCGCGCTCGCCGCGCAGGACTGGGCCGAAGTCACGCGCCTCGCGCAAGCGGCGAGCCAGCTGCCCCGTTAAGACTTGCATGAAATGAAGATCGCGCCCTCGGAAAGCAAGCGTTAGTGCTTGTTTTACCGAGGGTTTTTGCTGATGGAACCGGTTCTATCCGCAGGCCGCAAAGATAAGTAAAATTCAGCGTCCTGACGGGGGTACCCCCGTGTTTCGGAGACCCGCATAGCCGGGCATACTCGCAACGACTCGCCCGGTTCGAACAATTCTAGGAGGAGTGCCACATGGGGGCCGTCCAAGGCAGCATGCTGCTCGTATTCACGCTGATCGCGATTGCCGCGCTGATCCTGATGATCGCGCGCTACAAGATCTACCCGTTCCTGGTGCTGATCATCGTCTCGCTCGGCCTCGGCCTCGTCGTCGGCATGCCGATGGACAAGATCGTCAAGTCGTTCGAAACGGGCACCGGCGGCACGCTCGGCCACATCGCGATCGTCGTCGGCCTCGGCACGATGCTCGGCAAGATGATGGCCGAATCGGGCGGCGCCGAGCGGATCGCGACCACGCTGATCGACTGGTTCGGTGAGAAGAACATTCACTG
>NZ_JBYQCG010000236.1:0-42059 GCF_057837105.1 Burkholderia sp. APQ4-4ca | reverse complement strand
GTTTCGGCGCCACCGTCATCTATGGTCTTGGCGGCGTTGCGGGTTCGCCCGGCGTCGGTAACCTCGGCATTCACTTGAACTATCGTGGGCATGGCCTCACGGCCGTGCTGTCCGGCCAGCGCGTGCGGTATACCGCGGCAGGGCCGGTCGGCGCGCAGTACGCCTATCTGGCCGGCGCGGCATACGACTTCAAGCTCGTCACGCTCTACGGCGCCTGGGCGATGACGAGCGACACGAGTACGCCGACCGGCAGCCACACCTACGAAGCGGGTGTGTCGATCCCGTTGTCGCCGGCCGACTTCCTACTGGCGGAATGGGCGCGCACGAAGCGGTCCGGCGCTACCCGAGCGGCCGGCAGCCTGCGGAACACCGCGTCCGTCGGCTACAACCACCTTCTGTCGAAACGGACGAATGTCTACGCGATTTACTCCTACGACAAGCTGAGCGCTCACCCCACCGGCAACACGTTTGCGGTGGGCGTTCGTCACACGTTCTGATTCCGCCCGCGCGCCCTCCAACGCCCCCGCAGCCGTCAATCCTTTCCTGAACGCGAGGTCGCGTTTATGATCCGCCTTGCAAGCGGTGGCCGCTGGAATCGTCTGATCGGTCGTACGACCGGTCCGTTCCTTCGGCACCGCTTTCCTTTTGCGCCCAACCCTCACACGAATTCACGAGGCCCCCCGGCAACTCGGGGTCTCGTCGTCGCCGAATCGAAAGCGATCTGTAAATAACAATGCTGCCGACCAGTTACAACGCGTTGCTCGTTCTTCTTTCGCTCCTGATCGCCATATTGGCGTCCTACACCGTGCTGGACATGGCCGGGCGTATCAAGACGGCCGACGGGCGCGCCGCGCACTGGTGGCTGGTCGGCGCGGCCAGCGTGATGGGCGCGGGCATCTGGTCGATGCATTTCGTCGGCATGCTTGCGTTCGCGTTGCCGATTCCGCTGGGATACGATCCGGCCATTACGGTGCTGTCGTTGCTGATCGCCATTGCCTGCTCGACGGTTGCGCTGTGGCTCGTCTGTCGGGGCACGCTCGAGTGGCATCGGCTTGGCGGCGGAGCGATGTTGATGGGGGCTGGCGTAGCGGGAATGCATTACACGGGCATGGCTTCGATGCGCATGTCGCCGGGCATCCAGTACGATCCGTTGCTCGTCTGCCTGTCGGTCGCGATTGCCGTCGTCGCATCCGGCGCCGTGCTGTGGATCGTATTCATTCGGCGAACCGGTTCGTCGCGCGTGCGCCTGCTCAATCTGGGGGCAGCGGTCCTGATGGGGGCCGCCATCGCCGGCATGCACTATACGGGGATGGCGGCCGCCCGGTTCCCGCTGGGCAGCCTCTGCGGGGCCGCGCGCGCCAGCATGGATCCCGGCTGGCTTGCGCTCGTCATCGTCGTGGCCATGTTGGCGATACTCGCCATTGCGCTGATCGTTTCCATCCTCGACCTGCGTCTGGAATCCCGCACGGCGGTACTCGCGACGTCGCTGGCCGAAGCGAACCAGGAGCTGACGTATCTGGCGCTGCACGACACCCTCACCAAGCTCCCCAACCGCGTGCTGCTCGAAGACCGGATCGACCAGGCGATCCAGAGCACCGACCGCGAGCACGGGTGTTTCGCGCTGATGTTCATGGACCTCGACGGATTCAAGGCCGTCAACGATGCCTATGGTCATCATGTCGGCGACCTGTTGCTGGTCGACGTGGCCCGGCGCATCGGCGCGAACCTGCGCTCGCAGGACACGATTGCCCGTCTGGGCGGCGACGAGTTCGTGCTGGTCGTGGCCGTGAACGAGCCCGCGGACGCGGCCGACGTGGCGGACAAGGTATTGGCGGTGATGCGGAAACCGTTCCGCGTGTCCGAACACGAATTGCGTGTGTCGGCCAGCATCGGCATTGCGCTCTATCCCGGCAACGGCAGCGATTTCCGCGAGCTGATGACCAATGCCGATGCAGCGATGTATCACGCCAAGGCGCTCGGCCGAAACGCGTACTGCTTCTTCGAGGCATCGATGAACGCGAATGTCCGCGAGCACTTGAAACTCGTGCAGGAACTCCGTCTGGCGCTGGAGCGGCATGAACTGGTCCTGCATTACCAGCCGAAGTTCGAAGTTCCCGACGGACCGATCATGGGCGTCGAGGCGCTGTTGCGATGGAACCATCCGACGCGCGGCCTCATTTCGCCCGATCAGTTCATCTCGATTGCGGAAAAGACCGGATTGATCGTGCCGATCGGCGAATGGGTGCTGGACGAGGCCTGCCGGCAGATACGCGCGTGGCGGGATGGAGGTCGAACCGACTGGACGATGGCAGTGAACCTTTCGCCGTTGCAGTTCGGTCACGCGAGCCTGATCCGGGTCGTGGAGGCCGCATTGCAGCGGCACGCGCTGGCGCCGCACTGCCTAACGCTGGAGATCACCGAATCGACCGCGATGCGCGATGCCGACGCCAGCTTGAGAATCCTGCAGCAGCTTCACGACATGGGGGTGCGCATTTCGATCGACGACTTCGGAACGGGTTATTCGAGCTTGCTGTATCTCAAGCGCCTGCCGGCCAGCGAGCTCAAGATCGATCGCGGATTCATCCGGGATCTCGAGCACGATACCGAAGATGCCGCGATCATCTCCGCGATCGTCGCGCTCGGCCGGGCACTCGACCTGAAGATCGTCGCGGAGGGCGTGGAAACGACCGCGCAGCAGCAGTTCCTGACCCGGCTCGGCTGCAATTCGCTGCAGGGCTTCTTGCTCGGTCGTCCGATGCCGGCGGATCACTTCGTCGACGTGATCGCGCAAGGCACGGCGATCAAGAGCATGTGATCCCGATTCGGAACGTGTCGGGGTCGCGCGGCGCGATCGCCCGGCGCATCTGCGCAACGGTCGATCACGGCAAGCGGGGGCGCCCATGTTATCGGCTACGGTATCGCGCAATCATCGGTGTCGCGCTGCCCCGCCTGCGCCAACGCCTGGCCGATTGCGTGCTGAACCGCGGCCGGGTGGTCCAAAAGAAAGAAGTGCCCGCCATCGAACGCGCGGAAATCGACCGGATGGTGCGACGCACGCAACCAGTCACGTTGCCCGGCCGGGCTCAGCAATGTGTCGTCGCGGCCGGAGAAGACCGTGACGGGGCAGGGTAGCGCGGTCGCGGACGGCAAGGGGAAGAACCGCTCGACGACGCGGAAATCCGCCTTGGCGAGCTTCAGCAGCATGGCCCGTAGCGCGTCGTGTTCCACCACTTCGCGTGGCGTCCCGCCGAGCGACACGACGTAGTCGACGATCTGGGCGTCGGTGCGCAAATGAACCGGCATGCCATCGCGGTGCGCGTGGCGATGCGCGTAGAACGGCGCATCGGCGCCGGAGGCGCCGAGCCAGACGGGCGGACGCCCCTGTTGCGCCATGTCGCACGCGAAACAATACGCGATCAACGCCCCCATGCTGTGGCCGAACACCGAATAGGTGGGCGGCAACAGCGGACGCAGCGCGCGCAGGAAGTCGATCAGTTCGGGCAACGTATCGATCGCGCGAGCGCCCAGACTCCGGCCGCGGCCGGGCAGTTCGATCAGCCACACCTCGATGTCGTCCGGGAACGACGCCCCCCATCGATAGTAATTGGCCGCCGCGCCGCACGCGTGATGGAACACCAGCAGCCGATGCCGCGCCGTCGGGCGCTCGAGCGGAATGGTGACAGTACTGGCCAGCAAGACCATGCTTGTGAACTCCAATTAAAAACGAACCGGAAAAAATACAAAACAATCGGGATGATTATGGATTTATTTGAAAAGGCATATTTCGCATATCTGTTCACATATTTATGAAACAATGGGCTCGATTATTGGTTGTCGGGGAATATGATTTATCCCGGTTTCATGCAATAGAAATGTAATTGATTTAAGGTGAATTATGGTAAAGTCGGTTCGCTTCGATTCTTAGCGTGCTTGCATCGTCACTCGATGCTATCGGGCGTGCTGTTCTTATCGAAATATCGAATTATGTGATGCGTGTGACACGCGTGATCGATTATTGAAACGAGAGAGACATGGAAGCCGAAACGCCGCAAGACGATACCGTTTTCAAAGTAGTCGTCAATCACGAGGAGCAATATGCGATCTGGCCGGACGACAAGCATGTGCCGGAAGGCTGGCGGGCGGCGGGCCCGTCGGGAAACCGGGAGGCCTGTCTCGAATGGATCGGCGCCAATTGGACCGACATGCGCCCATTGAGCGTGCGGGCTGCGCTGTCGAGATAATTATCGACGCTTCGCGCCACGAGCGCGCAATAAAAGATAAAGGAACGATGCGGCATTTCGCGGCCCGGTGACGGCGCGCGGGAGGACGTTTGCGTTTCGCCGAGAGAATCCGAGGGTAAAACACACCATGTCAGTCGATGATCGCCTGGGGGTCTTCCTCAATACAGGCATTCTGGCTTCACGCGCGCATGATCTGGGCTCGCTGATCGAGCGACAGGACGCGCTCATGCAGCAATTCATGGAAGCGAAATTCGAACCGGCCGTCTGCGCCGCGCTGTTGCGCGATGCGATTGCGCGTTATCCGTTTCTCGCCGAACTGTTCGATCCGGATTCCGTGGCGGCCGGCGGCTGCATCGCGAGCCGTGCGTTGCTCTACGATCTGCATCAGCGCCGCGACCGCTGGACGCTCGCGCTGGCGCCGCGGAGCGGCGAGCCGATCGTGCTCGATACCGCCGCCGGCGACGTGCCGCAGCTCGCGCATGCGCTGCGCGACGCGCTTCAGCGTAACCGCTGGCAGCCGCTGTCCGAGCTGTACGCGGAGCCCCGCCTGCTCGGCTGTGAACGGCCGCAGGGCGACGCGGCGCTGGCGTGGCCGGCGTTCGACGGCCCCGGCATCCAGCGGCTCGAACACGCGTCGCTGCTGATCGCATCCGAAACCACCCGCCTGCTGACCGACCCGATCAGCCTCGCGAACGGCGGCAACGTCGGCCTGCCCGATCTCGATCGCGCGCCGTCCAACTTGGGGCGGCAGATCGACGGCATGCTCGTGACGCACGGGCATCTCGATCATTGGCACATCCCGACCATCCTGCGGCACGGCGGCGACGGATCGGTGCCGGTCATCGTGCCGCACGTTCCGGTCGCCTCGCTGCTGGCGCAGGACGACATGCAGCAATCGTTGCGCGACGTCGGGCAGACGGTGCTCGCGCCCGGCTGGGGCGAGACGGTGCGGATCGGCGACATCGAGATCGACATCCTGCCGTTCTACGGCGAGCAGCCGACCATCGGCGCGGCCGTGCCGCCGCCCGACGTGCGCAACTGGGGCAATTGCTACCGGGTCACGACGCCGCAGTTCTCGGTGATTCTGCTCGTCGACAGCGGCGAGGACGCGAAGGGCTCGGTGATGGACGTGATCGATCGGTCCGTCGCCCGGCGCGGCCGGCCCGACCTGGTCCTGAGCTGCTGCCGCGAGATGCGCAAGGCGCCGTTCTGGCAGGGCCTGTTTACGTTCTGGATGGTGCTGCCGATGACCGACCTGCAGCGCCTGCCGCACATCGCGGAAGCGGGCGACGGCCCGTCCATCACGCTCGGCCCGTCCGGCATCGGCGAGCTCTGCGCGCGCGCCGGCGCCCATGCGTTCGCGCCGTATGCGAACGGGTTCCGCGGCATCGCCACCGAGATCGACGACATCGGCTGGATCAACGGCGAGCCCGCGGAAGCCGACACCCTCGACCAGATCGACGCGCGCCTCGACACGCTCGGCGCCACCACCCGCGTGATCCGCTGGCTGCCGGGCGACGTGCTTCGGCATGACGGCGATTGGCAGGTGTCCTGATTTTCCTGTCGACAGGAGCCCCACGATGACTGGCAGCAAGATTGTGCCGATGCCGCGCATTCGCTACGACGGCAGCCGGAGCATGCGCGACGTTCTGGCCGGACTGAAGCATCCGGCCGTGCTGGAAGGATTCATCGACGCCTGGCCCGCGCGCACGCGCTGGACGCCGGATTTCTTCGTCGAGCGCTACGGCGAACACGAGATCACGGTGGAGACGTCGCAGCTGTCGCCGACGCCGACCCGGCCGGACCTCTACCTGGGCGCGCGCCGCTACGAAACCGCGCGCCTCGGCGCGACGATCCGCGCGATGCAGGCGCAGGGCAGCGCCCGCACCGCGTACATCACCTACGCGGCGATCTATTCGACGGCGCCGGAGCTGAAGGACGACATCGTGCCGCTGCACGAGCAGCACGGCTTTCCCGGCTGGATGCCGCACTGGCTGAGGCGCCGGCTGGTGTTGCGGCCGGGCTTCTGGCTCGGCCCCGAAGGGATTTCGTCGCCGATGCATTTCGACCGGCACGAGAACCTGAACGTGCAGGTGTACGGCCGCAAGCGCTGGGTGCTGTTCGCGCCCGAGCAGTCCGCCAACGTGTATTACCGGCGCCGCCGCGACCTGCCGGTGATCTTCAGCCCGGTGGACATGAGCGATCCCGACCCGGTGCTGTTTCCGCGCGTGCAGTCGGCGCCGCGCCACGACTTCGTGCTGGAGGCGGGCGAGGTGCTGTACCTGCCGCCCGGCTGGTGGCACTACGTGGAATCGCTGAGCGATTCGATCAACGTGAACTACTGGTGGTGGTCGCCCCGCGCCGTGCGGACCTTCTGTCGGGTCGAGCTGGCGAGCCTGTGGCAGGCGCTCGCGCGCCGGTGGCGCCGCGCGGCCGACACGGCCGGCAAGCCGATGTCGATGCCGCGCTGACGCGCCGTCCCCACGCCGTTCGTTCTATCGGCCCGCCGTGCCGGCGGCCGTGTCTCTTCAGGAAGCCATGATGCAGAACGAGTTCGATTTCACCGTCATCGATGCGCTGTACGCGACCGGCTATCACGGGCCGCGCGCGCTCGACAAACCGGAGTTCTACTGGCGCTCGATGCTGGGCTCGATGGTCGCCTATCGCGACAGCTTCTTTCGCCCGCTCGGCGAGGAGATCGCGCCGGCCGAATCGCGCGACGGCATCGAGATCGAGGCCGCGCGCTGCGAGTACGAGGGCAGCCGGTTTCATCACGCGCTGCCGATGAACATCTCGTCGCTGCGGCAGTTCGGAAACCACTGGCATCTGGTGCTGCCGACCATCTCGACGCTGCGCGACGGGTATTGCCGGCTGCGCGGCCACGACGGCGCGGTGTCGATGCTCGACCTGTGGTTCATCAGCAAGCTGTGCCAATTGCTGCCCGCCTACCTGATTCGTCGGCGCGAGCAGCCGGCCGACCCGGACAGCATTCCCGTCGTGCCGTCGATCATCTACCGGATCTCGCTCGGCATGCACCGGATCGTGCATATCTCGCTGATCAAGCGGATGGCCTCGGGCGGCGATCCGGCCGCGCCGTGCCTCGCCAGCGACGCGTATTACCTGATCGCCGAGGCGGCGGGCCTGCTCGTCGGCCGCAACTCGGTGTGCGCGGGGCCGCAGACGATGGTCGAGCAGGCCTACCGCGCGATGATCGAGCCGGCATCGCTCGCGGGCGCCGACGCGAGCGCGGCCGAGCCCGGCTTCTACCGCTACGCGGCGGCGTTCCTGAAGCTCGAAGCGGAAAAATACCTGTTCGCGGTGCGTGCGGCGCGGCAGTTGCGTGCGCTGATCGTCGCGCTCGACGCGGTGCCCGGCCAGGCGCGCACGCAAGCATTCCGCGACGCGCTGGCGCGGTTCGAGGATTGGTCCACCGAACACACGAGCCCGCTCGCGCACGAGATCGCGCGCGAGGATCTCGCGATGCTGCTGCAGGGGGACGAGGCCGAGATCGCGCGGGCGCGGCAATGGCCGGCGGGCACGGTGCTGCGCCAGATGACGGACGGGCTGAATCAGCTCGTCGCCGCGGCGGACCGGATGTGCGTGGCCACGCTCGGCGCCGACGGGCCGGCCCTGCTGGCCGAAGTCGACGCGATGCGCGACGCGCCGCGCGCGGCGGACGAATGGTCGGCCGACGCGTTCGCGGCGCACGGGCTCGACGCGGCGGCGGCGCAGGCGACGGCGGCCGCGCTCAATACGTACCTGCACGACGAGCGCGCCGCGCGGCGAATCTTCACGCGACTCCAGCAGGAGGTGGACCGCGCGCTCGGCATCGATGACGTCGTGGCGCCGTACTCGGCCGACGACATCGCCGCCGTGTTCGGTCCGCGGCTGCGCCACTGCATCGCCGAACACTTCGCGGAAACGGCCGTCGCGGACCACGCGGCGCGTTGACGCGCGGTGCGCCGGGATCGACTCGCCGCGCCGTCCTTCACGTCCTTCATGTATCCAGACAGGGGCTACCATGCGTACCACTTCGCTTTCAGCCTATCAGTACCGCTTCTGGCTCGAGTGGCAGCTCAATCCGCACTCGTCGGCCTACACGACCGCGCTCGTCTATCGCCTGTCGGGGCCGCTGGATCGCGATGCGCTGCGGCGCGCACTGGACGCGTTCGTCCATGAGCACGACGAAGGATGCCGCAGCACGTTCCGGATGGACGGCGCCCGCGTGGTGCGGGACGTGCACGATCGCGTGACGGTCGCGCTCGACTACCGCGACGCGCGCGCGGCGCCGTCTCTCGACGCCGCCGAGGCCGACGCATGGATCGCCGCGCGCGCGGCGCACGTGTTCGCGCTCGACGACGCGCCGCTGTTCCGCTTCGCGCTGCTGCGCGAGGAGGCCGATGCGCACCGGCTCGTGCTCAGCTTTCCGCACATCCTCTCCGATGCGTTTTCGGCGGTGTACATCAACCAGCGGCTGACGGCGCTGTACAACCACGCGCTCGGCGCGGGGCCGGCGCCCGCGTGCACGTTGCGGGATCTCGGCGAGCAGCTCGCGATCGAAGCCGCGTACCGCGCGTCGCCGCGCTACGACGAAGATCTGGCCTATTGGCTCGGCGCGCTCGCGCATGCGCCGCTCGGGGTCGAGTTCGACGCGGCGGCGTCGGCGGGGCCGCGCGAGGGGCGCATCCACCGGATGCGTTTCGACGCGGACACGACCCGCCGGCTGCGCGCCCGCGCCCGCGCGAGCCGCTCGACGCCGTTTCTCGTGCTGTCGAGCCTGTTCGCGATCGCGCTGGCCCGCTGGCAGGACCTGCGCGAGCTGGTCGTGACCTATCCCGTCAACATGCGCGCGCCGGCGTTTCACGACGCCAGCGGATGCTTCGTCAACAACCTGCCGATGCACTTTTCGCTGCGGCCGGGCGACACGTTCCGCGACATCGTCGCGCGTACCACGGCCCGGCGTGCGCAAGGCAAGCGCCATCAGCAGCTGTCGCTGACCGAGCTCGTGACGGCGCTGCGGCGCTCGCGTTCGCTGGCCGACACGCCCGTCTTCAACGTCGGCGTGACGGAAGCGTTCTTCGTGCAGGATGCGCCGCTCGCGTTCCATGGCGTGCAGGCGGAATTGCTGCCGGTGGTCGCCGCCGAGCGGCCGTTCGACCTGAACTTCGCGTATCAGCTGACGCACGACGGCCTGCACGTGAATCTCGAATACGACACCGGCTGCCTGCCACCGGCGCGGGTCGGCGAATTCGCCGCGCGTTTCGGCCGACTGCTGCGCGCGTACCTGGACGACGATGCGCAGCCGGCGCTCGCGGTCGACCTGCTGGCGCCCGAGCAGCGCGCGCGGCTCGCGCAATACTGGCACGGGCCCACGCGCCCGATCGACGCGACGGACTGGCCGGCCCGCTTCGCCGCGCAGTGCGCGGCGACGCCGGATGCGCCGGCCGTCCGGTTCGGCGCGGAGCAACTGACCTATCGCGAACTCGATGCGCTGTCGGCCCGGCTCGCCGGCTTTCTCGCGGCGCGCGGCGTGACGCCTGGGGCGCTCGTCGGGCTGTGCTGCGAGCGCTCGACGGAGATGGTGCTGGCGATCGTCGCGGTGATGCGCGCGGGCGCGGCCTACGTGCCGCTCGATCCCGCTGCGCCGCCGGACCGGTTGCGGCGCATCGTCGACGATGCGGGGCTCGCGCTGTTGCTCACGCAGCGGCACCTGCTGGCGAACCTGCCCGCCGGGCCGGTCGCCCGGCATGCGCTCGACGAGCGCGCGATCTGGCTCGCCGCCGAACCGCTGCCGCCGCAACGCATTCACCCGGACGGGATCGCGTACGTGATCTACACGTCCGGCTCCACCGGCGCGCCGAAGGGCGTCGCCAACACCCATCGCGCGCTGGTCAACCGGCTCGACTGGCACGGTTCGCTGCTGCCCGATAGCGCGCCGGTGCGCGTGCTGCAGAAGACGCCGTACTTTTTCGACGTGTCGGTCTGGGAATTCCTGTGGACGTTGCAGAGCGGCCATGCGCTGGTGATCGCGCCGCCCGGGCTGCACAAGGACCCGGCCGGGCTCGCGGTGCTGCTGCGCGATGCGCGCATCGCGGTCGCGCACTTCGTACCGTCGATGCTGAATGCATTTCTGGATGCGACGCCCGGGCAGGTCTTCCCGGATCTCGCATTGGTCGTCTGCAGCGGCGAGGCGCTGCTGACCGAGCAGGCCGAGCGCTTCCACCGGCTGCTGCCGGGGGTACGGCTCGCCAACCTGTACGGGCCGACCGAGGCCGCGATCGACGTGAGCGTGTGGCATTGCACGCCGGACGACGCTCATGCGCGCGCCGGCGTGCCGATCGGCCGGCCGATCGACAACGTGTCGCTGTACGTGCTGGATGCGGGCCTCGAGCCGTGCGCGCCCGGCAGCGCGGGCGAGCTCTACATCGGCGGCGCGGGCCTTGCGCAAGGGTACGTCGGCCGCCCGGATCTGACCGCGGCGAGCTTCGTGCCCGATCCGTACGCGGGCCGCCCGGGCGCGCGCATGTACCGCACCGGCGACGTCGCGATGTTCGGCGAGCACGGCGAGCTGCATTACCTCGGCCGGCGCGACGAGCAGGTCAAGCTCAACGGTAACCGGATCGAGTTGCGCGAGATCGAGGCGTGCCTGCTGGCGCTGCCGGGCATCGCGCAGTGCGCGGTGGTGCCGGTGCGGGTGCAGGGCCGCGTGCGGCTGCTGCACGCATTCGTCGAGCCGGCCGCGGGGTGGGACGCCTGGCCGGTCGACGCGCTGCACGCGGAGCTGGCCGCGCGGCTGCCCGACGCGATGCGCCCGGCGCGCATCGACGTGGTGGAGCGCATCGCGCTGCTGCCGGCCGGCAAGATCGACCGCAAGCGCCTGGCCCAGCTTGCCGAGGCGGCGCTCGAGGCGCGCGCGCACGGCGCCGACGTGCGCGCGAAGACGCCGTTCCAGGCCGAGGTCGCCGCCGAGTGGTCGGCCGTGCTGGACGTCGCCGATATCGGGCCGGACGACCATTTCTTCATGCTCGGCGGCAGTTCCGTGCAAGCGATCCAGTTGATCGGGCGCCTCAATGGCCGCTACGGGCTGCTGCTGTCGCCGCCGCTGCTGTTCGGCGCACCGCAGCTCGACCGGTTCAGCGCGCAAGTGCTGGTGGCGCTCGGCCAGAAGGCCCGGCAGGAGGACCGCCTGGACGCGCTGCTCGATCGTCTCGCGCCGGACGACATGGACGAACTACTCACAGTGTTTTCATCGTCGGGAGAGCTGGTTTGATGTCGCATAACGATTCCACCGAAAACAAGCGTCGCCAATTGCTCGAAGCGTTCGGCAGGCAGCGTGGCGCGGGCAGCCGCGACGCGATCATTCGCCAGGCGCGGCCGGCGGACCTGCCCGCGTCGGCGGAGCAGTTGCGGATGTGGGTGCAGATGGCGATCAGCGGCGGCGCCGGCCATTTCCACGTGCCGCACGTGCTGGAGATCCCGGGCGCGCTCGACGAAGCCGCGTTGCAGGCGGCGCTGCGCGACGTGGTGGCGCGGCACGAGGCGCTGCGTACGACGTTCGACGAACGCGAAGGCCACTTGTACCAGCGCGTACATCCCGAACTGGCCCCGTCGCTGCCGGTGCATCGGCACGCGGCCGATGTGTCCGACGCGGAGATCGCCCGCGCGATCACGGCCGAAATCGCGCAGCCGTTCGACCTCGCGCACGGGCCGCTGCTGCGCGTGTCGCTGCATCGTCTCGGCGACGCGCGGCAGATTCTCGTGCTGACCGCTCATCACCTGATCGTCGACGGATGGTCGCTGGAACTGATGCTGGCCGACTGGTGGTCGGCCTATGCGGCGCGGCTGGCGGGCCGCGTGCCCGAGCCGCCCGCCAGCGACGCGCCGCAGTATGCGGACTATGCGCTGTGGCAGCAGGCGCGCAGCGCCGCGGACAGCGCGCCGAGCCTCGCCTACTGGCAGGGCCGGCTGACGGGCGCGACGACGCTCGAATTGCCGTTCGCGCTGCCGCGCCCGGCACGGCGCGCGCACGACGGCGAACTGGTGTTCTTCGCGATTCCCGCCGCCGTGCGCGCGCGGGCCGAGGCGCTGGCGCGGCGGCAGGGCGGCACGCTGTTCACGGTGATGCTGGCCGCGTGGCGCTGCCTGCTCGGCGACTACGCGGGCCAGGACGACTTCTGCATCGGCACGACCGCGTCGAACCGCGTGCATCCGGGCAGCGAGCGCATCGTCGGCTTCTTCGCGAACCTGCTCGCGTTGCGCACCGCGCGGCAAGGGTGCGCGACGTTCGCCGCGCTGGTCGAGCGCGAGCGCGACACCGTCGCCGATGCGTTGCGGCATCAGGCGGTGTCGTTCGACCAGGTGGTCGAGCAGGTCGGCGTCGCGCGCGATGCCGCGCGCAGCCCGCTGTTCCAGGTCAACTTCGTGCTGCAGGACACGAAAGGCGCGGTGCCCGGCGCCGCCGAGCCGGCGACGGCGGCCGGGATGCCGGCGATGACGGTGCGCGACGACCTGTACCGCTACGCGCAGTTCGACCTGACGCTGTTCGCCGAGCTGACGTCCGACGGCGTGCGCTGCTGCACGGTGTTCCGCACCGACCTGTTCGAGGCCGCCGATATCGAGCGGCTGTCGCGCACCTATGTGCAGTACCTCGACGTGCTGACCGCGCAGCCGGACGCGCCGTTCGGCACGCTCGCGCGCGGCGACGCGGCGACGCTCGACGCGCTGCGCGGCTGGCAGCGCCGGCCGCTCGCGCAGCCGCTGCCCGACTCGATCGGCGCGGTGATCGACGCGCTGGCGCGGCAGCATCCGGATCGCCCGGCGATCCGCCACGGCGACGCGACGCTCGACTACCACGCGCTGAACGCCCGCGCGAACCGGCTGGCCGATCACTTGCGCGATCTCGGCGTGTCGCCGGGCTCGACCGTCGGCCTGTGTCTGGAGCCGGGCGCGGAGCTGATCGTCGCGATGCTGGCGGTGCTCAACGCGGGCTGCGCGTATGTGCCGCTCGACAGCCGCTATCCGGCGGACCGGCTGCGATTCCTGCTCGACGACAGCCAGGCGAGCGTGATCGTCACGCGCGAGGACGTGGTCGCGCGCACCGATGCGCTGCGTGACGGCTATCTGAACCTGATCGTCCTCGAGGACCACGACGACGAGATCGCCGCGCGCGACGGCGCGTTCGTCGCGAGCGGGCTGCCGGCGCAGATGCCGGCGTACCTGATGTACACGTCGGGCACCACCGATCGCCCGAAGGGCGTGATCGTGCCGCAACAGGCGATCCTGCGGCTCGCGTACCGCCCGACCTATCTCGACGTGACGCCGGACGACGTGTTCCTGCAGTTCGCGCCGACCGCGTTCGACGCGTCGACCTTCGAGATCTGGACCGCGCTGCTGAACGGTGCGTCGCTCGTGGTGCCGGCCGGACGCGATGCGTCGCTCGATCAGCTCGGGCCGTTGCTGATCGACGCGCGCGTGACGATTCTGTGGCTGACGAGCGGCCTGTTCGCGGCGATGGTCGATCACGCGCCGGACGCGCTGCGGCGGCTGCGCTACCTTGTCTGCGGCGGCGACGTGCTGTCGCTGCCGCACGTGGAGCGCGCCCGCGCGCTGCTGGAACACGGGCAGGTGGTCAACGGCTACGGGCCGACCGAGACCACGACGTTCGCGACGGCATACCCGGTGCGTGGCGCGCCGGCGGCGGGGCGCGCGGTGCCGATCGGCATGCCGATCCAGGGCACGTCGGTGTACGTGCTCGACGACGCGCTGAATCCGCTGCCCCCCGGCGCGGCGGGCGACATCTACATCGCGGGGCTCGGCGTCGCGCACGGCTACGCGAACCGGCCGGACCTGACCGCCGCCGCGTTCGTGCCCGATCCTTACGGCGGCGAGCCGGGCGCCCGCATGTACCGCAGCGGCGACGTCGGCTACTGGGCGCATGACGGCGCGTTGCATTACCTCGGCCGGCGCGATCGCCAGGTGAAGCTGCGCGGCTACCGGATCGAGCCGGCGGAAATCGAGGCGGCGCTGGCCGCATGCCGCGGCGTGCAGGCCGCCGTCGTGACGCTCGACGCGACGCCGCAGGGCGACAAGCAGCTCGTCGCGTACTGGACCGCCAGCCCGGGCACCGGCGCGGACGTGCCGGACGAAGCCGGCCTGCGCGCGCAGTTGCGGGCATCGCTGCCGGATCACCTGGTGCCGGCGCGTTTCCACGCGGTGCCGCACATTCCGCTGACGGCCAACGGCAAGGTGGACCGGGCCGCGCTCGCGCGGCTCGCGCCTGCGCAGGCGGCCGCGGCAACGGCGCCCGAGACGCTGACCGACACGCAGCGCATCCTGCGCGCGTTGTGGGAAGACGTGCTGGGCCGCGGCGGCTTCGGCCTCGACGACGGTTTCTTCGATCTCGGCGGCGATTCGCTGCTGGCGATCCGGCTGAAGGCGCAGGCGCAGCGCCACGGGCTCGAATTCGAGATCCAGGACCTGTTCGTCCACCAGAGCGTGCGTACGCTGGGCGAGCACATCGAACGGCAGCGCGGCGCCGGCGCCGGCACCGGCACTGGCATCGGCGCAGGCGCAGGCGCAGGTGCGGAGGCGAGCGCGCCGGCCGAGGCCGCCGCACCGCGGGCGCCGCTGACGAGCGACGCGGACCGCGCGCGGCTGCCGGCCGGCGTCGTCGACGCGTATCCGCTCAGCCGCCTGCAACTGGGGATGCTTTATCACAGCCGCCGGCACGAGCGCTCGAGCCTGTACCACGACGTGATCGGCTACGAGGTCGCGTATGCGTACGACGAAGCCTGCCTCGCGCATGCGCTCGACCGGCTGTCGGCGCGTCATCCGGCGCTGCGCACCGCGCTGCGGATGGAAGGGTTCAGCGTGCCGCTGCAGCTCGTGTTCGACACGGCGCGCATTTCGCTGGCGGTCACCGACCTGACCGAACTCGATGCGGCGGCGCAGGCCGCCCGGATCGCCGCGTTCATGGACGGCGAGCGGTTCGCCGCGTTCGACGTCGCCGCCGCGCCGCTATTCCGCTGCTTCGTGTTCAAGCTGGCCGCGCAGCGCTTCAAGCTGGTCTGGAGTTTTCATCACGCGATACTCGACGGCTGGAGCGAGGCCGCGCTGACCGCCGAATTCATCCGGCTCTACACGGCGGGCCTGGCGGGCGCGCAACACGGGCAGAGCGGGCAGGAGGGGCAGAACGACGAACCGGTGCAGGCCGGTTACCGCGATTTCATCGAGCGCGAACAGGCCGCGCTCGCCGATCCGGCCCAGCGCGATTTCTGGCGCGGCCAGCTCGACGGCGCACAGGCGCTGTCGCTGCGCCGCGCGCCGCTGACGGACGACGCGGCAGACGAGCGCGTGGATTATCTGGAGGTCGAGATCCCCGCCGAACTGGAGGCGGCGCTGCGTGCGCTCGCGCGCGACGCGAACGTGCCGCTCAAGAGCGTGCTGCTCGCCGCCCACCTGCGCGCGCTGCAGGCGCTGAGCGGGCGGCGCGACGTGCTGACGTCGATGGTGACGCACGTGCGGCCCGAGACCGAGGATGCGGAGCGCGCGGTCGGGTTGTTCCTGAACTCGGTGCCGGTGCGCGCGGCGCTCGACGGCGACGCGTCGCCGGTCGCGCAGGTGCGGCAGGTGTTCGAAATCGAGTCGGGCATTTTCCGGCACCGTTTTTATCCGTCGCAGCAGATCCGGCAGGACAACGGCGGGATCGAGCTCGGCGAGGTGCTGTTCAATTTCACGAGCTTTCACGTGCTGCGCGAGCTGGACGACGCGGACGTGCGGATGCTGGCGGGCCGCGACGGCCACGCGGTCAACAGTTTTCCGGTGCAGGTCGATTTCTCCGTTTCCGCGAGCGACCAGCGGCTGCGCTGCATCGTCGGCTACCGGGCCGACAGCCTGCGGCGTGACGACGCGCAAGACATCGTGCACGCCGAGCACGAAGCGCTGCGGCGGCTCGCCGGTGCGCCCGCGGCGACGTGGCTGCTGCCGGCCACGCTCGCGCGGCTCGACGACTGGGCGACGCCGAAGCCCGGGCTGCCGGTGAGCGCGAGCGTCGGCGAGCGTCTCGCCGCGTGCGTGGCCGCGGCACCGGACGCCGTCGCGCTGATCGACGACGCGGGCGAGACGACCTATGCGGCGCTGCTCGAGCAGTGCGACCGGCGCGCGGCGGCGCTCGCCGCGCTGGGCGTGCGGCAGGGCGACGTCGTGGCGGTATGCGCGGGCCGCTCGGCGGCGACGCTGCAGACGGTGCTCGCGCTGTTCCGGATCGGCGCCGTGTATCTGCCGCTCGATCCCGCGTTGCCGGAAGCGCGCCATCGCTTCATGGTGGACGACGCGCGCCCGGCGGCGATCGTCGGCGATGCCGCCGCGCCCGCCTGCCTGCGTGCGTGCGGCGTGCGTTTCGTCGAGCTGGCGGCGCTGGCGGAAACGGGCCACGCCACCTTGGCCGCCGCGCCGCGCGTCAGCCCCGAAGCGCCCGCCTACATCCTCTATACGTCCGGCTCGACCGGCACGCCGAAGGGCGTGCCGTGCCGCCAGGAAGGCATCCTCGCGTTGTTCGACGCGCTTGCCGACACCTATCCGCTCGCCGCGGGCGACCGCGTGCTGTGGAAGACCGCGCAATCGTTCGACGTGTCGCTCACCGAAATGCTGTGGCCGTTGATGAAGGGCGCCGCGATCGTGATCGCGCGGCCGGACGGCCAGTACGATCCACGCTACCTGCAGCGCGCGATCGAGCAGCATCGCGTGACGGTGGTCAATTTCGTGCCGTCGATGCTGCACCTGTTCCTGCAATCGCTCGACGCCGGCGCGGCGAGCCCGCTGCGCGCGGTGTTCGCCGCCGGCGAGCCGCTGCTGCCCGCGACCGTCGAGCTGGCGGCGCGCGTGCTGCCGCATGCGCCGTTGTTCAACGCATACGGCCCGACCGAGGCCAGCATCTACGCCACCGTGTGGCGCTGCGCGAGCGGCCCGGTGCTGATCGGCCGCGCGGTGGGCGACGTCGGCACGCATATCCTGTCGCCCGAACTCGCCCGGCTGCCGATCGGCGTGACGGGCGAGCTGTACCTCTGCGGGCGCGCGCTGGCGTCGGGCTACCTGAACCGGCCTGAACTGAGCGCGGAGCGCTTCGTGCCGAACCCGTATGCGACGGGCGACGCGGATCGCGTGCTGTATCGCACCGGCGACCTGGCCCGCTTCGATCGGCACGGCGACATCGAATTCGTGGGCCGAGACGACCAGCAGGTCAAGGTGCGCGGCTTCCGCATCGAGACGGGCGAAGTCGAATCGGTGCTGGGCCGCCATCCGGGCGTCGCCAAGGTCGCGGTGCTGGCGCGTTCGGGTAACGCAGGCGCCGTGCTCTGCGCGTTCGTGCAGGCGGCGGGCACGCTGCCGGACGGCGCGCTGAAGGCGCATGCGCAACAGGCGCTGCCGCCGTACATGGTGCCCGACCGGATCGTCGTGCTCGACGCGATGCCGAGGACCGGCAGCGGCAAGATCGATCGCCTCCGGCTGGCCGACTGGCCGCTCGAGGCGGCGAGCGTTGTCGCCGAGCGCGCCGTCTCCGCCGCCCCCGCCAACGCCGCGCGCCGCGCGCCCGGCGATGCGCAGGCCGCGGTCGCGGCGATCTGGCGCGACGTGCTCGGCCTCGCCGAGATCGATCCGGACACCAACTTTTTCGACGCCGGCGGGCATTCGCTCGCGCTGATCCAGTGCCAGGCGCGGCTGCGCGGCGAATTCGGTCGCGACGTCGACATCGATCACCTGTTCCGCTACACGACGATTCGCACGCTGGCCGACTGGCTGTCCGCGTCCGGCGAACGGGCGGCCGAAGCCGGCGGCATGGCCGAGGCCGCGCGCGCGTCGGAGGTCGGCAGTCGCGACGTCGCGATCATCGGGATGAGCGCTGCCGTCTCGGGCGCGGACGACGTCGAGCAGTTCTGGCGCATGCTGCTCGCGGGCGAGGACGGCATCACCCGGCTCGACGACGCGCGGCTGCGCGCGCTCGGCGTGCCGGACGCGCTGCTCGGCAATCCGCGCTTCGTCGCCGCGCGCGGGTTGATTCGCGATCCGGACTGTTTCGATGCCGCCTTCTTCGGCTATACGCCGCGCGAAGCCGAGATCATGGATCCGCAGCAGCGCAAGCTGATCGAGGAAAGCTATCGCGCGCTCGAGGACGCCGGTTACGCCGGGCCCGGGCCCGCGCGCGACGTGGGCGTCTACGTCGGCGTCGGCGCGAGCCAGTACCTCGCGAACCACGTGCTCGGCAACCGCGACGCGGTCGACGCGCTCGGGCTGTACCAGATCAACGTGCTGAACCAGCCCGCGACGCAGATCGCCTACCGGCTGAATCTCACCGGCCCCGCGGTCACGCTGAACACCGCGTGCTCGACGTCGCTGGTCGCGCTGCACATGGCCGCGCGCGCGGTCGCGCAGGGCGACTGCGAACTCGCGCTCGCGGGCGCGGCGTCGATCGGCGTCGACGGCGTGCCGGGCTATCTGCACCGTACCGGCGGGATCTTTTCCGCGGACGGCTATTGCCGCGCGTTCGACGCGGCCGCGAGCGGCACCGTGGAGGGCAGCGGCGCGGGTGCGGTCGTGCTGAAGCGGCTCGACCTCGCGCGCCGCGACGGCGATCACGTGTATGCGATCGTCAAGGGCTCCGCGATCAACAACGACGGTCACGACAAGGCCGGCTACACCGCGCCGAGCCCCGCCGGCCAGGCGCGGGTGATTCGCGCCGCGCTGGCGGACGCGGGCGTGGACGCCGCGTCGGTCGGCTATGTCGAGACGCACGGCACCGGCACGCTGCTCGGCGACCCGATCGAAATGGCCGCGCTGAAGGCGACCTACGGCCAGCATCCGGCCCATGCGCCGCGCCTGCTCGGCGCGGTCAAGACGAGCGTCGGGCACCTGGACAGCGCGGCCGGGCTCGCGGGCGTGATCAAGGCGGCGCTCGCGCTCGAGCGCGGCAAGGTGCCGGGCACGCTGCACTTCGACACGCCCAACCCGCTGCTCGAACTCGACGACGCGGCCTTCCGCATCACCGCGCAAGCGACCGACTGGCCGGACGGCGGCGCGCCGCGCCGCGCGGCCGTCAGTTCGTTCGGCATCGGCGGGACCAACGCGCACGTGATCCTGGAAGCCGCGCCGCCCGAGGCGGACGCGCCGACGGCCGCCGCCGCGCATTGCCTGCGGCTGTCGGCCGCCACGCCCGACGGGCTGCGGCGTGCGGCGGACGGCCTCGCCGCCGCGCTGCGCCGCCACCCGGAATGGGCGCTGGCCGACGTCGCGTACACGCTGCAGGCCGCCCGGCAGGACCATGCGTGCCGCGCGTTCGTGGTCGCCGAGTCGCGCGATACGGCGCTCGACGCGCTGGCCGCGGGCGTGTCGCCGCTCGCCGACGACGCGCCGCCCGCGCGTCCGGTGATTTTCCTGTTCACCGGGCAGGGCGCACAGGCCGCCGGGATGGCGCGCGACCTGCATCGCGAGAATCCGGTGTTCCGCGCGGCGCTCGACCAGGTGTGCGCGCGGTTCGCGAGCACGGCCGGGCTCGCGCTCGAGCCTTACCTGCTGGGCGACGCGAGCACCATCGACACCGCGCTGGTGCAGCCGCTGCTGTTCGCGTACGAGTACGCGCTGTATCAGGCGTGGGCCGCGCTGGGCGTGACGCCGGACTACCTGATCGGCCACAGCCTCGGCGAATTGGTCGCCGCGTGCTGCGCGGGCGTGTTCTCGCTCGACGACGCGGTCGCCCTGGTGGCGGCGCGCGCGGCGGCGATGCAGGCGCAGCCGGCCGGCGCGATGCTGTCGATATCGATCGCGGAAGACGAACTGGCCGCGCAACTGCCGCCGACGCTCGCCCTCGCGGCGGTCAACGGGCCGCTGCAATGCGTGGTGTCCGGCCCGGTGGACGCGGTCGACGCGTTCGCGGCGCGGTTGCGCGACGGGGGTGTCGCGCATGCGCGGCTCGCGTCGTCGCATGCGTTCCACTCGCCGATGATGACGGACGCGGCGGCACGTGTGCACGCGCATGCCGCGACGATGGCGCTGCATGCGCCGCGCATCCCGTTGATCTCCAACCTCGACGGCACGCTGCTGGACGCGCCGCGCGCCACCGATCCGGCGTACTGGGCCGCGCACGTGCTCGGCACGGTGCGCTTCTCGGCGGGCGTGCGAACGCTGGCGGCACTGGGCGACGCGCTGTGGGTCGAGATCGGCCCGCGCGACGTGCTGGCGGCGCTGGTGCGCGCGCATCGCTGCGCGCCGGCCGACGCGGTGCTGGCGAGCTTCACGGAGCGTACGCCGCGCACGATGGCGACGCTGCTCGCCGGCTACGGGCGGCTATGGGCGAAGGGCGCGCGGCTGACACGGCGCGACGCCTACGCGGGCGAGCGCCGCAAGCGCCTGCCGTTGCCGGGCTATCCGTTCGAGCGGACGCGTCACTGGCTGCCCGCCCAGCACGTCGCGCGCGTGCAGCCGGAGGCACTGGCGCCGTCGATTGCCGCGGTTGCCGCGCCGGTCGCGGTCGAGACTCCGCTTGTCGCCTCGGCGGAAATCGACGACGTGCGGCATGCATTGACGCGTATCTGGACCGAGTGCCTTGGCCATGAGCGGATCGCGCCGACCGACGATTTCTTCGAGCTGGGCGGCGATTCGCTGCTCGCCGGGCGCGTGCTCACGAGAATTCACGAGCGGCTGAACGTGGAGCTGACGCTCGCGGCGTTCTTCGGCGCGCCGACGATCGACGGGCTCGCCAGCGCGATTCGCGTGCAGTCCGAACCGACGCCGCCTGCCATGCCGGCGGCGACGATACCGGCCGGCCTGCCGGCCGCCGGGCCGCGCCGCGCGCCGATGTCGTTCCAGCAGCGCCGGTTGTGGACGCTCGAACGGCTCGGCATGGGCGGTTCGGTCTTCCACCTGCCGCAATGCCTGCATCTGCACGGCGACCTCGACCGCGCCGCGCTGCACGCGGCGCTCGCGGGGCTGGTCGCGCGCCATCCGGTGCTGCGCACGTCGTTCCACGAAGGACCGGACGGCGGCGGCGAGCAGCACGTGCATGCCGACGCGACGATCGCGCTGTCGATCCACGCATACGCAGGCGGCACGGACGACGCCCTGCACGCGTTCATCGCGCGGCATCGCGATGCGCTGCGGGCGGAGCCGTTCGATCTCGCGCGGCCGCCGCTGTTTCGCGCACGACTGCTGGAACTCGGGCCGCGCCACGCGTGCCTGCTGATGTCGTTCCATCACATCGTCGTCGACGGTTGGTCGTTCCGGCTGATCGCGCAGGATCTCGCGTCGCTGTACGGCGCGGCGAGCCAGGGCGGCGCGCTGGATACCGCACCGCCCGCGTGGAATTACGCGGACTACAGCGAGGAGCAGGCGACGCGGTTCGCCGCCGGGCACGACGCGGCCCACGAGGCGTTCTGGGCGCACCTGGACGGCGCGCCGGTGCTCGACCTCGGCGGCGATCGACGCCGCGCGCGCACGCCGGGGCGTCTCGCGCACAGCGGCCGCGTCGCGGTGGACGCCGAGCGTGCGCGGCAGGTCGACGCGCTGGCGCGGCGCTTGCGGACGACGCCGTACGTCGTGTTCCTGTCCGCGTTCCTGCTGATGCTGTCGCGGCGCACCGGGCAGCGCGACCTGGTGGTCGGCTCGCCGGTCGCCAACCGCGCGTCGAGCCGCACCGAAGGGCTCGTCGGCTTTTTCGTCAACCTGCTGGCGCTGCGCGTGGCGTTCCCGGCCGCCAGCCGCGCGCGGGCGTGGATCGAGCGGGTGCGCGACTGCGTGATGGCCGCGCACGCGCACCACGACTATCCGTTCGAAAAGCTGGTCGAGCGCTTCGCGGGCCCGCGCGACACGTCGCTGACGCCGCTGTTCCAGGTGGTGTTCTCGATGCAGGAGGCGCCGGTTCGCCAGGTGCGGATCGGCGGGCTGGACGTCGCGTTCGAGGACACGCCGGAAACGGAAACCGAATACGACCTGACGATGAACCTGCATCGCGACGGCGCGGGCTACGGCGGCGTGCTGCTGACGCGCGACGGCGCGCTGGAGCGGGGCGAGGCCGACGAGGTGATCGAACAGTTCCAGGCCGCGCTCGACCTGCTGCTGACGCTGCCGGACGATGCGCCGCTCGGCGACGCGGGCGTGCTGTCGGCCGCGCAGCGGCAGGCCTGGCAGGCGGCAGCCGGGGTGGCCGACGTGTCGTCGTGGGCGGCGTCCGACCTCGTGTCGCTGCTGTCGGGCACGCTGACGGACGCCAACGCCGCGCCGGCGGTCGCGACCGCGCACGAGACGCTCAGTTACGCGGCGTTGCGGGCTCGGGTGGAGCAGGTCGCGGGCGCGCTGCACGCGCGCGGCGTCCGCGCCGGCGATCGCGTCGCGCTGTGCTTGCCGATGGGGCTCGACGCACTGGTGTCGCTGCTCGGCGTGCTGCGCATCGGGGCGACGTACCTGCCGCTCGATCCCGCCGCGCCGGCCGCGCGGCATCACGCGATCCTGTCGCAAGCGGCGCCGGTGCTGCTCGTGCACGATGCGGCGGCGGCCCCGCCGACGTGGCCCGGATGCGCGGCGATCGCGTTCGCCGCGCTCGGCGACGTGCCCGCCGGCGCGCCGCCCGCACGTATCGATCCGCAACAGGCCGCCTATACGCTGTTCACGTCCGGCTCGACCGGCGTGCCGAAGGGCGTCGACGTCAGCCATCGGGCGGTCGCGCACAAGATCCAGGCGCTGTGCGCCGCGTATCGCATGACGGCCGACGACCGGGTCGTGCAGTTCTCGTCGCTCGTGTTCGATGTGTCGATCGAGGAAATCTTCACGACGTTGTCCTCTGGCGCCTGCCTGCTGCTGCTCGAGCGCGCGGCGTGGCCGACGTTCGGCGCGTTCAGCGGCCTGCTCGACGCACAGCGCGCGACCGTGCTCAACCTGCCCGCGTCGCTGTGGCGCGAATGGGTGCGTGCGCTCGGTCTCGGCGAGGCCGCGCTGCCCACGCGGCTGCGGCTGGTCGTGACGGGCAGCGAGACGGTGCCGCTCGCCGCGGTGCAGACATGGCGCGCCGTGACGGGCGGCCGTGTGGCGCTGATGAACGCGTACGGGCTGACGGAAAGCGTGATCACGTCCGTCGTGCACGACGTGCCGGCCGACGCGCGGCCGGATGAACGCGACGTGCCGATCGGCGCGCCGCTGCCCGGCACCACGGCTTATGTACTCGACGCGCACCTGCAGCCGGTGCCGCCGCTGTGCCGCGGCGAGCTCTACCTCGGCGGCAGTGCGCTCGCGAGCGGCTACCCGGGCCGGCCCGGCCAGACGGCCGCCGCGTTCCTGCCCGATCCGTTCGCCGGACGGCCGGGTGCGCGCATGTATCGCACCGGCGACCTCGTGCGGCGCGACGGGACGGGCGCGCTGATCTACCTCGGCCGCAGCGATCGCCAGATCAAGGTGCGCGGCGTTCGTGTCGAGCTGGCCGAAGTGGAAGCGCTGCTGCTCGAACAGGACGGCGTGCGCGAGGCCGCGGTGCGGCTGTCGGGCGGGCCCGACGCGCCGGCGCCGCGCCTGGAGGCGTTCATCGTCGTCGACACCGACGCGTCGGGGGCGGCGGACACGTCACGCGAGGCGGCGCGCGAGCGGCTGCGCGCGCTGCGCCGCATCGCGCCCGCGCATCTGGTGCCGCATGCGCTGGCGATCGTGCCGTCGCTGCCCAAGACGTCCGGCGACAAGATCGATCGCCAGTGGGTAGCGACGGCGGTGCTGCCGGACGCGGACGCGGCCGCGGCCGCGGAGGGCGACGACACGCCGCCGCTGCGCGCGCTGCTGACGGTGCTGCGCGACGTGCTGCGGCTGGAGCGGATCGGCCGCGACGACAACTACTTCGGGCTGGGCGGCGACTCCATCCTGGTGCTGCGGGCCGTCGCGCAGCTGAACCGGGCCGGCTGGACGGTCGATCCGCAGGATTTCTTCGCGAGCCCGACTCTCGCGGACCTGGCCGATTGCCTGCGGCCGCTGGCGGCGCGACCGGACGCGCACGATGGGTCCGCGTTTCCGCTGACGCCGTATCAAAGGCGCGTGCTGCAGCGCCCGCATGCGCACCACTGGAACCGCGCGTTGCTCGTTCGGGCGGCGCAACCGCTCGACGCCGACGCGCTGCGGGCGGCGCTGCGCTCGCTGCTCGACGCGCATCCGGGGCTGCGCTGCGTATTCGATCGCGGCGCGCTGTCGGGCCGTGTCGCGCCCGCGGACGCGGACGCCGTGCAGCGCTGCTTCAGCAGCCACGCGCTCGCGGCGGACGAGGCGGCGCGCTTCATCGTCGCGCACAGCACGACGCTGCAGCAGGGCTTCGATCTCGCGCAAGGGCCGCTGGTGCGGGTCGCGCACTACCGATGCGGCGCGGCCGGCGACCGGCTGCTGCTCGTCGTGCACGGCCTCGTCGCGGACAGCCATGGCTGGGCGGTGCTGCTGGACGACCTCGCCAATGCGTATGCGGCGCATGCGAACGGCCGGACGCCGGCGGTGGCCGCGCCGACGCTGGCCTATCCGGCCTATCTTCGCGCGCTGGACGCACGTATTGCGGCCGCGCGGCAGGCGGGCGAAACCGCCGCGTACTTCGCGCCGCTGGCGGCCAACGTCGCGCTGCCGCGGGATCGGCACGCAGCAGCCGGCGCGAACACCGAGGCGAGCCAGCAGGTCGTGCGCGACCGGCTGACGGGCGAGGCCGCGCGACGGTTGCTGGCCGTCGTGCCGCAGCGTCTGCGCGTGAAGGCCGCCACCGTCGCGATCGCGGCGGCGGCGCGCGCGCTTACCGACTGGGCGGGCGGCGCGGTCGTCGCCGATCTCGGCCGGCACGGCCGCGACTGGCTCGACGACGGGCCGGCGGTCGAGCGCGCGGTGGGCTGCTTCGTCTGCGACGTGCCGCTGCTGTTGCCGCATCACGCCGGCGTGCCGAGCGTCGCCGCGCTGCGCGAATGGGAGGCGACGCTCGCCGCGCTGCCGCTGGCGGCGCTGGGCGGGGCAGGCCTGCCGCCGCCCGCCGGCGTCGATCCCGACGCGTGGCGGCGCTGCGTGCAGCCGCAGGTCAGCGTCGATTTCGTATCGGCGGCCGCCGCGCGTCCGTCCGCATGGTTCTCCGCCGCCACCGAGGCGGTGGGCGCGGACCGCGCGGCCACCGACGAACGTTCGCACCTGCTGAACCTCGTCTGCGTCGCGGGCGACGGCGAACTCGCGTTCGAGTGCCGCTACAGCGACGCCGTCCACGCGCGGTCCACCGCCGAACAGTTGCTGCGCCGGTGGCGCGAACACATGGAGGCCGCGCTCGCGCACGTCGCCGACGCAGCCGTTCCCGTAGTCGAACACGATCATTCCTGACATGACCCAGATCTACCTGAAACCGAACGTCGTCTTCGAACCGCTGATCAATCAATGGTATGCGTGGACTTTCCTGCTGCAGCCCGCGACCTGCGCGCTGGTGATGAAGCAGGTGCATCTGCGCATCATGGAATCCTTCATCCGCGCGCCGGAGCTGCATCGGCGTTCCGCCGCGAAGATGGCCGGCGGCCCGTTTCTCAACGGCGGCCGCGAGCGCGTGCCGGCGGTCGACGCGCTGATCCGCGAGACCCGCACGCGCGCCGCGCCGCTGCTGGCGCTGGCGGACGCGCTGCGCGAGCTCGACGAACTGCTCGCGCGGGAAGGGGGCGGCGATACGCTGTCGCCGCTGTATGCGAAGGTGCCCGAGCCGTTGAAGGGATTCGTCGAGCTGGGCTACGACCTGCGCGGCCACGCGTCGTACCGGCTGTTCGAGCGGCTGCTGTACGACAGCGCCGGCTACCTCGACGCGCTGCAGAGTGTGAACGGCTTTCTCGCCACCAGCGACGACCGGAGCTTCATGCTGAGCACGCCGCGCTTTCCGGACGAGCACATGGTGCAGATTCGCCTGCCGTTTCGCGACGCGCTGTACGACGAGCTGTTCGCGGCCCGCCACACCGGCGCCGCGCCGGACCTGGTCGACCGCCTGCTCGCGCACGCGGAGGGCGGCGCCGCGCGGCGCACGGCGCTCGAAACCTGGTTCACCGACGCGCCGCCGCCGCGCCCGCCGGCGGCACCGGCGCGCGGGCAGCCGGTGCGGGTGCGCTACTTCAACCATGCGACGGTCCTGGTCGAAACCGCGGCATTCTCGCTGCTGACCGATCCGATCGTCGGCTATCCGCTCGGCCAGGGCGACGATCCGTTCACGTTCGCGGATCTGCCCGAGCGCATCGATTACGTGCTGCTGACCCACAACCACCAGGATCACATCGTGCTCGAGAGCCTGCTGCAGCTACGGCACCGGATCGGCACGCTGGTGGTGCCGCGCAGCCACGGCGGCTTCCTGCAAGACCCGTCGATCCGGCTCGCGCTCGAAGCGTGCGGGTTCGAGCGGGTGATCGAGGTCGGCGAGCTGGACATCGTGCCCGTGCCCGGCGGCGAGATCGTCGCGCTGCCGTTCCTCGGCGAGCACGGCGATCTGCATATCGCCGCGAAGATGGCGTTCGCGCTGAAGGTGGACGGCAAGAGCATGCTGTTCGCGGCCGACTCGAACAACCTGCAGCCGGAGCTGTACCAGCGCATCGCGCGGCGCATCGGCCGGATCGGCACGCTGTTCATCGGCATGGAATGCGAAGGCGCGCCGATGTCCTGGCTGTACGGCGCGCTCCTGAACGAGCCGCTCGGGCGGCAGTTCGACCAGAACCGCCGCCTGAACGGCTCCGATTGCGAACGCGCGTGGCCGCTGGTCGAGTGCTTCGCGCCGCGCCAGGTGTTCGTCTACGCGATGGGCGCGGAGCCGTGGCTCAAGTTCATCTCCAGCATCGAATACGCGCCGACCTCGCTGCCGATCGTCGAATCGGACAAGCTGATCGCCCGCTGCCACGCGCACGACATCCAGTCCGAGCGGCTGTACCTGAAGAAGGAAATCGTCCTTTGAGCGCGGGCGGCCGCGGGGCCGCCCGCATCGTCTCGTCCAATCGTCGAACCAGGAAACCCTCCCCCATGCCGGATCGTCGTCCGTCCCGTGTCGCTACCGCCGTCAAGATTCTCGCCGTCGCCGTCATGCTGTTGCTGGCCGTTGCCGTGGGCCTGCTGTATTGGGCGCTGCCCGCCGCGACCGGCTATGCATCGCATTACCTGTGCGTGCGCGTGCTCGCCGGCGGCGCCGGCAGCGACGGCGATGCGCGCACCGTGTTCGCGCGCGAGGTGCGGCCGATCAACCCGTTGTTCGACTTCGTCACGTACCGGATCGACCGTGCGCGGCAGACCGTCGAGGCGGCCGGGCTCGGCGTGCTGCGCTCGACGGTCGCGTTGTACCGGCCGGGCCTCGGCTGCACGATCGCGCCGGCCGACGCGCTCGACGCGTTGCGCGTGGAGGGCGAAGGCCTCGCGCTGCCGGGCGCGGCGGCCGGGGCCGACAACCTCGACGATGCCGCACCGTCCGATCCGCCGCCGGCGCTGCGCGCCGTGCTGGATCGCGCGGTGGCGGAGCCGGCGCCCGGATCGCTGCGCAACACGCTGGCGGTGGTCGTGCGGCAGGACGGCCAGCTCGTCGGCGAGCGGTACGCGCCGGGCGTCACGGCCGACACCCCGTTGCTCGGCTGGTCGATGACGAAGACCGTCATCGGATTGCTGGCGGGCGTACTGGTCCGCGACGGCAAGCTGACGCTCGCGCAGGATCGCCTGCTGGACGACTGGGCGTCGTCCGGCGATCCGCGCCAGGCGATCCAGTTGCGCAACCTGCTGCAATGGACGAGCGGGCTGGACTACCAGGAAGGCTATCTGCCCGGTTCGGACACGACGAAGATGCTGTACCAGTCGACCGACATGGCGCGCTTCGTCGCGAGCCGGCCGCTGAAGGTCGCGCCCGGCCGCGAGGTCGACTACCAGAGCGGCGGCAGCGTGCTGGTCGCGAAGATCATCGCGCGCGCGGTCTCGCCGCGGCCGCTCGACGTCGTGCCGTTCGCGCGGGCGCGGCTGTTCGAGCCGCTCGGCATCCGCACCGCGATGATGGAGCCCGACGCGTCGGGCACGCTGGTCGGCAGCAGCTACATGCTGGCATCGGCGCGGGACTGGTCGAGGCTCGGCGAGTTGATCCTGCAGCACGGCGTATGGCGCGGCGCGCGCATCGTCGACGAGGACTGGGTGCGGTTCATGGCGACGCCCGACGCGACACGGCACGACGGCCGGCTCGGCGCGCATCTGTGGCTGAATGCCGGCGCCGGCGGCGCGCGCCGGTTTCCGTCGCTGCCGGAGGACCTGATGATGATGGACGGCTTCAATCACCAACTGGTGGTGATCGTGCCGTCGTGCCGCGCGGTCATCACGCGGCTGGGCGCGACGGTGGACCACAGCTGGGACACCGAACGCTTCGTCGCCGACGTGATGGCGAGCCTGCCGGGCTGCGCCGGCCCCGCAACCACGACCGCTGCAAGGGAAGCGAATCATGAAGATCACCGTACGTGACGCAGTGGCCGCCGATATGCCGGCCCTGCGCGAGCTGTTCCTGCACTCGCGCCGCGAGACCTTCGTCTGGCTGCCGGCCGGCGCGTTCCAGCTGGCCGACTTCGAGGCCCAGACGGAAGGCGAGCGGCTGAGGGTCGCCGACGACGGAAGCGGGCGGCTCGCCGGCTTCGTGTCGGTCTGGGAGCCCGACCATTTCATCCATCACCTGCACGTGTCCCGGCCGCACCACCGAAGCGGCGTCGGCCGCGCGCTGCTGCGCGCGCTGCCGGGCTGGCCGGCCACCCGCTATCGGCTCAAGTGCCTGCGCGCCAACGTGCCGGCGCGGGCGTTCTATGCGGCGTGCGGCTTCGTCGAGATCGGCGCCGGCAGCGCGGAAGACGGCGAGTACCTGCTGCTCGAGTCCGGCGACAAGGACGGCCGATGACCGTCCACCTGCGGTACTGCCTGCAGCAGGCGGCGTTGTGGGGCACCTTCGGCCTCGTGCTGCCGGTCGTCACGCTGTTCCTGCTGCACAACCATTTCACGCTGTTCGAGATCGGGCTTTACGCGGCGCTGTTCAGCCTGTCGACCATCGCGCTGGAGCTGCCGTTCGGCGCGATGGCCGACCGCGTGGGTCGCATCCGGACCTACCGCGTATCGCTGCTGATGAACAGCGTCGGCTGCGCGCTGATGCTGTGCTTCAGCCAGAAGCCGATGCTGTACCTCGCGGCGGCGAGCTTCGGCATCGCGCGCGCGATGAGTTCCGGGACCGTCGACGCATGGTATGTCGGCCTGCTGCGCGAGCACGGCGAAACGAAGCGGATTCCGTATTTTCTCGGCCGCGCGGAGCTGGCCTCCGCGCTCGGGCTGGCGAGCATGTCGCTGGTCGGCGGCCTGCTCCCGGACCTGGTCGGCAGCCGGCTGTTCGACAACCCGTACAAGATCGGCCTCGCGCTCGCATGCGGCTTGTTCATCGTGCTGCTGGGCCTCACGTCGTGGTTTTTCGCCGAGGCGGAGCAGGCGCCGCACGAGGCGGTGCCGGCCGGCAGGATCCTCGACGATCTTCGCGAACTGGTCCGGTTCACGTGGCATGGCGGCGCGGTGCGGCCGCTGATCCTGCTCTGCATGCTGCTCGGCGGCGTCGTGTCGGTGCTGGAGAGCTACTGGCCGGTCGTGTTGAAGACGCTCGTGCCGATGCATGGCGCGACCTGGGCGTTCGGCCTGTTCCTCACGCTGATGCTGGTCGTGAAGGGCGCGGGCGGCTGGGTGTCGTATCGCGTGATGAAGCAATGCGCCGCGCGGCCGGCGCTCGCCGTGACGCTGCCGTTCGCCGGGCTCGCCGTGAGCCTCGTGCTGACGCGCTGGGCGAATCACGTCGTCGCGTTCGGCGTCGTGCTGAGCGGGGTCGCGCTGTGCCTCGGCATCGCCGGCGCGGTGGTCAACGCGGTGCTGCATCACCGCACGCCCGATGCGCTGCGATCGCGCGCCGTCTCGTTCTTCTCGCTGGTGTTCCAGCTCGGCAGCATGATCGCGTCGGTCCTGCTCGGCTACCTGGTCAGCCAGTGGGGCGTGCAGGCGGTGTGGTGCGGCGTCGGCGTGCTGGTCGCGGCGGCGTCCGGATACGGCGCCACGATCGGCGGCTGGACCGCCGACCCGGTGGAAGAGGCGAAGGCGACCGCGCGCGTGTAGCGCCGGGCGCGCCGGTTCGATTCAGGTGCGATGCGTCATGCGGTAGCGGCAATCTTTTTCGTTTGTCACCCCACGATAGCCAAGGAGAGCGACTTTGAAACAGGAGATGCGCAATGCGATTCACGACACGCTGGATGCGCTCGTGTCGCAGTACGGGAGGGCGGAGCTCGAACGCGTGATCGCGTTCGTCGACATCAATACGGGGCGGGTTCCGTTGCCCGTGTTGCCGAAACATCAGCGGCCGCTGCTGTTTTATTTCCCGGGGCTCGACGGAAAGCCGTGGTACGAGGCGTCCGATTATCCGGAGCTCGAAGCGTTCACGTCGACGCTCGAGGCGTCGGTCGACGTGCTGCGCGAGGAGTTTCTCGCGCAGGTGACCACGCCGATGCTGCTGCCGTACGAAGAGCAGGTGGCGGGACGGTTCGAGTCGATCCGGCGCAACGACTGGGGGTCGTTCTATTTCCGGCGCAAGGGCGAGCCCGAGGTCGAGGAGAATTGCCGCCGCTGCCCGCGCACCGCGGCGCTGATGCGCGAGGTGCAGGATTTCCTCAGCCCGAGCGGCGCGTTCATCTTTTCGGTGATCCAGGGCGGCACGCGGATCCCGCCGCATTCGGACACGACCAATCTCAAGCTGACCTGCCAGCTTCCGCTGATCGTGCCGCACGGCTCGCGACTGCGCGTCGGCGACGAGACGCGCGAGTGGCCGGACCGGCGCGCGATCATTTTCGACGATACGTTCGAGCACGAGAGCTGGAACGACAGCGACGAGCCGCGGGTTTGCCTGCTGGTCGATATCTGGCATCCGGGCATCACGCGGATCGAGCGGGACGCGGTCGAGCGGCTCGATGCGGCGATCAGCCAGCATCTCGGCCAGGATTTCCGGCCGCCTTGGGCCGAAGCGGCCGCGGCGTAACGCGGGGAAGGGCGGCTGGCTGGCGGCGGCCGCCTTTTCGATCAGCGACCGATAGCGGCTCGGGCAGGCGGGCATTCGGCGCCGCGCTCGGTTTTGCACCGGCGCGCGTGGGTGCCGGCCGCGCGCCGCGCCGAGGGAGGCGGCGGCACCGGGCATCTCGCGCCCGTTTTTTCGTGTCTATTGCGGGGGCGCGCGGAATCGAGCTCGACGGGCCGGAGCGGGAAGCCTTGCGGATATGGGCTCACCTCACGCGCACGATCGAAACTTAAACGAAATGTGACCCCTCGCCGCCGCAAAATTTTGCACAATGACGGCAGCGCGGCTTTCCTCCGCGCTTCGACCCGGGCCGATCGCCCGCCGACCACCGTGACCGAGCCCCGCTCCGACGTGCCGCCGCCCACCGCCATGGACCAACCGAAACGCATCCTGATCGTCGAGGACGACGCCGACATCGCCGACGTGCTGAGCCTGCACCTGCGCGACGAGCGCTACGAGGTCGTGCACAGCGCGGACGGCGCCGAAGGGCTGCGTCTGCTCGAACAGGGCAACTGGGACGCGCTGATCCTCGACCTGATGCTGCCGGGCGTGGACGGCCTCGAGATCTGCCGCCGCGCGCGGGCGATGACGCGCTATACGCCGATCATCATCACGAGCGCGCGGTCGAGCGAGGTGCACCGGATCCTCGGCCTCGAACTCGGCGCCGACGACTACCTCGCGAAGCCGTTCTCGGTGCTCGAACTCGTCGCGCGGGTCAAGGCGCTGCTGCGGCGCGTCGATGCGCTCGCGCGCGATTCGCGGATCGACGCGGGCACGCTCGACGTCGCGGGGCTCGCGATCGACCCGATCGCACGCGAGGCGAGCGTCGACGGCGCACGCATCGACCTCACGCCGCGCGAATTCGACCTGCTGTATTTCTTCGCGCGGCACCCGGGCAAGGTGTTCTCGCGGATGGACCTGCTCAACGCCGTGTGGGGCTACCAGCACGAAGGCTACGAACATACGGTCAACACCCACATCAACCGCCTGCGCTCGAAGATCGAGGCCGATCCGGCCGAGCCCGTGCGGATCCTCACCGTGTGGGGGCGCGGCTACAAGCTCGCCGCGCCGGGCCAGCGGGACGCATGATGCGGCTCACGCTCACCCGGCGGCTGTCGCTCGTGTTCTCGATCCTGCTGCTCGCGTGCTCGGGCGCGTCGGCGTGGCTGCAGATCCGTGCGAACGACATGCGCGAGAAGGAAGTCGTGCAGGCGCTGTCGCGCGACCTGGCCGCCAACATCGCCGGCAGCGCGCCGCTGATGGATGCGAACGGGCTGCGCGCCGACGCCGTGCGCACGTTGTTCGGCCAGTTGATGGGCGTGAACCCGAGCGTCGAGGTGTACCTGCTCGACAACGCGGGGCGCATCAAGGGCGACGATGCGCCGCCCGGCCACGTGAAGCGCGACCGCGTCGATCTCGCGCCCGTGCAGCGCTTCATCGCGGGCCAGCCGCTGCCGATCCTCGGCGACGATCCGCGCAGCCCGGACGCGCGCAAGGTGTTCAGCGCCGCGCCGCTGCAGCGCGCGGGGCAGCCGCCGTCGGGCTACATCTACGTGGTGCTGCAGGGCGAGGCGCACGACCGGCTCGCCGCGCGCGTCGACGCCGGCAACGTGCTGCGCACGACGCTGTGGTCGATGGCGATCGTCGCGCTGCTCGGCCTGCTCGCGGGCCTCGTCGCATTCGGCTTCATCACGCGCCCGCTGCGCCGGCTGACGGCCGCGATGCGCGACTTCGACGCGAACGGTGCGCCCCGCGCGCCGGATGGGCTGGACACGCCCGACACGCCGCCGCCGCCGGTGCTGCACTTGCCGCCCGGCCGGCGCGGCGACGACATCGCGGTGCTCGAATCGGCGTTCGCGCAGATGGCCGACCGGATCGGCGACCAGTGGCGCGCGCTGACGCGCCAGGACCAGCAGCGGCGCGAACTGATCACGAACATCTCGCACGACCTGCGCACGCCGCTCACGTCGCTGCACGGCTATCTGGAGACGCTGTCGCTGAAGGCCGACACGCTGCCCGAGCCCGAGCGGCGCCGCTACCTGTCGATCGCGCTCGCGCAGAGCGCGAAGGTCGGGCGCCTCGCGCAGGCGCTGTTCGAACTCGCGCGGCTCGAATCGGGCGGCGTGCAGGCCGAGCGCGAGCCGTTCTCGCTCGTCGATCTCGTGCAGGACGTGTTCCAGAAATTCGAGCTGGCCGCGCAATCGCGCGGCGTCGCGCTGCATGCGCGGATGCCGCCGCGCGTGCCGGTCGTGTCGGGCGATCTCGGGATGATCGAGCGCGTGCTGACCAACCTGCTCGACAATGCGCTGCGGCACACGCCTTCGCACGGCGAGGTCGAGATCGAGATCGCGCCGGCGCCGTCGGGCGACCGCGTGATCGTGACCGTGTCGGATACCGGGGAAGGAATTCCGGCCGCACGCCGCGAAGGGCTGTTCCAGCGGCCGCAGCGGCCGACGGGCGGCGGCACGGCGACGAGCGGCGGGCTCGGCCTGTTGATCGTGCACCGGATGCTGGCGCTCAACGGCAGCGGCATCCGGCTCGTCGACCGGGCCGGGCGCGGCGCGGTGTTCGAGTTCGCGCTGGCGGTCGCGTCGCCGGCGGCGGGCGACGGCACGCGCTGACCGCGCTCGGCAGGCGCTACTTGCCGCGCTTGCGCCGCACGTCGGTCGGCGTCGTGCCGGTCCAGCGCTTGAACGCGTGGCGGAATCCCACTGCATCGCTGAAGCCGAGCGTCAGCGCGATGTCCTCGGTGCTGAGCGTGGTCGTGCCGAGATAGTCGATCGCGAGCGCCTTGCGCACGCTCGTCAGCAGTTCGCTGTACGACGTGCCTTCGGTTTCGAGCTTGCGGCGCAGCGTGCGCGACGTCATGCACAGGCTCTCGGCGATCGCGTCGATGTCCGGGAATTGTCCCGGCGTGCGGGTGAGCTCCTCGTAGACGCGTCGCGTGATGCCCGACTGGCTGCGCAATGCGTCGAGCAACTGCGCGCAGTGGGACGACACCTGCGCGGCGGTGATCGGGTTCGCGAGTTGCGGCGCGCGCGCGAGCCATGCCGCCGGATAGCTGAGCACGTGATGCGGCTGGTCGAACGCGATCGGGCATTCGAGCGCGTCGGCCAGCCGCGCCCCGTGCGGCGGCCGCGGCTGCGCGAACTGCGCGCGCGCCGGCACGCACCACGCACCCATCACGTCCTTGATGATCGTTACGTGCAGCGCGAACTGCATGTCGATCAGGAAACGGTACAGCGGCTCGTCGAGATCGGGCAGCGCGACTTCGTGGCGGTCCGGAAACAGCCACGATGCGGTGTCGCCCTGTTCGACCCAGCGGATCGGCAGCATGCCGTTCGCGAGCCGGTGATATTTGACGGCCGCATCGAACGCGCGCGCGAGCGATTCCGAGCACAGCATCGCGTAGCCGTACATGCCGTAGCTCGACGCGCGCAGCAGGCGGCCGACGCGCACGCCGAGGTCGGTGCCGTCGTACCGGCCGACCGCATTGCGCGCGGCCGTGAGGAACTGCAGCGGCGACGTGAGCGTGAACGGGTCCGCGACGTCGGCCGGCGCGAGGCCGGTGCCGGCGAGCACCGTCGCCGGGTCGAGGCCGGCTTGCGCGGCCACGTCGACGAGCACGGCCAGCTTGGCCGGCGTGAAGCGCTGCTCGCGCAACGCGTGGGCGGAGGCGGCGTCCGGCAGCCGGGCGGGCTGGGCATGGGGCGGTTTCGAGAGCGCACTGCGCGGCATGGCGGGAGTCCTGCGTCCGAATCGATATCGTTGACGGCACGCCATTCTGCGCGGGAACGGCCCCATTCGCCACAGGGTTCACCCTGATGCACCGACGAAGCTGCCCGGGCGGGCAGGCGTTCGCCGTGCGATGTTGCGCAGGCACGCGCCGCGCCTGTCCGTTTCGATCATGTTTTCGGCCGCCCGAATCATTTGCAAAGCGCGTCGCGCGCGCGATAGTCGCCGGTCAGGCGGCGGCCCGCGTCCTTTGGGCGTGCAGGCCGCCGTGCGAACGGCACGCAGGCTGGCGTGCCGTCCCCAGAGGAGTGAGACATGACGAACAGACACTGGCTCGGGTCGTATGGCCCGATCCCCGCCGAGATCGACGCCGATCGCCATCCTTCCGTCAGCGCGCTGCTGGACGACGCGATGCACCGCTTCGCCGAGCGTCCGGCGTTCCATGCGCTCGGCCGCACGCTCACCTATGCCGACGTCGAGCGCCTGTCGAGCGCGCTGGCCGCGTATCTGCAGCAGGTCGTCGGCGTGCGCAAGGGCGACCGCGTGGCCGTGATGCTGCCCAACGTGCTCGCGTTTCCGGTCGTGTTCGTCGCCGTCGCGAAGATCGGCGCGGTCCAGGTCAACGTGAATCCGCACTACACTGCGCGCGAGCTCGCGCATCAGCTCAACGACGCGGGGGTCGAGGTGGCGATCGTCTGCGGCGGGTCGATGGGCACGTTCGCGGACGTGGTCGGCGGCACGCGCGTGCGCACCGTGCTGAGCGTGGGGCGCGACGATCTCGGCGTCGTCGATGCGCCGGCCGGCGCGTGCGACGCGCTGCCGCCCGGCTCGACCGCGCTCGCGCACGCCATCGCCGCCGGCGAGTCGCTCGCGTGCGAGCCGGTTGCGCTGAGCGGCGCGGACCTGTTGCTGCTGCAGTACACGGGCGGCACGACCGGCCTGTCGAAGGGCGCGGCGCTGTCGCATCGCAACCTCGTCGCGAACGTCGCGCAGTTCGGGGCGATCGTGCCGGCCGCGCGCGTGCCTGGCGAAGAGGTCGTCGTCACGGCGATCCCGCTGTATCACATCTTCGCGCTGACGGTGAACTTCCTGTCCTACTTCGCGATCGGCGCGCAGAACTGGCTCGTCGCGAACCCGCGCGACATGGACGGCTTCATCGACGTGCTGAAGGCCGCGCGGCCGACGGTGTTCGTCGGCGTGAACACGCTGTACGCGGGGCTTGCCGGCCATCCGCGGCTGAAGGAAGTCGACTGGTCGCGGCTGAAGCTGTCGGCCGGCGGCGGCGCGGCGGTGATCGACGTGATCTCGGCGCGCTGGAAGGCGGTGACGGGCAATTTCATCCGCGAAGGCTACGGGCTGTCGGAAACGTCGCCGGTCGTGTCGTTCAACCCGCAGGCGATCGACCGGTTCACGGGCACCACGGGCCTGCCGCTGCCGTCGACCGACGTGAAGCTGCTCGACGACCAGGATCGCGAGGTGGCGATCGGCGAAGCGGGCGAGATCTGCGTGAAGGGGCCGCAGGTGATGAGCGGCTACTGGCGGAAGCCGGACGCCAATGCGGCCGCGTTCACCGCGGACGGCTATTTCCGCACCGGCGACGTCGGCGTGTTCGACGCGGCCGGCTTCCTGCGGATCGTCGACCGCAAGAAGGACATGATCATCGTGTCCGGCTTCAACGTGTACCCGAACGAGGTGGAGGCGGTCGCGACCGCGCTGCCGGGCGTCGCCGAATGCGCGTGCATCGGCGTGCCGGACCCGCGCACGGGCGAGGCCGTCAAGCTGTTCGTGGTGCTCGCGCCGGACGCGGACGTGACCGAAGAGCAGCTCGTCGCGCATTGCCGCGCGAGCTTGGCCGCATACAAGGTGCCGAAGCTCGTGCGTTTCGTCGACCGGCTGCCGAAGTCGACGGTCGGCAAGATCCTGCGCCGGGAACTCAGCCGCACCGACTGATCGGCGCGACGCACCGCGCGGCTGCGGCTGCGCGGCCCCGTGCGCGGGAAGCCCCGACGCTGGCGCGCGGGCCGCTCAAGTACAATGCGGTCGGTTCGATCGACGGGGACGCGATGACCGGCTCAGATTCCCTTTCCGCCCGGCCCGGGCGTGCGCTGCCGTCGCCGAGCGCGACGGTGCCGATCTCGCTCGTCAACGGTTTTCTCGCGAGCGCGGGCGTGCAGCGCGACGTGGTCGAGCGCTACTTGCGCGGCGCCGGCATTCCGATCGAGCTGCTCGGCGAGCCGCACGCGCGCGTGACGGAGGAACAGTTCTCGACGCTGTACCGCACGCTCGCGATCGACCTCGACGACGAGATGCCCGGCATCTTTTCGCGCCCGTTGCGCGGCGGCACGTTGAAGTACCTGTGCCTGAGCCTGCTCGATGCGCGCAACCTCGAAACGGCGCTGCATCGTTTCGGGCAATTCTTCCATATCCTGCTCGACGACTTCTTCGTCGAATCGAAGCGCGACGAACTCGTCGCGCAGGTGCTGCTGCGCCCGAACGACGCCATCGGGCCGATCGGCGCGCTCGGCCAGGAGCTGATGCTCAAGCTCGTGCACGGCGTGTGCTCCTGGCTGATCGGGCAGAAGATTCCGCTGCTGCAGATCGAGTTCGCGTGCCCGCGGCCGCGCCATGCGGTCGATCACCTGTACTTCTTCACCGGCGCCGTGCAGTTCGACTGCGAGCGCACGCTGATGCGCTTCAGCGCCGATTATCTCGACGCGCCGATCCGGCAGAGCAAGCGCAACCTGCGCAAGTTTCTCGCGCGCGCGCCCGGCGACTGGATCTTCGAATCGTTCAGCGAACAACTCGTGTGCCATCGGGTGCGGCAGTACCTGTCGGCGGCGCTGCCGGATCTGCCCGTGATCGATCAGGCGGCCGAGCACCTGCATTGCTCGGTGCGCACGCTGAGCCGCCATCTGGCCGCCGAAGGAACGACGTTCCAGGTGCTGAAGGACGAGCTGCGGCGCGATATCGCGATCCAGCGGCTGACCGATACGCCCGACACGATCGCGGCGATCGGCGCCGATATCGGCTTCGACGACCCGAGCGCGTTTCATCGTGCGTTCCGGCACTGGACGGGCAGCACGCCGGGGACGTATCGGCGCCGCGCGTGACGTGAGGCGCCGGGGGCGCTGCGCTCCGCGGACGGCTCCCATAACCGGCTCCCTTCGCGCGCTCCCATGGCCGGCTCCCATCAACCCCCGACGTTCCGCCCGATGGCCACGCTTACATCGGCGGCGCGACGCCGTCCTTTTCGACGACGACGAATTTGCCGTCATAGACGCCGGTTGACTTGGGTGTGGCCACGGCGAACACCTTCTTGCCCGTCGTCAATTCGGCACGGGTCGCCGGAATCAGCGTCACGACGGGAACGTTGGTCGGCACGGTGACGGTATTGCTGCTGCCCTTGTATGAAAGTCTGAGATCGCGTCCGCTCTCCCGTACGCTCGGGGGGCAATGCGCAGGCGGGCGAGCCAATGCCGCGTCGTGTCACGGTTCGCGCGTGGGCTGCGCGGGCATCCGCGGTGCCGCGCTCACCCCGCATCGTCCGGCATACTGGTTGCTCGCCGATTCACCGAAGCCGGCTCAGGCCAAACCCTTATCCCATCGGTCGTTTCCGGCGACGCACGCGCATGCCGTGGCCGGTTTTGTCACCATGTGGGCCGGATATGACAATGGGAATCGGAATCCCCGGCGTTAGGATGGCCCATCACGTCGCCCGGCGCTGGCCGGTTTTGCCTTATCGGACCCCGTGGCGCCCCCTATTTCACCGCCTGATTGGAACATCGACCATGAGCTATAACGCCCCCGTCAAGGACATGCTGTTCGTGCTGAAGGAACTCGCGGGCATCGACGCCGTTGCGCAGTTGCCGGGTTTCGAGGATGCGGGTTACGACACGGCGCAGGCCGTGCTCGACGAATCCGCGAAATTCTGCGGCGAGGTGCTGGCGCCGCTGAACGTTGAAGGCGACCGTAACCCGAGCAGCTGGAAGGACGGCGCCCCCCCCCCACGCCGGGCTTCGGCGCAGCGTTCCGCCAGTTCGTCGAAGGCGGCTGGCAGGGGCTGCAGCATCCGGCCGAATACGACGGCCAGGGCCTGCCTAAGCTGATCGCGACGCCGTGCATCGAGATGTTGAACGCATCGAACCTGTCGTTCGCGCTGTGCCCGCTGCTCACCGACGGCGCGATCGAGGCGCTGCTGACGGCCGGCACCGACGAGCAGAAGCAGCGCTACGTGCCGAAGCTGATCTCGGGCGAGTGGACCGGCACGATGAACCTGACCGAGCCGCAAGCCGGCTCCGACCTCGCGCTGGTGCGTTCGCGCGCGGAGCCGCAGGGCGACGGCACGTACAAGGTGTTCGGCACCAAGATCTTCATCACGTGGGGCGAGCACGACATGGCGGACAACATCGTCCACCTCGTGCTGGCGCGCACGCCGAACGCGCCGGAAGGCGTGAAGGGCATCTCGCTGTTCATCGTGCCGAAGTTCATGGTCAACGACGACGGCTCGCTCGGCGCGCGCAACGACGTGCACTGCGTGTCGATCGAGCACAAGCTCGGGATCAAGGCGAGCCCGACGGCGGTACTGCAATACGGCGACCACGGCGGCGCGATCGGTTACCTGGTCGGCGAAGAGAATCGCGGCCTCGAATACATGTTCATCATGATGAACGCGGCGCGCTTCGGCGTCGGGATGCAGGGGATCGGCGTGGCCGACCGCGCATACCAGAAGGCCGCCGAATTCGCGAAGGAACGCGTGCAGAGCCGCCCGGTGGACGGCTCGGCCAAGCAGTCGGTGACGATCATCCATCACCCCGACGTGCGCCGGATGCTCGGCACGATGCGGGCGCTGACCGAAGGCGCGCGGGCGCTGGCGTATGTGGCCGCCGCGCACAGCGACATTGCGCACCGCCATTCGGACGAGGCGACGCGCGCGCGTCATCAGGCCATCTACGAGTATCTGGTGCCGGTCGTGAAGGGCTGGAGCACCGAGATGGTGAACGACGTGGCGAGCCTCGGCGTGCAGGTGCACGGCGGGATGGGCTTCATCGAGGAAACCGGCGCCGCGCAGTACTACCGCGACGCGCGGATCCTCGCGATCTACGAAGGCACGACCGCGATCCAGGCGAACGACCTCGTCGGCCGCAAGACGCTGCGCGACGGCGGCGCGGTCGCGAAGGCGCTGATCGCCGAGATCGGCGACACGTTCGCGGCGCTCGGCAAGATCGACGGCGCGGCGGCTGCATCGATGAAGGCGCAACTGGAGAAGGGCGCGCGTTCGTTGTCGGCGGTGGTCGACTACGTGCTCGCGAACGCGAAGCCGGACCCGAACGCGGTGTTCGCGGGGAGCGTGCCTTACCTGAAGCTCGCGGGCGTCGTGCTGTGCGGCTGGCAGATGGCGCGCGCGCTGCTGGCCGCGCACGCGAACCGCGCGAGCGACGTCGCGTTCTTCGATGCGAAGATCGCGATCGCGCAGTGCTATGCGGAGCACGTGCTCGTTCAGGCGAGTGCGCTCGAAGCGTCGATCGTCGGCGCGAAGGGCAACGAGAGCGTGCTCGCGTTGACGGAAGACCAGTTCTGACCGCTGACGGTCGGGACGCAGCAGGAGACAGGATTTTGACCACACAGGACTTGCTCGCGCAATACGGCCCGCGCGAATCGATGGAATACGACGTCGTGATCGTCGGCGGCGGCCCCGCCGGGCTGTCGGCGGCGATCCGGCTCAAGCAACTGGCCGCCGAGAAAGGCGCCGAGATCGGCGTGTGCGTGCTCGAGAAGGGTTCCGAGATCGGCGCGCACATCCTGTCGGGCGCGGTGATGGACCCGCGCGCGATCACCGAGCTGTTTCCCGACTGGAAGGAACGCGGCGCGCCGCTCGACGTCGAGGTGAGCGAAGACCGCTTCCTGTTCCTGTCCGAGAAGAGCGCCGTCACGACGCCGAACTGGGCGCTGCCGGACAACTTCAAGAACCACGGCAACTACGTGATCTCGCTGGGCAACGTGACCCGCTGGCTCGGCCAGCAGGCCGAGGCGCTGGGCGTCGAGATCTTCCCGGGCTTCCCCGCTGCCGAGATTCTCTACAACGACGACGGTTCGGTGAAGGGCGTCGCCACCGGCAACATGGGCGTCGGCAAGGACGGCGAGCCGACCGAGAACTTCCAGCTCGGCATGGAGCTGCACGCGAAGTACACGCTGTTCGCCGAAGGTTGCCGCGGCCACCTCGGTCGTCAACTGATCTCGACGTTCAAGCTCGACGCGAACGCCGATCCGCAGGCGTACGGGATCGGCATCAAGGAACTGTGGGAAATCGATCCGGCCAAGCACAAGCCGGGCCTCGTGATCCATACGGCCGGCTGGCCGCTGAAGTCGGACACGTACGGCGGCTCGTTCCTGTATCACATGGACAACAACCAGGTCGTGGTCGGCTTCGTGGTGGGCCTGGGCTACACGAACCCGTACCTGTCGCCGTTCGAGGAATTCCAGCGCTACAAGACGCATCCGTCGATTCGCGCGTTCCTCGAAGGCGGCAAGCGCGTGTCGTACGGCGCGCGCGCGATCACGGCCGGCGGCCTGCTGTCGCTGCCGAAGACGGTGTTCCCGGGCGGCGCGCTGATCGGCGACGATGCGGGCTTCCTGAACGCATCGCGGATCAAGGGCAGTCACGCGGCGATCAAGACCGGCATGCTGGCCGCCGACGCCGCGTTCGACGCGGTGCAGGCCGGCCGTCGGTCGGACGAGCTCAATGCGTACCCGGATGCGTTCAGGCAATCGTGGCTGTACACGGAGCTGTACCGTGCGCGCAACTTCAAGCAGTGGATGGCCAAGGGCCTGTACCTCGGCACGCTGATGGTCGGGCTCGAGCAGAAGGTGATGGGCGGCAACGTGCCGTGGACGCTGCATCATCAGCATGCGGACCACGAGATGCTGAAGCCGGCGTCGCAGTGCGAGCCGATCGAATATCCGAAGCCGGACGGCAAGCTGACGTTCGACCGGCT
>NZ_JBYQCG010000235.1:105747-130603 GCF_057837105.1 Burkholderia sp. APQ4-4ca | reverse complement strand
GCAAGACGATCGCGTTCGGCCTGATCGTCGGCGTGCCGACCGCGATCATCGCGGGTCCGCTGTTCGCGCTGACGATCTCGAAGTTCGTGAAGCTGCCGGAAAACAACCCGCTCGCGTCGCAATTCGTCGATTCGAACGCGGAGGGCCGCAAGCGCGAACTGCCGAGCTTCGGCATCACGCTGTTCACGATCCTGCTGCCCGTCGTGCTGATGCTCGTCGGCAGCTGGGCCGACCTGGTGTTCACGCCGAAGTCGCTGCCGAACAACCTGCTGCGTTTTGCCGGCAATTCCGACGTCGCGCTGCTGATCGCCGTGCTCGTGAGCTTCTGGACCTTCGGCGCGAAGCAGGGCTTCAACCGCGACCAGATCCAGAAGTTCTGCGGCGAGTGCCTGGCGCCGATCGCCGGCATCACGCTGATCGTCGGCGCGGGCGGCGGCTTCGGCGGCGTCCTGCGCGACAGCGGGATCTCGCAGCAGATCGTCGAGACCGCGAAGCATGCGCACCTGTCGCCGCTGCTGCTCGGCTGGTTCGTCGCGGCGCTGATGCGTCTCGCGACGGGGTCGGCGACGGTCGCGATGACGACGGCCTGCGGCATCGTCGCGCCGATCGCGGCGGCGGCCGGCACGACGGTCAGCCCGGAGCTGCTGGTGCTCGCGACGGGCTCGGGCTCGCTGATCTTCTCGCACGTGAACGACGGCGGCTTCTGGCTGATCAAGGAATATTTCGGGATGACGGTCGGCCAGACGTTCAAGACCTGGTCGCTGCTTGAAACCATCATCTCGGTGCTCGGTCTCAGTTTTACGCTGCTGCTGAGCATGGTTCTGTAACAAGGGGTAGTCAATGATTCTGATCGCAATGGGCGTGTCGGGCGCGGGCAAGTCGCTGATCGGCGAAATGCTGGCGGAACGCCTGTCGTGCAGCTATACCGACGGCGACGCGTTTCACAGCGCGGCGAACAAGGAAAAGATGCACCACGGCATTCCGCTGACCGATGAAGACCGCTGGCCGTGGCTGCGCACGATCCGCGCGGCCATCGAGGAAAAGCAGCGCGCGGGCGAAACGGCCGTGTTCACGTGCTCGTCGCTGAAGCGCTCTTACCGCGACGTGCTGCGCGGCACCGACACCGACGTGCGGTTCGTGTATCTGAAGGGTTCGTTCGAGGTGTTGCAGGATCGTCTGAAGAGCCGCACCGGCCATTTCTTCGATCCGTCGCTGCTGACGAGCCAGCTCGACACGCTCGAGGAACCGGGCCCGGACGAAGCGATCGAGGTCAGCATCGAACTGACACCCGAGCAGATCGTCGATCAGGTCATGCTGAAGATCGGCCTCGCCCATCAGCACTGAGCGCGGTTCGCGGTCGTCGTCATCGACAAGGCGCCTTCGGGCGCCTTTTTCATGGGCGGCGCGGCCGCCGGTCAGGCCGTGCGTGCGCGTTGCGCGATGCCGTCGAGCAGCACGTCGAGCATCGTGTCGTGCACGACCGCCGGATCGAGCTGCGCGTACAGCGGGGCGGCCGACTTGATGAGCGGATGCGCGGCGTCGGACAGCGCGTGCATTTCCGCGAGCTCGACGTCGTTCGCGGGGCGGGTGAGGCCGCCCGCCTCGGCGGCGGCGAGGCCGATCACGCTCGCGTACCAGCCGACGCATACCGACGGCAGCGCCGCGCGCGGGATGCCGGCATCGGTCAGCGCGCGATGCACGGCCTCGATGTGCGCGAGATCGGCCGGGCCGGTGCTCATGTGCCGCTGCAGCAGCGCGAACGCGGCCGGATAGCGCAGCGCGAGCGCACGGTACTGGCGCGCGAGGTCGCGCAGCCGTTCGCGCCACGGCAGTGACGGATCGACCGGCACGAGCGAGCGCGACAGCGCATTCGCGATCGCGCGGCTCAGGCCCTCCTTCGACTTGAAGTGATACAGCACGCTCATCGGGTCGCAGCCGACCGATTGCGCGAGCTTGCGCACGCTGAACGCCGCTTCGCCGACGTCTTCGAGCAGCACGAGCGCGGCCGCGACGAGTGCGTCCTTGTCGAGGCCGCGCGGCCCTTGGGCGGGTTTGTCTTTCATCGAGGCAGGCTGGTATGCCGGCACGGCGCCGACTGTAATCTTTACGAAAGCTTATTCTACACTGTAGAATTATTTCTGCGGTGTAGAAATTGGGTGTCCCGGCACCTTTCAATACGTGCTTTCGCACAGTCCGGGATCCAGGCGGCACGAGCGTGCCGCCGTCAACACGGGCCGTCGCGCCCCTTTTCTCGTTGACCCCCATGTGGAACCGGCTGCCCCCACCCGCGAAGCCAGCAGGCTCTTCGACAGGCGGCCCAAGACCATGCAAGTGCAATCATGACGTCCAACAACAAGCCCTTGATCCAGGGCGAAGCGCGTTTCGAGCAAACGCAACTGAACATCGAAAAAGACAACTGGAACTGGTGCGATCCGGCCCGCTACGACGGCGAACGCCCGGCCAACTGGTACGAAGCGTCGCTGTCGCGCCATGAAAACAGCGCGCCGCTCGCGCACGACGCCGTCTGCGACGTGCTCGTGATCGGCGCCGGCTTGCTCGGCGCATCGGCTGCGCTGCATCTCGCGGAAGCGGGCGTCGACACGATCCTCGTCGACAAGCATCACGTCGGCTCGGCCGCGTCGGGCCGCAACGGCGGGCAACTGACGCCCGGCCTTGCGCGCTGGGAAGCCGCCGACATGATCGAGAACCTGTCGCACGACGATGCGAAGCGGCTGTGGCGCTTCGCGTCGGCCGAGTCGATGGACCTGATCGACGGGATCGGCGCGCGCTACGTGCTCGATCTCGACCGCAAGCGCGGCCACGTCACGGCGGCGGTCCACCCGGGCCACATGAGCGCGCTGCTCGACGGCGCGGATGCGCGCCGCCATCTCGGCGACGCGGGCGTGACGCTCGTCGGCCGCCATCAGCTGCACGACGAATACGTGCGCTCGGGGCTGTATCACGGCGCGGCGATCGACGCGCTCGGCGGGCAGATCCATCCGCTCGCGCTGGTGCGCAGCCTCGTGCACGGCTTCCGTTTGAACGGCGGCGCATTGTACGAGGGCACCGAGGTGCTCGAACTCGACGAGACGCCCGCGGGCGTCGTCGCGACCACGCCGGGCGGCACGATCACCGCGCGCCGCGGCGTCGTGCTCGCGCTGCACAACACGACGTTCCGGCTGCTCGACGACGGCGCGGCGACCACGGTGCCGTTCTTCACGTACGTGAGCGTGACGGCGCCGCTCGACGTGGACGTCGCGACGCTGATGCCGGCCGGCATGCCGGTGTACGACACGCAGTTCCAGATCGACTACTACCGGCCGGTGCGCGGCAACCGTCTGCTGTTCGGCGGGCAGGGCACCGGCAGCTGCTGGGCGCAGCCCGACGTCAACGCGTATCTGCTGACGCGGCTGAACACGGTGTTTGCGCAGCACGACGGCCGCTTCGCGCTCGACTACTGCTGGAGCGGCGTCAGCGACTTCACGCTGAACGGCGCGACCGACAGCCGCAAGACCGACGGCCGCGTGCCGATGTACATGGTGCAGGGCTGGAGCGGGCACGGCGTCGCGCAGACGGTGCGGATCGGCAAGGCGATCTGCGACGATTTCGTCGGCCGCAACGACGATTTCTCGATGCTCACGAGCATCGACCATCGCGCGATTCCGCTCGGCCGGCAGTTGTCGCCGATCGCGATTCCCGCCGCGAAGGCCGCGATGAGCGTGATGAGCGCGCTGAACCCGGGGCGGATGATCTCGTTCTGACCGGCTGCGGCAGGCAACAAAAAGCCCGATGCGAATCGCTTCGCATCGGGCTTTTTTGCGTCAGGCGACGGCGGCGCTTACGCGATCCGCTTCGCGAGTTCGACGGCCTTGCCGATGTACGACGCCGGCGTCATCGCGAGCAGGCGGTCCTTCGCATCCTGCGGGATCGCGAGCGTGCCGACGAATTCCTGCAGCGCTTCGCGCGTGATGCCCTTGCCGCGCGTCAGTTCCTTCAACTGCTCGTACGGGTTCTCGATGCCGTAGCGGCGCATCACCGTCTGCACCGGCTCCGCGAGCACTTCCCAGCAGTTGTCGAGATCTTCGTTCAGGCGCTGCGGGTTCACTTCGAGCTTGTCGAGGCCGCGGATCAGCGAGTCGTACGCGAGCAGCGAGTAGCCTAGCGCGACGCCCATGTTGCGCAGCACCGTCGAGTCGGTCAGGTCGCGCTGCCAGCGCGACACCGGCAGCTTGTCGGCGAGGTGGCGCAGCGTCGCGTTCGCGAGGCCGAGGTTGCCTTCCGAGTTCTCGAAGTCGATCGGGTTGACCTTGTGCGGCATCGTCGACGAGCCGATTTCGCCGGCCTTCGTCTTCTGCTTGAAGTAGCCGACCGAGATGTAGCCCCACACGTCGCGGTCGAGGTCGAGCAGGATCGTGTTCGCGCGCGCGACGGCGTCGAACAGTTCGGCCATGTAGTCGTGCGGCTCGATCTGGATCGTGTACGGGTTGAACGTGAGCTTCAGGCGGTTTTCGATCACGTCGCGCGAGAACGCTTCCCAGTCGAATTCCGGATACGCGGACAGATGCGCGTTGAAGTTGCCGACCGCGCCGTTCATCTTGCCGAGGATCTCGACCTTCTCGATGCGCGCGATCGCGCGGGCGAGGCGCGCGGCGACGTTCGCGAGTTCCTTGCCGAGCGTCGTCGGGCTGGCCGGCTGGCCGTGCGTGCGCGACAGCATCGGCTGTTCGGCGTGCGCGTGCGACAGCGCGACGAGGCGCTGGTAGACCGTGCGCAGCGCCGGCAGGATCACGTGTTCGCGCGCGCCGGCGAGCATCATCCCGTGCGACGTGTTGTTGATGTCCTCGGACGTGCACGCGAAGTGGATGAATTCGCTCGCCTTCTCGAGTTCGGCCTGGCCCTTCACCGATTCTTTCAGCCAGTATTCGACGGCCTTCACGTCGTGGTTCGTCACGCGCTCGATTTCCTTGATGCGCGCGGCGTCGTGCGCGGTGAAGCGTTCGGCGAGCTGCAGCAGGAATTGCTCGGAGGCTTCCGAGAAGCGCGGGACTTCCGCGAAGCCGGCGCGCGACAGCGCGATCAGCCAGTGCACCTCGACGGTGACGCGGTGGCGCATGAAGGCGGCTTCGGAGAGCCAGTCGCGCAGCGCTTCGGTCTTGCTGGCGTAGCGGCCGTCGATGGGCGAGAGCGCGGTGAGGGCGAAAAGCGTATCGGGACGAGTGTCGGACATGATCGGGCAGGGCCTTTTGGGGCCGGGGCGAACGAGGGGAGGAGAATCCGGCATTTTACCATCGGCGCGCGTCGATTCCGGCCGAACCGGTCCAGCCGCGCTTGCCGCGGGCACACGACGTCCGGGCGGTGCCGGGGCGGCGCGCGAACGGCGTGCCGGCGCTCGTCCACACAGGCGCTCCGGCCCGCGCGCCAAGCCGCCGGCCGGGCCCGCCCGCCCGCCGGTAGAATGCTGGCTTCTTTCCCGACCGCCGCCCGCCGCGCCCGCCTGCATGGAACTGAAATGGCTCGAAGACTTCGTCTCGCTCGCGGAAACGCGCAGCTTTAGCCGGTCCGCCGAGTTGCGGCACGTGTCGCAGCCGGCGTTTTCGCGGCGCATCCAGGCGCTCGAGGCGTGGCTCGCGACCGAGCTGATCGATCGTTCGGTGTATCCGACGCGGCTCACGCAGGCCGGCCAGATCTTCTACGAGCAGGCGTTGACGATGCTGTCGCAGGCGCACGAGGCGCGCACGCTGCTGCGCGGCCACGTCGGCGCGCCGGTGCCGACGATCGAATTCGCGGTGCCGCACACGCTGTCGCTCACGTATTTTCCGCGCTGGCTCGAGCGGATCGAGGCGAAGATGGGCCAGGTCCACACGCGCCTGCGTGCGCTGAACGTGCACGACGCGGTGCTGTCGCTCGTCGAGGGCGGCTGCGATCTCGTGATGGGCTACCACCACCCGAGCCACCCGGTCGCGCTCGACCCGGCCCGCTACGACATGCTGGTTCTCGGCAGCGAGCCGATCAGCCCGTCTCGGCGCCCGGCCGCGCGGGCCGGCCGCGCCACACGCTGCCGGGCGCGGCCGACGCGCGCGTGCCGTACCTGTCGTATACGCCGAACGCGTATCTCGGCCGGATGACCGAAGTCATCATCGCGAACGCGCCGACGCGGCTGTTCCTCGATCGCGTGTACGAAACCGACATGGCCGAAGGGCTGAAGGCGATGGCGCTCGCGGGCCACGGCGTCGCGTTCCTGCCGCACAGCGCGGTCGACGACGCGGTCGCGGGGGGCCGGCTGATCCGCCTCGACCGGTCGGCGCGCGGCGGCGCGCATCCGTTCACGCTGACGATGGAGATCCGGCTGTACTGCGACAAGCTCGCGCTGCAGGGCGACGATCCGCGACAGAAGCTCGTGCGGGCGCTATGGGACGTCGTGCGCGACGAACTGCGCGAGACCGCCGGCGACACCGCCGGTTAACCGCCGGCGGTTAATCCGGCCGATCGGCTCACTCAACTGACGGCGAGCTTGCAACTTCTGTCGGACGGCTGTCCGGCGGCTGGTCCGCATCCACGCAATCCGATTTTTCACGAACGCGATGCTGGCCCGATCGCGGGCGTTCTTGCGCAAATCGACCGCCGATTTGCAAAAAATCGCGATCATGCAAGAAACGCATAATCGAATAAACAAACGGCATTGGATAAAAAAAACGGGTTTTTCGACAATGTGCGCAATCCGTTGAACGTTGGAGCTTCCATGTCTTCGCAACAGCAGTCCATCCCGTCCTACCTGCACGCCGACGATCTCGGCCCGTGGGGCAACTACCTTCAGCAGGTCGATCGCGTCGCGCCGTACCTCGGTTCGCTGTCGCGCTGGCTCGAAACACTGAAGCGTCCGAAGCGCATCCTGATCGTCGACTGCCCGATCGAGCTCGACAACGGCACCGTCGCGCACTTCGAAGGCTATCGCGTGCAGCACAACGTGTCGCGCGGCCCGGGCAAGGGCGGCGTGCGCTACCACCAGGACGTGACGCTGTCGGAAGTGATGGCGCTGTCGGCATGGATGTCGGTGAAGAACGCGGCCGTGAACGTGCCGTATGGCGGTGCGAAGGGCGGCATCCGCGTCGACCCGCGCAAGCTGTCGCGTGGCGAGCTCGAGCGCGTGACGCGCCGCTACACCAGCGAAATCGGCATCATCATCGGGCCGAACACCGACATTCCGGCGCCGGACGTCAACACCAACGAACAGGTGATGGCGTGGATGATGGACACGTACTCGATGAACCAGGGCCAGACGTCGACCGGCGTCGTGACCGGCAAGCCGATCGCGCTCGGCGGTTCGCTCGGCCGCAAGGAAGCGACGGGCCGCGGCGTGTTCGTCGTCGGCTCCGAAGCGGCGAAGAAGAAGGGCCTGGAAATCGAAGGCGCGCGCATCGCGGTGCAGGGCTTCGGCAACGTCGGCGGCATCGCGGCGAAGCTGTTCCAGGAGGCGGGCGCGAAGGTGATCGCGGTGCAGGATCACACGGGCACGATCTACCAGCCGGCGGGCCTCGATTCGAACAAGCTGCTCGACCACGTCGCGCGCACGGGCGGCGTCGCGGGCTTCGAAGGCGCGGAACCGATGCCGAACGACGAGTTCTGGACGGTCGAGACCGACATCCTGATCCCGGCGGCGCTGGAAAACCAGATCACCGAGAAGAACGCGGCGAAGATCCGCACGAAGATCGTCGTCGAAGGCGCGAACGGCCCGACGACGACGGCGGCGGACGACATCCTGAGCGCGAACGGCGTGCTCGTGATCCCCGACGTGATCGCGAATGCGGGCGGCGTGACCGTGTCGTACTTCGAGTGGGTGCAGGATTTCTCGAGCTTCTTCTGGACGGAAGACGAGATCAACCATCGTCTCGAGCGCGTGATGCGTGAAGCGTTCGCCGGCGTGTGGGCGGTCGCGGAAGAGCACAAGGTGACGGTGCGCACGGCGGCGTTCATCGTTGCGTGCAAGCGCATCCTGATGGCGCGCGAAATGCGCGGCCTCTACCCCTGATCGGACGTCCCTGGCCGGGCGCCCCTGACCGGGCGCCCCTGACCGGGCGTCCCAGATCATCGATCATGAAAGATTCATGACGCAATCCACCCGATTGCGGATGTGAACCCTCGCGGGCGGTGCCGAATCCCGGCACCGCCCGCGCGTGCATTTGGAGCGCCCGGAGCCGGGAGGACGGCTTCGCACAGGGCGATTCGTAGTGCGGTAAACAACCAGTACTTTCAAAAATATTACTTTGATACACTGGCGCGGGTTTTAGCCAAGGAGATGACCAAAATGAAATACCACAAGGCAGTCCTGATGGCCGCGGCGCTTTGCGCGTTCGCAAGCGGCGCGCATGCTCAGGAGACTGGCACGCTGAAGAAGATCAAGGACACGGGCGTGATCGCGCTGGGCCACCGCGAATCGTCGATTCCGTTCTCCTACTACGACCAGAACCAGCAGGTGGTCGGCTATTCGCGCGACTTCCAGATGAAGATCGTGGACGCGGTGAAGAAGAAGCTGAACCTGCCGAACCTGCAGGTGAAGAACATCCCCGTCACGTCGCAGAACCGCATCCCGCTCGTGCAGAACGGCACGGTCGACATCGAGTGCGGCTCGACGACCAACAACCTCGAGCGTCAGCAGCAAGCCGCGTTCTCCGACACGATCTTCGTGATCGGCACGCGCCTGATGACGAAGAAGGATTCCGGCGTCAAGGATTTCGCCGACCTGAAGGGCAAGACGGTCGTGACGACGGCCGGCACGACGTCGGAGCGCCTGCTGCGCAAGATGAACAACGACAAGCAGCTCGGCATGAACATCATCAGCGCGAAGGATCACGGCGATTCGTTCAACACGCTGGAATCGGGCCGCGCGGTCGCGTTCATGATGGATGACGCACTGCTCGCGGGCGAGCGCGCGAAGGCGAAGCAGCCGGGCGAATGGGTGATCGTCGGCACGCCGCAATCGGAAGAGGCTTACGGCTGCATGATGCGCAAGGGCGACACCGACTTCAAGAAGGTCGTCGATGACGCGATCTCGCAAGTCGAGAAGTCGGGCGAAGCCGCGAAGATCTACGCGAAGTGGTTCGAGAACCCGATCCCGCCGAAGGGGCTGAACCTGAACTTCCCGCTGTCCGAGTCGATGAAGAAGCTGTACGCGAACCCGAACGACAAGGCGCTCGACTGACCGCACGGCCGTTGATGCAGAAATGACGCTAATGAGACGGAAGAGGCCATGCTTCTTCCGTTTCTTTTTGCTGGAGTCTTGCCCATGTCTTACCACTGGAACTGGGGCATCTTTCTGAGCCCCGTGTCGACCGGCGAGCCGACGACTTATTTCGGATGGCTGATGTCCGGCTTCTGGGTGACGATCGAAGTGTCGCTCGTCGCCTGGGTCATCGCGCTGATCGTCGGGTCGCTGTTCGGCGTGCTGCGCACCGTGCCGAACAAGTGGCTCGCCGCGATCGGCACCGTGTACGTGTCGATCTTCCGGAACATCCCGCTGATCGTGCAGTTCTTCGTCTGGTATCTCGTGATACCCGAGTTGCTGCCCGCGTCGATCGGCACCTGGATCAAGCAGTTGCCGCCCGGCACGCAGTTCTTTACCGCGTCGATCATCTGTCTCGGCCTGTTCACCGGCGCGCGCGTGTGCGAACAGGTGCGCTCGGGCATCAACGCGCTGCCGAAGGGCCAGCGCGCGGCCGGCCTCGCGATGGGCTTCACGCAATGGCAGACGTATCGCTACGTGCTGCTGCCCGTCGCGTACCGGATCATCGTGCCGCCGCTCACGTCGGAATTCCTGAACATCTTCAAGAACTCCGCCGTCGCGTCGACGATCGGCCTGCTCGATCTTTCCGCGCAGGCGCGCCAGCTCGTCGACTACACCGCGCAGACCTACGAGTCGTTCATCGCGGTCACGCTCGCGTACGTGCTGATCAACCTCGTCGTGATGGCGTTCATGCGCTGGATCGAAGGCCGCACGCGGCTGCCCGGCTACATCGGAGGCAAGTGATGCATCAGTTCGACTGGAGTAGTATTCCCGGCGCGCTGCCGACGCTGTGGTCCGGTGCGATCGTCACGTTCAAGATCACGCTGATCGCGATCGTGATCGGCATCGTCTGGGGCACGCTGCTGGCGCTGCTGCGGCTGTCCGGCGTGAAGCCGCTCGCGTGGTTCGCGAAAGCGTACGTGACGGTGTTCCGCTCGATCCCGCTCGTGATGGTGCTGCTGTGGTTCTTCCTGATCGTGCCGCAATTGCTGCAGGGCGTGCTCGGGCTGTCGCCGACGATCGACATCCGCCTCGCCTCGGCGATGGTCGCGTTCTCGTTGTTCGAGGCCGCGTATTATTCCGAGATCATCCGCGCCGGCATCCAGGCGGTGCCGCGCGGGCAGGTGAATGCCGCGTTCGCACTCGGCATGAACTACGCGCAGGCGATGCGCCTCGTGATCCTGCCGCAGGCGTTCCGCGCGATGGTTCCGCTGCTGCTCACGCAGGCGATCGTCCTGTTCCAGGATACGTCGCTCGTGTACGTGATCAGTCTCGCGGACTTCTTCCGCACGGCCGCCAACGTCGGCGATCGCGACGGCACGACCGTCGAGATGGTCCTGTTCGCCGGCGCATGCTATTTCGTGATTTGCTCGTTGGCGTCTGCTCTCGTCAAGGGTCTCCAGAAAAAGGTCACAAGATGATTTCCATCAAGAACGTTTCGAAGTGGTACGGCCAGTTTCAGGTCCTCACCGAATGCACGACCGAGGTGAAGAAAGGCGAAGTGGTCGTCGTGTGCGGCCCGTCGGGCTCGGGCAAGTCGACGCTGATCAAGACCGTGAACGGCCTGGAGCCGTTCCAGCAGGGCGAGATCCTCGTGAACGGCCAGTCGGTCGGCGACAAGAAGACGAACCTGTCGAAGCTGCGCTCGAAGGTCGGGATGGTGTTCCAGCATTTCGAGCTGTTCCCGCACCTGTCGATCACCGAGAACCTGACGCTCGCGCAGATCAAGGTGCTCGGCCGCGGCAAGGACGAAGCGAACGAGAAGGGCATGAAGCTGCTCGATCGCGTCGGCCTGAAGGCGCATGCGCACAAGTATCCGGGCCAGTTGTCGGGTGGCCAGCAGCAGCGTGTCGCGATCGCGCGCGCGCTGTCGATGGACCCGATCGCGATGCTGTTCGACGAGCCGACGTCCGCGCTCGATCCCGAGATGATCAACGAAGTGCTCGACGTGATGGTCGAACTCGCGCAGGAAGGGATGACGATGATGGTCGTCACGCACGAGATGGGCTTCGCGAAGAAGGTCGCGCATCGCGTGATCTTCATGGACAAGGGCGCGATCGTCGAGGACGATCGCAAGGACGATTTCTTCTCGAATCCGAAGTCGGACCGCGCGAAGGACTTCCTCGCGAAAATCCTGCACTGACGCGCGTTCGCGCGTTTTTTCGCGCGGCCATGCGAAAACCGCCCGGCATGCCGCCGGGCGGTTTTTTTTCGTCCGCCGCCGGGCGTTACCAGCTGTACCGGTAGCCGACCTGACCGACGATCCCGCGCCGGTAGTCGCCGCCGATGTTGCGCGCGATCTTCGCATTCGCGTACAGCTCGCCCGACTTGCCGAAGCCGGCGGTCACGCCGACGCCGAGCTCGTACCAGGTGCGCCCGAGATGCGTCGCGAACGGCGTGCCGCCGACGACGGTCTGCCCCGGCGACAGGAAGTCGTGCAGCACGTCGGCCGTGAAGTACGGCGTCGCGGCACTGCCGCCCGCGCTCGACTGGAGGTTCGGCCGGAAGATGCGCACGCCGACGCGGCCGCGCAGCGCATTGGTCGTCGTGCCCGATACGGCCGACACGTTGTCGTTGAACCCGTTCAGCTTCAGGTACTGATACATCAGTTGCGCCTGCGGCTCGACCGCGACCGGCAACGTGCCGATCGCGAACGGCTTGCCGACTTCCTGCGACAGCGCGACGCCGAAGCCGTTCTGCGACGCCTCGTTGCCATAGCTGTCGCGATAGCGGTTGCCGTAGTGCGTGACCTGCCCGACGCTGTCGAAGTAGGTGCCGTCGGACAGGTAGCGGGTCCAGTAGCCGCCCACGCTCTGCGCGTGCATCTCGACCGAGCCGGTCGACGTCGACAGGTCGGGCGAGCCCGCGCGCGCCATGTCGTTGAAGCTCGCATTAGACACGCCGATGCTGGCCGTCACGCCCGCGTGCGTACTGCCGGCGCCGTTCGGCGCCTGGTCGAGGGTCCAGTCCTTGCCGAACTGCGCGAAGAACGTGCGTTCGTCGGCCGAGAAGCGGCCTGCGTTCGCATCGAGGCTCTGGCCGCCGATGCGCCCCCACACGCCGTCGCGATTGCCGGGCTGCTGCTTCTCGACGTTGTAGATGTCGCCGACGCGCTCGTGCAGCTTGCCGAGCGTCGAGAAGCCGTAGTCGGCGTTCAGCAGCGGTGTCATCGCATAGCCGGAAACACCCGGACGATACGCGAGCGTGCCGCCGTTGCCATTCCCGTTGGTGCCGCCGTCGCCGCCGCCCGACGGGTGGATCGGGTCGCCGGGGTCGGTCTGGTCGAGCTGCGAGCGCAGGTACCAGCCGTTCGCATCGCCTTGCCCGCCGCGATAGAGGCGGTACTCGTACGCGCCGGCTTGCACCGGGCCCGCGAGATGGAACGCCGACGCGGCGGTCGTGCCGCCGTTGGCCGTGACGACCACCGGAATCCCGTCGCCGGTCGTCTGCGCGCCGGTGCCGGCCGTGTTGGCGATCTTCAGGCCGGTCGTGCCGCTTGCCGTGCCGCCGTTCACGATCAGCCGGTCGGTCGGCGACGCGTCGGCGCCGAGATACGTGTTCAGCGCGATCGTGCCGCCGTTGCCGACGTAGCCGCCCGTCGTCAGCGTCTTGTAGCTGCCGGTCAGCGTCGGCGAGCCGGTCGGCGCGGCGAATGCGACGAGGCCCGCGTTGTTCAGGCTGCTCAGCACCGAGCTGCCCGTCATGCGCCACGTGCTCGTGCCGTCGACGTTCAGCGCGACCGGGTCGATCTTGCCGGTCAGCGTCGTGCCGTTCGAGAGAAACACGTTGCCGGTGCTCGATGCGTCGGAAACGATGTCGCCCGCGAGGTTCACCGCCGATGCGTCGAACGTCACGTTGCTGCCGTTGGCGAGGTCCAGCAGCGTGCCGTTGCCGGCCGTCACGACCGTGCCGTTGCGCACCGCGATATCGGCCGTGCCGCCGCGCGCGGCAAAGGCCGGCCCGGTCGCGGACGTCACGCTGCCGCCGTCGACGAGCACCGAACTGGTCGCGCCGTTCGCGAGCGTATCGGACGTCAGCACGCCGGCCGTCGCGCCCGCGAGCGTCGTGCCGGTCAAGGCGAGCACGCCGCCGCTGTTGGCGGTGGCGCCGTTGCCGGCCGCGCTGGCGAGCGACGAACCCGTATCGGCGATGCGGCCGCCGTTTTGCGCGACGACGCCGTCGGCCGCGGCGCCCGATGCGGAAATCTTCGCGCCCGCCAGCAGGGCCGTCGCGCCGCCGTCCATGACGATTGCAGGGGCGTTCGTGCCGGTCGTCGCGACGGTCGTTCCGTTGGCCGCGAGCGTGGAATCGGCCCCCGACACGAACAGGCCGCGTGCGTCGGCGCCGCTGGTGCGGACGACCGTGGCCGCGTCGGCCGCGATGCGCGCGCCCGCGCCGGTCGACGTGACGCCGGCGGCGCCGTTGCCGGTCGTGCCGATCTGCGTGCCGGACAGCGCGATCGTTGCATTCGCACCGAGGTTGTGGATCCCGCTGCCCGAGCCGCCGACCGCGATCGACGTCGCGCCTGCCGCGATGCCGCCGCCGGCGACCGTCGAGTCGATCAGCACGCCGTCGGCGCTGCCGTTCGCGATGACGGTGCCGGCGCCCGACAGCGCGACCGATGCGCCGGCGCCCGTCAGGCGTACGCCCGCGAGGCCGTCGTCGGCTTCGATGGAGCCCGCATTGGCGAGCGTGGCCGACGCGCCCTGCACGAGCGCCCCCGTGCCGTTGGCGACGCGGATCGTCGACGCGTTGTTCACCGTGCCGAGCGTGCCGGCCACGACGCCCGTCGAGCCCGCGCCGGTCAGCAGCACCGTGCTGCGGTTCTCGAGCGTGCCGAGGTTCTGCGCGACGAAACCGGTCACGCCGGCGGTCGACGACGTGACGGCGGCATCGTTGGTCAGCGTCGTCGCGACCGGCGCGCCGGCGTTCGCACCGGCGAGGTCGTGCGCCTGGCCGTCCACCACGCCCGCGGTCGCGCCGGCCGCGTTCAGGTTGATCGTCGCGCCCGCGTCGATCGTGCCCGTCGCGCCGCCTTCCACGGCGATCGCGATGCCATTCGCGCCATTGACGTTGTAGATTGCGTTGCCGGTCGACAACGTGGTGCCGGCGTCGGTCGCGAGTACGCCGCGCGAGCGCTGGCCGTTGACGTCGGTCGTCAGCGTGCCGGCCGCCGACGCGCCCGTGTAGGTCGCGCCGCCCGCGACGCGGAACAGCGTCGATTCGTCGGTGTCGACGCTCAGGTGCTGCGCGGCGACGTTGATTTTCGAGCCCGCGCCGTATGCATAGAAGCCGATCTGGTTCGTGCCGGACATGAAGGCCGGCACCGCGTTCGCGCCGACGTCGATCGTCGCGCCCGAGCGTGCGTGCACGCCGATCGCGCCGGTGCCGGTCAGGTTCAGCGCGCCGTCGAGCGTGGCCTTCGCGAGCGGCCCTTCGGCCCAGACGCCGTAGTTGCGCGTGTCCGACGCGGGGTCGAGGCCGCCGGCCACGTCGATCGTGCCGGTCGACGTCGCGGCCGTCGCGTTCGCGCCGGTGCCGACGACCATGATGCCGATGCCGTTCACGCCATTCAGCGTGATCGTGCCCGTGTTGGTCACGGTCGCGGCGGTGTCGGCCGCGAGCATGCCGACGTTGGCGAGCGGCGTGCCGGGCGCGGCGCCGTTGACGACGATCGCGCCCGCGTTGGTCAGCGTGCCGGCGCTCGAGCCGATGCTCGCCAGCGCGGCGCCGTTCTGCGTCTGCGAGCCGATCACGATCGTGCCCAGGTTGCTCGCGGTGCCCGACGCGCCGAGCAGGATGCCGTACGCGTGCGCGGACAGCGCGACGTCGTTCGCGGCTTCGGGGGAGGCCGGGTCGTACTGCGCGGCGCGGCCGAGATAGATCGTGCCGCCGGCTTCGTTCGTGAAGCTGCCGCCGGCCGCGAGGCCGCCGATCACCTGGCTGTCGAGCGTCGTCGCGTTGACGCCGACGTTGATCGTGCCGGCGTTCGACGCGCGCGCGCCGTCCGTCGCGGCCACCGCGTAGTTCTGTAGGTCGGGGCGGTTGCCGTCGAGCGTCCATGCGCCGACGTTCATCACGCCGTGGTTCACGAACGTGGTGCCCGCGCCGCCCGCATACACGCCGTTGCCCTCGGTGTACGCGTGGAAGCCGAAATTGTCGGGTGGCGTGCTGCCGCTCGTGTCGACGTTGTCGCCGGACGCGTAGCCGGACGAAATCACGCCGTTGTTGACGCCGCTCGCGCCGCTCAGGAGGCGTACCAGCGTGAAGTCGCCCGACAAACGGCCGTCGTTGACGAAGTGCGCGCCGTTTTCCGCGAGCACGGCCGAGCTCGAGTCGATCGTGTTGGTGCCGCGGAAGTCGATCTGGCCGTCCTTGCCGATGTGCAGCGTCGCGTTCGCGCCCGTGCCGTGCATCACCGACAGGTGATCGATCGGCAGCGTGTTCTTGTCGCCGGCGGATACGTTGTTCGCATACTGGAAGGTTTGCTGCGAGAACGTGACGGCCTGGCCGAACGCGGTGTCGTAGGCGGCCTGCGAGCCGAGCGCGCCGCTCTGGACCGAGCGCACGAGAAAGTCGTTGTAGGCGGCGAGCGATGCGGCGTCGGTGACGGTCCAGCGACTGCCGTCGAACGCGGTGAAGGTGCCTGCGTAGGCCGGCACGTCGAGCTGGAGCTGGCCGACCGGGCCGCCGCTGGCGAGATAGTCGCCGGTGCCGAGCCAGATCCGGTTGCGGGAATTCCAGTTGACGACGCTTTTTGCCGCACCGGTGCCGTCCGCGAAGGTCAGGTCGGTCTGCTTCGGTGCGATCGAGATCGCGTTGCCGGTCGCGTCGGGCGCATTCGCGGCATTGCCGATCGACACGTTCAGCGTGCCGCCGGTGCTGTCGACGGTGCCGATTCGCGTGTTCACGTACTGGCCGCCGTTCACGTCGTGGTAAACGGGCACGGTGGTCGAGCCGGCCGTCGATGCGGTGAATTCGGCGGAGTTGTAGGTGGCGACCGACGTGTGGGCGGCCGTGATCGAGTCGGGCGTGCTGACGCTTTGCGTCTTGCCGCCGAGCGAGACCAGCGGCTGGTTCGGGTCGCCCGACACGATGGTCGCGCTGCCGAGCGGCGTCAGCGTATAGCCCGGGTCGCCGGGGACCCCCGCCCATGCGCCTGCCACGCCGACCGTTTCGCCGCCCGACACGGTCGTGGCGCCGGCCAGGTTGTCGTTGACGGTCGGGCTGAAACTGCCGAGTGCGCAGGTGCCGCCGCTCGCGACGGTCGCGCCGTCGCCGCACGTGGACGCGTGCGCCACGCCGGTCGACAGCGCGGCCAGCGCGGCCCCGAGCGCCGCGACGCGCAGCGGCGAGCGGCGTGCCGCGTGGTGCGCCCCCTTGCGCGCGGTGCGACTCGAGCCCGATTCGCTGCCCGAGCGCTTGCCGCGCGCCCGAGCCGTTTCCGCCACCGCGACCCAGCAGCCGGCGGCGTCGCTCCATATCGATCGAAATGAGTGATTCACGACATACCCCTCTTTCTTCTTTTGACGTGGCATTCGCCGCGATTCGGCGAATTCGCATTCCGCGGTGGGGAAATGATCCGAAGGGGCGTGCGGCGGCTATGGCAGCATGTCGCGCCAATCGTGTTTCGTTACACCGAGGATGGGGCGAGTCTACTGATTCGGGCGGCCGTCGATTATCGAGAAGCGGGAAACTGTAATGATGCGAACCGTAATGCGTGGTATTTTTGATTTGTGTGGTTGATCGAACCGAAAGCCTTGGTGGTGGCGGGCTTGAGGGGCTTTCGTTCAAAACCGGCAGAACTGCTGGAATCGGTGGGATAGCGCACGGTTCCGGCGGGTGAGGCGCGATAAAATGCGGACCCGGGATTTTCGTTTTAATTGACGGTTATTTTGTTCGCTTCGCCTTTTACTTATTTTCACTTGTAAATTAATAAAATCAAGCGAATGTTGCGTGGCGTCGATTCGTTGCGCCGGGCGGTGGGCGAAATGAAACCGTATTGGCCGGCGCGAGGCGATTTGCGTTGATGATGGGCCTCGTCGTCGCATCGTGCGACGCGCGCGGCAAGCAGAAAGCAAGCAGGAAGCGGACGCGGCCGATGCCGCGCGTCAGAAATCGATCGCGTCGTCGGAATCGACGTCGGCCGCGGTGGCGAGCGCTTCGCGCACCGCCGTGCGCGGCGCGGACGCCGACGCGTCGAGCGACGGGTTGCGCAGCTTCTCGAGCACGCGTTCGGGCACCGGAATCCGCATCCGCGCGGCGACGTCGCCGCACTGGAACATGATCAGCTCGCCCGGCTCGAATGCGGTCCAGACTTCGTTGTCGGTGAGCGGCTGCGTCGCGATCACCGCGACGCGATCCTCGGGCGTCGTGTATTTCGCGAAGTCGATCGACAGGTCTTCGTCGACGAGATGCGCGGTCGAGAACGGCCAGCGCCGCACGAGATAGTGCAGCCGCGTCGAGCAGTGCGCGAAGAGCGCCTGGCCGTTCGACATCAGGAAATTGAACACGCCGTGATCGGTGATGCCGCGCGTCAGTTCGCCGACCCGCTCGAACAGTTCGGGCAGCGGCGGCTGCGCACCCGGAAAGGCTTGACGCAGCCCCTGCATCAGCACGCAGAACGCCTGTTCGCTGTCGGTCGTGCCGACCGGATGGTAGACGCTGCCGTCCATGTCCGGCGCGTAGTCCTGCAGGTCGCCGTTATGCGCGAAGATCCAGTGCCGGCCCCACAGCTCGCGCATGAACGGATGGCTGTTCTCGAGGAGGATGTGCCCTTGCGTCGCCTTGCGGATGTGCGCGATCGTGTTCTTGGACTTGATCGGGTAGCGCTTCACCATTTCGGCGAGCGGCGACGTGGCCGATGCCTGGTGATCGACGAAGAGGCGACAGGCCTTGTCCTCGAAGAACGCGATGCCCCAGCCGTCGGCATGGTGATCGGTGAGCCCGCCCCGGGCCGCGAAACCTGTGAAGGAGAATGTGACGTCCGTCGGCGCGGCGCAGTTCATTCCAAGTAGTTGGCACATTTTACGTGGGGCGGCAGGCTGAAGCAGGGGTAACGAACCGGGCGAACCCCGGTACAATGCGGCTTCTAGCATATCACCGAGCCCAGAGCGGTAAAAAGCGGATTCCGCTGGCCAAAGGCCCCGTGTTGCGGTTTGCCGTCAATCGGCCCGCGCACGCGCGTTCCGGCCCCGCCGTTCGCAAGCCCGTTCCTCACGACGCCTCCTATGACTGCCTCGAACGCTTCTTCCCCGGCGACGCTTTCGCTCGCCCGTCCCGACGACTGGCACCTGCACCTGCGCGACGGCGACATACTCGCCGCCGTGCTGCCGCACACGGCCCGCCAGTTCGGCCGCGCCATCGTCATGCCGAACCTGAAGCCGCCGGTCACGACCACCGCGCAGGCGCAGGGCTATCGCGAGCGCATCCTCGCCGCGTTGCCGGCCGGGATGACGTTCGAACCGCTGATGACGCTGTACCTGACCGACAACACGCCGCCCGACGAAATTCGCCGCGCCCGCGAAAGCGGCTTCGTGCACGGCGTGAAGCTGTACCCGGCAGGCGCTACGACGAATTCCGACCACGGCGTCACCGATCTCGCGAAATGCGCGAAGACGCTCGAGGCGATGCAGGAAACCGGCATGCCGCTGCTCGTGCACGGCGAGGTGACCGATGCGTCGATCGACCTGTTCGACCGCGAAAAGGTGTTCATCGACCGCGTGATGACGCCGCTGCGCCGCGATTTCCCCGGCCTGAAGGTCGTGTTCGAACACATCACGACGAAGGACGCGGCCGACTACGTGCGCGATGCCGACGCGGCGCCCGGCCTGCTCGGCGCGACGATCACCGCGCATCACCTGCTGTACAACCGCAATGCGCTGTTCGTCGGCGGGATTCGCCCGCATTACTACTGCCTGCCGGTGCTCAAGCGCGAGACGCATCGCGTGGCGCTGGTCGAGGCCGCGACGTCGGGCAACCCGCGCTTCTTCCTCGGCACCGACAGCGCGCCGCATGCGCGCGGCGCGAAGGAAACCGCGTGCGGCTGCGCGGGCTGCTACACGGCGTTGCACGCGCTCGAACTGTACGCGGAAGCATTCGACACCGCCGGCGCGCTCGACAAGCTGGAAGGGTTCGCGAGCTTCTTCGGCGCCGATTTCTACGGGCTGCCGCGCAGCGCCGAGACGGTCACGCTGCGCCGCGAGGCGTGGGAACTGCCGCGCGAGATCTTCGCGGGCGATACGCCGGTCGTGCCGCTGCGCGGCGGCGAGACGATCGGCTGGAAACTCGCGTGAGCGGCGCGCCGCCGCGCGAACCCGGTCGCGTCGATCCGGCCGTGTTTCGCCGTGGCGGCGGCTCGCGCGCTGCCGACCGCGGCGCGCGGTGCTAGAATGCGCGTCGCAAAGCAGGCCAGGCAGTCGCGGCTTCGCCGCCTTCGGGCGCGCGGGGGCGAGGAAAGTCCGGACTCCACAGGGCAGGGTGATGGCTAACGGCCATCCGTGGCGACACGCGGAACAGGGCAACAGAAAGCAAACCGCCGATGGCCCGGCGCAAGCCGGGATCAGGTAAGGGTGAAACGGTGCGGTAAGAGCGCACCGCGGCGACGGCGACGTTCGCCGGCACGGTAACCTCCACCCGGAGCAATTCCAAGTAGGCAGGCGCGCATTTTCGGATGCAGGACGGGGCCCCCGTCTCGTCTGCGGGTAGGAAGCTTGAGCGCGTCAGCAATGGCGCGCCTAGAGGAATGACTGCCACGCGTTGCGCGCTTCGGCGCGCGGCGTGCACAGAATCCGGCTTATCGGCCTGCTTTGCCGTTCGAATGCGAAAGGGCCGGCGCTCCGCAGGGAGCGCCGGCCCTTTTTCAATGCGCGCGCCGTGCGGTCAGGCGGCGACGATGTCGAACGAATGCGTGAGTTCGGCCGTCTTCGCGATCATGATCGACGCGGAGCAATACTTGTCGTGCGACAGATTGATCGCGCGCTCGACCGTGGCCGGGTTCAGATTGCGGCCGGTGACCGTGAAGTGGAAATGCACCTTCGTGAACACCTTCGGATCTTCGCTCGCGCGCTCGGCCTTCAGCGTGACCGAGCAGCCGCTCACTTCCTGGCGGCTCTTCTTCAGGATCAGCACGACGTCATAAGCCGTGCAGCCGCCGGTGCCGAGCAGCACCATCTCCATCGGACGCGGCGCGAGGTTGTGGCCGCCGCCTTCGGGCGCGCCGTCCATCGTGACGAGATGCCCGCTGCCGGTCTCGGCGGAAAACGCCATGCCGTCCTGGCCCATCCAGCTTACTTTGCATTCCATGCTTGCACTCCAGCGTTGCCTGATTCGGATTCGATCCGGCATTGTAGCCCGCGGCGCAACGGTCGGCTGATGCGCTGCACGACGTGCAATGCCGGCGCCGCGCGAGCGGGGCGGCGAACGGCGATTTCCTTGTTGAATTTAGGGGTTTTGCTCTAGGTGTGGGAGATTCCAGGTCGTGTGAGGCTTGCTTATGTAATTGATTTTAAATAGAAATTCAATCCTGTAAGCTCGCTCGCGGAGATCCCGTATCGTGGGATATGATTTCGCAATGCAAATTTTCTTGTGGAGTCGGTCGGGCATTCGTATAATGAGCCTCATTGGTTGTCGCGCTGCGGCAACCTCCGAATGTCTCCTCCACCCTCCTCCTAAGGTGGATTAAGCCCGAACCAGCCGTTCGGGCTTTTTTTCGTCCCATGCAAGCATCGGCGCGCGGCTTGCGCGCGCCGGCACCGTCACGCGGGCTGTCGCGCGGCCGGCTGCGAGCTCGCGTCCGGCGGCGTGCCGCGCGAGTCGGCCTCCGCAGCCGGTGCCTGGGCGGCCGGCGCGTGGCTGCGTGCGCAGAAGTGGCGGACGCGTTCGCGCACCGCGCGCAGGCGCACGATACGGTCTTCGGCATGGGCGGTTCGGGCTTCGGCGATGCGTGCATCGAGCGCGTCGAGCTTGGCTTCGCAGCTGGAGGCGGCGACGGCGGGCGCCGCGGCGGCCAGCAGGGCGGCCGCGAGGAAGGGCGTAAGTCGTTGTTTCATCATGCTGGTTTGTTGTTTTTCGGGTTCGGCCGGTCTGGCGCGGCAAGGTCATGTGCCGCGCGTCGATGGGTGCCGCCTCAGGCGCTCGGTTCGCCTGGTTTGTCGGAGCACGACCGGATTTTGGCCCATTTCGGCCGCCGCGAACACGGGGCGTGGATTCTCTTTGACCACGCAGCCGTATTTCCTTTATAATTCAGGGCTTTTCCGCATTCATGCCCACGGAAAAAGAACAGGGAGAGCCTGCACCGCGCCTCGAAGCGCACACAGACAAGCAGGAAGAACACATCGGGCAAAGCATTTTTTTTGGATCGATCATGAAGACGTTTTCCGCAAAAGCCCATGAGGTGACGCGCGAATGGTACGTGATTGACGCGACGGATAAGGTTCTCGGCCGTGTTGCCAGCGAAGTGGCACGCCGTCTGCGCGGCAAGCACAAGCCTGAGTTCACCCCGCACGTCGACACTGGTGATTTCATCATCATCATCAACGCGAGCAAGTTGAAGGTCACGGGCAACAAGACGCTGGACAAGAAGTACTACCGTCACTCGGGCTACCCGGGCGGTATCTATGAAACGACGTTCGGCAAGATGCAGGAACGCTTCCCGGGCCGCGCGCTCGAGAAGGCGGTCAAGGGCATGCTGCCGAAGGGCCCGCTCGGTTACGCGATGATCAAGAAGCTGAAGGTCTACGCAGAAGCGACGCATCCGCACTCGGCTCAACAGCCGAAGGCGCTCGAGATCTAAGGGGACCCACATGATCGGTAACTGGAACTACGGTACGGGCCGCCGCAAGAGCGCAGTCGCACGTGTCTTCATCAAGGCTGGCAAGGGCGACATCATCGTCAACGGCAAGCCCATCGCTGACTACTTCTCGCGCGAAACGTCGCTGATGATCGTGCGTCAACCGCTGGAACTCACGAACCACGGCCAGACGTTCGACATCAAGGTGAACGTCAACGGCGGCGGTGAAACGGGTCAGGCAGGCGCAGTGCGCCACGGCATCACCCGTGCACTGATCGACTACGATGCGACGCTGAAGCCGTCGCTGTCGAGCGCAGGCTTCGTCACGCGCGATGCGCGTGAAGTCGAGCGTAAGAAGGTCGGTCTGCGCAAGGCACGCCGCGCAAAGCAGTTCTCGAAGCGTTAATTCCGCTTCATGGCCTCGCCGCTTCCGGGCGGCGTCCGCCGGAAAAACCGCCAGCTTTCACGCTGGCGGTTTTTTTATGCCCGCTTCCGGGCCGCCGCAGCGGCCCCGGCGCGGGCGCGTTTGATGAAATCGACAAGAACCTATTGATTTCATGGACTTCAGCACGATCTTCTGATCGGCCCTACAATAGCGGCTAAAGCTTTTTGGAGAGTTCGAATGAACGCTGTTACCGAATCCGCAGCAACGACGACCGATATGCCGCTGCCGTTCGTCTTCACCGACGCCGCGGCCGACAAGGTCAAGCAACTGATCGACGAAGAGGGCAATCCCGACCTCAAGCTGCGCGTGTTCGTGCAGGGTGGCGGTTGCTCCGGCTTCCAGTATGGCTTCACGTTCGACGAGGAAGTCAACGAGGACGACACCGTGATGAACAAGAACGGCGTCCAGCTCCTGATCGACTCGATGAGCTACCAGTACCTGGTCGGCGCCGAGATCGACTACAAGGACGACCTCAACGGCGCCCAGTTCGTGATCAAGAACCCGAACGCGACCACCACCTGCGGGTGCGGCTCGTCGTTCTCGGTCTGAGCGCACGGCAGATCTGCGCCGGTTCGCCGGCATGAAGAACGGGGCTTCATGCCCCGTTTTTTTATGCGCGCTCGCGCGACGGCGCCCGTGGCGCGGCGCGTATCGCATCAGCGCGGATAGAGCGCGCCGAGCACGCGGTTGCCGGCTGCGCCGGTGACCGTCGCGAGATTGCCGGGCTGGCGCGCGGTGAAGCGGTACGCGAGCCACGCGAACGCGAGCGCTTCGACCTGCTGCGGTGGCACGCCGAGCGCGGCCGTCGTGTCGACGGTGGCCGGCACGCCGGCCTCGCGCAGTGCGTGCCGGAGCGCATCGAGCAGCACAGGATTGCGTGCGCCGCCGCCGCATACGAACACGGCCTTGCAGCCTGGCGCGTGCTGCGCGATTTCGCGTGCGACCGACACGGCGGTCAGCGCGGTGAGCGTCGCTTGCACATCCTCCGGCGCAACCTGCGGGAACGCGGCGAGCTTTGCATCGAGCCACGCGGGATTGAACAGGTCGCGTCCGGTGCTTTTCGGCGGCGGCGCGGTGAAATACGGTTCGTCGAGCAGCGCGTCGAGCAGCGGCGCGTGGACGGTGCCGCGTGCGGCGAACTTGCCGCCGTCGTCGTACGGCTTGCCCAGATGGCGGGTGGCCCAGGCGTCGATCAGCGCATTCGCGGGGCCGCAGTCGAAGCCGCGCACGTCGCCGTCCCCGCCGGGCAGGATCGTGATGTTGCTGATCCCGCCGAGATTGCAGACGACCCGCGTTTCGCCCGGCGCGCCGAACACCGTCGCGTGGAAGGCCGGCGCGAGCGGCGCGCCGTGGCCGCCGGCGGCGACGTCGCGGCTGCGGAAATCGGCGATCACGTCGACCTGGGTCAGCTCGGCGAGCAGCGCCGGATTGTTGAGCTGGCGCGTATAGCCGCGCTCGGGGCGATGGCGCACCGTCTGGCCGTGCACGCCGATCGCGCGGATCTCGTCGCGCGACAGCCCGGCCGTGCGCTGCAGTTCATGGCAGCACACCGCATAGCGCGTGACGAGCGCATTCGCCGCGAGCGATTCGCGGTCGATCTCGTCGTCGCCGGGCTGCTGCAGCGCGAACAGCGCGTCGCGCAGCGATTGCGCGAAGCCGACGAACGCTTCCGCGAGCACGACCGGCGCGCGGCCGGCCTCGAAACGCACGGCGACGCCGTCGACGCCGTCCATGCTGGTTCCCGACATCAGCCCGAAGTAGATGCCGTCTGCCGGATGGGCATTCTGCGGCGGTCGTTGCGGCACGTTGGGTTCTCCTGGATCGTGCGGCGCGGGCCGGTGCCGCGCGCCTTGCGCCCGATTATCCGCGCAACGTGACGCGTCGTTAAGCGATGCGCGCGCAAGTTATGGGAAAATCCCTGTTTTTGCGACATTCTTCCTGGCCCCGATGAGCACCGAACCCAGTTCCAAGCCCGTTTTCCCGATCACCGACGAAGTCCGGCATGCGCTCGCCGTCACGAAGCGCGGCGTCGACGAGCTGCTGATCGAGGAAGAGTTCGCGCAGAAGCTCGCGCGCAGCGCAGCCACCGGCAAGCCGCTTCGCATCAAGCTCGGCCTCGATCCGACCGCGCCGGACATCCACATCGGCCATACGGTCGTGCTGAACAAGATGCGCCAGCTGCAGGACCTCGGCCATACGGTGATCTTCCTGATCGGCGATTTCACGTCGCTGATCGGCGATCCGTCGGGCCGCAACGCGACGCGTCCGCCGCTCACGCGCGAGCAGATCGAATCGAACGCGAAGACCTACTTCGAGCAGGCCGCGCTCGTGCTCGATCGCGACA
>NZ_JBYQCG010000235.1:73877-105727 GCF_057837105.1 Burkholderia sp. APQ4-4ca | reverse complement strand
GAGTTCGCGCAGAAGCTCGCGCGCAGCGCAGCCACCGGCAAGCCGCTTCGCATCAAGCTCGGCCTCGATCCGACCGCGCCGGACATCCACATCGGCCATACGGTCGTGCTGAACAAGATGCGCCAGCTGCAGGACCTCGGCCATACGGTGATCTTCCTGATCGGCGATTTCACGTCGCTGATCGGCGATCCGTCGGGCCGCAACGCGACGCGTCCGCCGCTCACGCGCGAGCAGATCGAATCGAACGCGAAGACCTACTTCGAGCAGGCCGCGCTCGTGCTCGATCGCGACAAGACCGAGATCCGCTACAACAGCGAATGGTCGATGCCGCTCGGCGCGGACGGAATGATCAAGCTCGCGTCGCGCTACACGGTCGCGCGGATCCTCGAGCGCGAGGATTTCACGAAGCGCTTCCAGGGCGGCGTGCCGATCTCGATCCACGAATTCCTGTACCCGCTGATGCAGGGCTACGATTCGGTTGCGCTGAACGCCGATCTCGAACTCGGCGGCACCGACCAGAAGTTCAACCTGCTGGTCGGCCGCGAACTGCAGAAGCAGTACGGCCAGGAACAGCAGTGCATCCTGACGATGCCGCTGCTCGAAGGCCTCGACGGCGTCGAGAAGATGTCGAAGTCGAAGGGCAACTACGTCGGCATCAGCGAGAAGCCGACCGACATGTTCGGCAAGCTGATGAGCATCTCGGACACGCTGATGTGGCGTTACTTCGAGCTGCTGTCGTTCCGCAGCCTCGATGAAATCGCCGGCTTCAAGCGCGAGGCCGAGGGCGGCCGCAATCCGCGCGACTTCAAGGTGCTGCTCGCGCAGGAAATCGTCGCGCGCTTTCACTCGCAGGCCGACGCCGAGCGCGCGCTCGACGACTTCAACCATCGCGCGAAGGGCGGCGTGCCGGACGACATTCCGTCGGTCACGCTGGCCGGCGCGCCGCTGGCGATCGGTCAGTTGCTGAAGCAGGCCGGTCTCGTGCCGTCGACGAGCGAAGCGCTGCGCAACATCGAGCAGGGCGGCGTGAAGATCGACGGCGCGATCGTGTCCGACAAGGGCCTGAAGGTCGAGGCCGGCGAGTTCGTCGTGCAGGTCGGCAAGCGCCGCTTCGCGCGCGTCACGCTGACCGCATGATCGCGCTGATCCAGCGCGTGACGCGCGCCGACGTACGCGTCGGCGGCCGGACGACGGGCGAGATCGGCGCGGGCCTGCTCGCGCTGGTCTGCGCGGAGCGCGGCGATACCGAGGCCGCGGCCGACAAGCTCCTCGCGAAGCTGCTCGGCTACCGCGTGTTCAGCGACGCAGCCGGCAAGATGAACCTGCCGGTATCGAACATCGACGGCGAAGGCCGTGCCGGCGGCCTGCTGCTCGTGTCGCAGTTCACGCTCGCGGCCGATACCAACAGCGGGCTGCGTCCGAGCTTCACGCCGGCCGCGCCGCCCGACGAAGGCGCGCGGCTGTTCGACTATTTCGTCGCGGCCGCGCGGGCGCGCCATCCCGTCGTCGAGACGGGCGAGTTCGGCGCCGACATGCAGGTGTCGCTCGTCAACGACGGCCCCGTGACGTTCTGGCTGCAAGTGCGGCCCTGATTCTTTCCCGGAGACGCGCCGCGATGGCCACCACGCAGATTCTTTTCATCCGCCATGGCGAGACGGCCTGGAATCGCATCAAGCGTATCCAGGGGCATATCGACATCCCGCTGGCCGACACGGGGCTCGCGCAGGCGCAGCGGCTCGCGGCGCGGCTCGGGCGCGAGGCGCGCGACGGCGCGCGGATCGACGCGGTGTATTCGAGCGACCTGATGCGCGCGCAACAGACCGCCCAACCGTTTGCCGATGTGCTCGGGTTGTCGCTGCTGCTGCGAGAAGGGCTGCGCGAACGCTCGTACGGCGCATTCCAGGGGCACGACAGCACCGAAATCGAGGCGCTGTTTCCGGACGCATATGCGGCGTGGCAGACGCGCGATCCGGGCTTCGCGCCGGAGGGCGGCGAGTCGCAGCGTGCGTTCTATCACCGCGTGCTGCATGCGCTCGAACCGATCGTCGCCGCGCATCCGGGCGGCCGGATCGCATGCGTCGCGCACGGCGGCGTGCTCGATTGCGTGTATCGCTTCGCGAACGGGATCGAGCTGTCGGCGCCGCGCAACTATCAGCTGCTCAACACCAGCATCAACGTCGTCGATTACGTGGATGGCCGCGCGCAGGTCGTGCGGTGGGCCGACGTGTCGCATCTCGAAGCCGCGAGCGCCGATGACGACGGGTACCGCAAGGTGCTCTGAGCATGCCAACCCCGCCCGGCATGGCTCGCCCGGGAGGGCGCTTTCTTCCGGCGTGACGCTTACCGCGGCAGCCCGTGACGCGCCTTGTAGTCGAGCGCGTACGCGATCTTGCCGGGCTTGTCGGCCGTGATCGGCTGGCGCAGCTTGTCGAATTCTCCCTTGCTGTATTTCTTCCCGCCGTTGATCGCATCGGCGCGCCCGAGGTCGGCGCCCGTCTTGCCGTCGATCACCGGGTCCGTGGCCGCGACCATCCGCGTCGACGCATTCCAGACTGCATTCAGGTAGCCCGTGTCGGCCTTCGCCGGATCGGGATCGGTCGCGCCGGGCCGCGTCAGATCGTAGCCGGCCAGCGCGAACGTGCCCGGCTGCGCGCGCAGCCAGTCGGCCCAGTAGAACTCGAGGTAGTCGGTCGCTTGCGCGGGCTTGCCGTAGCCGATGTCGCGCGTGAAATAGACGAGCGACCGATAGCGGTCGTTCGTCATCCCGAGTGTCAGGCCGAGGCCGGTCGGCAGTTGCGCGGTCGTGATCGGCTTGCCTTCGCCGTTCTTCAGGCGCAGATAGCCGCGGCTTTGCATCTGCTGCCAGAACGCATCGCCCGAGTAGTCGCTGAGGTTGTCCTTGACGACGACGTGCACGTGCAGCACCGGGCCGCCGTCGGGCGTCTCGTAATAGGTCGACAGGCCGTGGTGGCCGTCGGTCAAATATAGCGCACCGCCGTTCGGGCCAATCACGACGGGTTTCAGCACCGAACGGTCGCGGGCGTTCGGGTCGGTCGTCGCGCACGTGTAGCTGGCCGGTTCGCGCAGCGACGATCGGGCCGTGTAGCCGCTCGATGCGACGCCGCCGAGGCCTTCGTCCGCGCAGAAGTCGTCGAACTTCTTGTCGGGCTGCCGTTCGTAGCGGTCGAGCTTGTAGTAGATCTGGTCGTAGCCGATCGCACCCTGCGTCGGATGGAGATCGCCGAGCGTCACGTCGATCAGGTCGCCGGCGCGGGCGGCTTTCCACTTGCCCGGTTGCGGCGTGGGAGCCGGCGTCGTCGACGTGCCGCCGGACGGCGATTGCGCGTCCATGCGCGCGACGGCGGCGACCTCGTCGCCTCCGCACGCGGCGAGGACGGTGAACAGGCTGACGGCAAGGGCGAAACGGATCGGCAGGCGTGGCATCGCGGGCATCGGGGCGTCGGGTCGGGTGGGAAGGGCACCGCGCGGGTCACGGGCGTGCTGGACGAGCAGGACGTGCGCGGGGGCAAGCTTTTCAGCTTGTCACAGGTATTTGACAGCAAATTGAAATGATGCGAGGGAACGGTCGTCAGGCAGGCGGGGCGCCGTCGGATGGGGCGGCCATCGCGCGGCGGCGCGCACGCTTCGACGCGCCGTTCACGAGCGCCCAGCGCAACACGGGCGCGATCGCGCGTATGCCGGGCCGGACCACCGCGCGCCGCAACGGCGCGAACGTCGACACACGGAGCATGCGCTGCGCCCACGGCGGCAGCAGGTCGATCCCGGCATGCATCACCAGCGACGCGGCAGGGCGCAGCGCCGGCTTCGCGACCGGCACATTCAGCAGGATGGACATCACGTCGAACGTACGCGGCCCGGCTTCGAGTTCGGGCCGCATGCGCGCGAGATAGGCAGCCACCTCGGCGCGCGAACGCGGTACTCCGCGGGCGCCGAGCAGCTCGGCGACCAGCGCCGTCTCCGCGTAATAGCGGTCCTGCAGTTCGCCTGACAGCGCCGGATTCACGTAACGCAGATGCGCGCCGAGGAAACTCGATACTTCGGCGACATGCACCCAGGTCAGCAAGGCCCGATCGTCGGCGCGGTACGGCCGGCCGTCCGGCGCGCTGCCCGAGATGTGCGCATGGATCGCTTTCACGCGCTCGATCAGCGCGAGTGCGTCCGCGCGGCTGCCGAACGTCGTCCCCGTGATGAACGTGGCGGTGCGCCGCAAGCGGCCGAAGATGTCGGTGCGGAACGACGAATGATCCCAGACGCCCGCGAGCGCGAGCGGGTGGAGCGCCTGCAACAGCAGCGCGGCGATGCCGCCCGTCATCATCGACGTGAAATCGGCATGCACGCGCCAGCACACGGCGTCGGGACCGAACAGCCCCGGGTCGCCAGGCGGTGACGAGAGATCGATCGACGGGCCGCCGCCGTCGGCCGTCAGGTGCGTGATGCCCGCCACGAGCCGCTTGCGGATCGGCTCCGCCCAGCGCGGGCCCGGCACGGTGGTGGGGTGGCGGCTGGGCGGCGTCGTCATGGCGGGTGCGGCTCGGGCGACGGATTACTTCCCGTCCGGGGTATCCCACTCGTCGCGTTCGGTGCGGCGGGCATCGGGCACCGACAGCCCGAAGTGGCGATACGTGAGCAGCGTCGCGACGCGACCGCGTGGCGTGCGCTGCAGGAAGCCCTGCTGGATCAGGTACGGTTCGAGCACGTCCTCGATCGTGTCGCGCTCCTCGCCGATCGCCGCCGCGAGGTTGTCGATGCCGACCGGGCCGCCGTCGAACTTGTACAGGATCGCTTCGAGCAGCTTGCGGTCCATCAGGTCGAAGCCGACCGGATCGACGTCGAGCATCGCGAGCGCGGCATCGGCAACGGCCGCGGTGATCTGGCCGTCGGCCTTCACTTCCGCGAAGTCGCGCACGCGGCGCAGCAGCCGGTTCGCGATCCGCGGCGTGCCGCGCGCGCGCTTCGCGATTTCCAGCGCGCCGCTCGGATCGATCTGCGCGTTCAGCAGCGACGCCGAGCGCCGCACGATGCGCGACAGTTGTTCGGCGTCGTAGAACTCGAGGCGCGCGACGATCCCGAACCGATCGCGCAGCGGGTTGGTCAGCATGCCCGCGCGGGTGGTCGCGCCGACCAGCGTGAACGGCTGCAGGTCGAGCTTCACGCTGCGCGCGGCCGGGCCTTCGCCGATCATGATGTCGATCTGGTAATCCTCGAGCGCCGGATACAGGATTTCCTCGACGACCGGCGACAGCCGGTGGATCTCGTCGATGAACAGCACGTCGTTCGCTTCGAGGTTCGTCAGCAGCGCGGCGAGATCGCCCGCGCGCTCGAGCACGGGGCCCGACGTCTGACGCAGATTCACGCCCATCTCGCGCGCGATGATGTGTGCGAGCGTCGTCTTGCCGAGACCCGGCGGCCCGAACAGCAGCACGTGATCGAGCGGCTCGGCGCGGCGCTTCGCGGCTTCGATGAAGATCTCGAGCTGGCCGCGCACCTTTTCCTGGCCGACGTAGTCGTCGAGCTGGCGCGGCCGCAACGCACGTTCGAACACCTCCTCGTGCGACGAGGCGGGCGTGGCGGCGATGATCCGCTGCTCGGTGGCGAGTTTGTCGGTTTCAATCATGCGGCCATTGTACCGCGCGACGGCACCCGGACCACCTGGCCGAACGGCTGACTGGCGCGTGCCGCGCGGCGGCGCGACACTGGCTTCGACGGTCGGATCGACCGTGCGTTACGCCTTCGACAGCGCCTTCAGCGCGAGCTTGATGCCTTCGGACACGCCGGTGCCGGCCGGCACGTTCTTGATCGCGGCCAGGCCTTCCTTCTCGGAGTAGCCGAGCGCCAGCAGCGCGTTGAGGATGTCGGTCGCGTGGTCGGACGGCGACGCGGCGCCGGCGAGCGCGCCGAGGTCGGCGCCGAGCTTGCCCTTCAGCTCGAGCAGCAGGCGCTCGGCCGTCTTCTTGCCGATGCCGGGCAGGCGCGTGAGGCGGGCGGCGTCCTGCATCGTCACGGCCTGCGCGAGCTCCTGCACGCTCATGCCGGACAGCACGGCGAGCGCCATGCGCGCGCCGATGCCGGTGATCTTCAGCAGCTCGCGGAAGGTCGTGCGCTCCTGCGGCGTCAGGAAGCCGTACAGCAGGTGCGCGTCCTCGCGGACGATCTGCTGCGTGAGCAACACGACGCGTTCGCCCGTTTGGGGCAGGTTGTAGAAGGTGCTCATCGGCACGTCGATTTCGTAGCCGACGCCGTTGCAGTCGACGAGCAGATGAGGCGGGTTCTTTTCGAGCAGGATGCCGGCGATGCGACCGATCATGGAGGACGGGATGCGAGGAAGAAAGCGCGAGTGTAGCGCACGCGCGGCGCAATGCCGATGGGCGCGGCCGTCAGGCCGAAGCGGCGCGTGTCGCGGGCGTGTCGGGCGCGGGTAAAGCGGTCAAGACGGTCAAGACGGTCAAGACGGCCCACGCGGCCAAGACGGCCAAGACGGCCAAGACGGCCAACCCAGTCGAGCCGACCTACCGGGCCGCGATGCGCGCCGGCATCAGCCGACCAGCCGGCCGCGCCGCACGCGCAGCCCTTTCTGCGCGAGCGCCGGCGCAAGGCCGCCGAGCGTGCTGAGCGTGTTGCCGCCGTGCGCATGGCAGATCGCCATGCCGAGCGCGTCGGCGGCGTCCGAGCCCGGCTGGCCGGACAGGTTGAGCAGCCGCGTGACCATTTCCTGCATCTGCGTCTTGGTCGCGCGGCCGTAGCCGACCACGGCCTGCTTGAGCTGCAGCGCCGTGTATTCGGCGACCGGCAGCCCGCCCGCGACGAGCCCGCAGATCGCGGCGCCGCGCGCCTGGCCGAGCAGCAGCGTCGACTGCGGGTTCACGTTGACGAACACCTTTTCGATCGCGGCCTGGTCGGGTGCGTGTTCGCGCACGATCGTCGAGACGCCCTGGAAGATCGTGCCGAGCCGGGTGGCGAGGTCGGCCGTCGGCGTGCGGATTACGCCGCTCGTGACATAGGCGAGCCGGTGGCCGCTGACGTCGATGACGCCGAAGCCGGTGACGCGCAGGCCGGGGTCGATGCCGAGAATTCGCATGAGTGAGGAGGATGGCGTGATGCAGCGATACTACAACGAATGGTGCGGCGAGCCGGTCGCGCGGTCGTGCGCGAAGGCGCCGCGCAATAAAAAACCCGGCGGAGGTGATGCCGCCGGGTTCTCGTGCTGCGGCCGCGCGGGCCGCATGCCGCGATCAGTGACGGAAGTGGCGTACGCCCGTCAGGATCATCGCGATGCCGTGCTCGTCGGCCGCCGCGATCACTTCGTCGTCGCGCATCGAGCCGCCCGGCTGGATCACGCAGGTCGCGCCGGCCGCCACGACGACGTCGAGGCCATCGCGGAACGGGAAGAACGCATCCGACGCGACAGCCGAACCGGCGAGCGTGAGGCCCGCGTTCTGCGCCTTGATGCTCGCGATGCGCGCGGAATCGACGCGGCTCATCTGGCCGGCGCCGACGCCGAGCGTCATGCCGTTGCCGCAGAACACGATCGCGTTCGACTTCACGTATTTCGCGACGCGCCATGCGAACAGCAGGTCGTCCATTTCCTTCGCGGTCGGCTGGCGCTTCGTGACGACGCGCAGCTCGCTCGGCTGCACGTTCTTCGAATCGAGCGATTGCACGAGCAGGCCGCCGCCGACGCGCTTCAGGTCGAATGCGTTGTGGCCGTCGCCGAGTGCGATCTCCAGCAGGCGCACGTTCTGCTTCGCGGCGAACACCTGCTTCGCGGCGTCCGTGAACGACGGTGCGATCAGCACTTCGACGAATTGCTTCGCCACCGCTTGAGCGGCCGCTTCGTCGACTTCGCGGTTGAACGCGATGATGCCGCCGAACGCGGAGGTCGGGTCGGTCTGGAACGCCTTCGCATACGCGTCGGCCGAGTCGTTGCCGACCGCGACGCCGCACGGGTTCGCATGCTTGATGATCACGCAGGCCGGCGCGTCGAACGTCTTCACGCATTCCCACGCGGCGTCCGAATCCGCGATGTTGTTGTACGACAGTTCCTTGCCCTGCAGCTGGCGATAGTTCGCCAGCGCGCCGGCCGGCGTCGCGAGGTCGCGGTAGAACGCCGCGCTCTGGTGCGGGTTCTCGCCGTAGCGCAGGTCCTGCACCTTGTCGAACGCCATGTTGAGCGTGGCCGGGTATGCGCTGCGCGATGCGTGCTGCAGCTCGTCGGTCAGGCTCGTCAGGTAGTTCGTGATCGCGCCGTCGTATTGCGCGGTGTGCGCGAACACCTTCGTCGCGAGGCGGAAGTTGGTCGGGTAGCCGATCGCGTTGCCGTTCGCCTTCATTTCGTCGAGCACGACCGCGTAGTCGGCCGGGTCGACCACGACCGTCACGTCGCGGTGGTTCTTCGCGGCCGAGCGCAGCATCGTCGGGCCGCCGATGTCGATGTTCTCGATCGCGTCGGCGAGCGTGCAGTCGTCCTTCGCGATCGTCGCGACGAACGGGTACAGGTTCACGACCAGCAGGTCGATCGTCGGGATGCCGTGCTGTTCCAGCGCCTGCATGTGCTCGGGCAGGTCGCGGCGCGCGAGGATGCCGCCGTGCACCTTCGGGTGCAGCGTCTTCACGCGCCCATCGAGCATTTCCGGGAAGCCGGTGTAATCGGCCACTTCGGTCACGGGCAGGCCGGCGTCGGCGAGGAGTTTCGCGGTGCCGCCCGTCGACAGCAGCTTGACGCCGAGGTCGGACAGCGACTTCGCGAAGTCGACGATGCCGGTCTTGTCGGAAACGGAAATGAGCGCTTGCTTGATCATGATGGAACCACCAATAGCCAGGGAAACGGGGACGGGACGGCCGCCTACAGCAGGCCGTGCTGCTGCAGCTTCTTGCGCAGCGTATTGCGATTGATGCCGAGGTACTCGGCGGCGAGCGACTGGTTGCCGCCGGCCTGTACGAGCACGACCTCGAGCATCGGCTTTTCGACGCAGGACATCACCATTTCATAGACGTCGTGCGGATTGGAGCCGTCTAGATCCCGGAAATACACGTCCAGGCTCTCGCGGACACATTGTTCGATGTTGTGCTTGCTCATGCTGCTAACTGGTTATGGTCGTCCGACTCGCCCTGGCTGTTTTCCGCATCGTCATCGACGTAGACGAGGTGGTCCGACAGCGCCTTTTGCGCCTCGAAGAATGCATTGACGGCGGCGAGCTGCTCGCGGGTGGAATCGAGCGTGTTCATTCGGTGCCGGAACCCGTTGGCACCGGAAAGGCCGCGAGTGTACCAGCCGATGTGCTTGCGCGCAGTACGGACCCCCGTGAATTCACCGTAGAACGCGTAGTGGTCTTCCAGGTGTTCGTTCATCACGTGCTGGATCTCGTCGATCCGCGGCGGGGGCAGCAGCTCGCCGGTTTGCAGGAAATGATCGATTTCGCGGAACAGCCACGGCCGACCTTGCGCGGCGCGACCGATCATCAGCGCGTCGGCGCCGGTTGCATCGAGCACGGCCTTCGCCTTGGCGGGCGACGTGATGTCGCCGTTCGCGACGACCGGAATGCGCACGGCCGCCTTCACGGCCGCGATGGTGTCGTATTCGGCGTCGCCGCGGTACAGGTCGGCGCGCGTGCGGCCGTGCACGGTGAGCATCGAGATGCCGGCTGCTTCGGCCAGGCGCGCGACCGTGATCGCGTTCTTGTGCTCGCGATCCCAGCCGGTGCGGATCTTCAGCGTGACGGGCACCGCATCGGGCCCGGTGCCGACCGCCGCGACGACGGCCTCGACGATCCGCTGCACGAGCGGCTCGTTCTGCAGCAGCGCGGAGCCGGCCGCGACGTTGCAGACCTTCTTCGCGGGGCAGCCCATGTTGATGTCGATGATCTGCGCGCCGTTGTCGACGTTGTAGCGGGCCGCTTCGGCCATCATCGCCGGATCGGCGCCGGCGATCTGCACCGCGATCGGCTCGACTTCGCCTTCGTGGTTCGCGCGCCGCATCGTCTTCGCGCTTTTCCACAGCTGCGCGTTGGACGCGACCATCTCGGACACGGCGTAGCCGGCCCCCAGCCGTTTGCACAGCTGGCGGAACGGACGATCCGTCACCCCGGCCATCGGGGCGACGAACAGGTTGTTACGCAATACGTGAGGGCCGATAACGGGCATCGCAATGGCGCCGCCCGCGAGCGCCGGGCGTCGCGGGCCAAAAAGGGCGGAGGGAAAACGCGCATTTTACCGTATTCCCATGCCCCGCCGATTTGACCCGGTTTGCCTGGATGGCCCGAAGAGGCCGTCGCGGTGCGCCGCGCGTCAGTTGCGCTGGCCGAACATCATCTGGCGCGCGATCGCCTTCTTCAGCGGCGGCACGAATTCGAGCGCGGTAAGCGCGGCGCCGCGCAGCAGCGGAAGCGGGCCCGAGTCGATCGTAAACAGCCGCGCCAGCGTGTCGGTCGCGCCGATCGTGAAGCGCCGGTCGAGCGCGCGGCGCGCGTTGAAGGTGGCGAGCGCGGTCGCCTCGAAGCCTTGCGCGGACAGCGCGTCGACGAGCGTGTGCGCATCGCGCAGCCCGAGGTTGAGCCCCTGGCCCGCCACCGGGTGCAGCGTCTGCGCGGCATTGCCGACGACCGCGACGCGGCCGCTGACGAGCGTCTGCGCGGCGTTCAGGCCCAGGGGGAACGACGCGCGCCCGGCGATCGCGACGAACGCGCCCATGCGTTCGCCGAACACGCTGCCGAGCTCGCGCAGGAACGCGTCGTCCGGCAGCGCGGCACGTCGCGCGGCTTCGTCGGGCGCGCAGCACCACACGAGCGAATACTCGGCCTGACGCGGCCCGCCGAGCGGCAGCAGCGCGAGCGGGCCTTCGTGCGTGAAGCGTTCCCACGCGACGTTCGGGCGCGGCGCCGAGACCGTGACCGTGCCGACGAGCGCGGTCTGCCCGTAGTCGCGGCGATGCTTGCCGGCGTCGGCCTGCTGTTCGTGAAACAGCCCGCCTTCGGCATTGATGACGATGCGCGCGCGCAGCGTGCGCTCGCCTTGCGGGCCGTCGAGCGTCAGCGTGACGCCGTCGGCGTCCTGCTGCGGCGTGCGTGCGGTGGTCGACGTGAGCCAGTCGACGCGCATGCCGCGCACGGCGCCCGCGAGCGCCTGCACGATCGAGCCGTAGCGCACCACGTAGCCGAGCGCGGCGAGCGCGTGTTCGTCGCGGTCGATCAGCGTGCGGCCGAAATGGCCGCGCTGCGATACGTGGATATGTTCGATCGGCGTGGCGTCGGCGGGCCACGCGAGCGTGTCGAGCAGCACGCGGCTGCCGTGCGACACGGCGATCGCGCGCGGGTCGTTCGCGCTCGCGGCCGGTTCGCGCGCATCGATCAGCGCGATCGATGCATGTTGCGTCGCGCTGCGGCGCGCGAGCCAGCCGGCGAGCGCGAGCCCGACGGGGCCCGCGCCGACGATGGCGAGGTCGTAATCCGGCGTGGCCGGCGAGGAAGCGGTCGTCATCTTGATTCGTGAAACGGAGGGAACGGTCGGCGGCCGGTCATGCGCCCGCGCGCATCAGCGCCTCGATCTCGTCGGCCGCGACCGGCACGCCGCGCGTGATCAGTTCGCAGCCGTGCTCGCGCACGATCGCGTCGTCCTCGATGCGGATGCCGATGTTCCAGTACTCGGGCGGCACGTCGTCGGCCGCGCGCACGTACAGGCCGGGCTCGACGGTCAGCGTCATGCCGGGCTTCAGCGTGCGCCACGGCAGCGCGCCGTTCGCGTCGCGCGCGGCGAGCCGCTCGCGGTAGTCGCCGCAGTCGTGCACGTCCATCCCGAGCCAGTGGCCGGTGCGGTGCATGTAGAAGCGCGTGTACGCGCGCTCGGCGATCACGTCGTCGACGTTCGAGAAGCGTGTTTTGGGGAGGATGCCGGTGTCGAGCAGCCCTTGTGCGAGCACGCGCACGGCCGCATCGTGCGGCGCCTCGAACGGCACGCCCGCGCGCGTCGCGTCGATCGCGGCCTGCTGCGCGGCGAGCACGATGTCGTACAGCGTGCGCTGCGCGGGCGAGAAGCGGCCGTTGGCCGGGAACGTGCGGGTGATGTCCGATGCATAGCCGTCGAGTTCGCACGCGGCGTCGATCAGGATCAGGTCGCCGTCCCGCGCGGCCGCGCTGCCGGCCGGGTAGTGCAGCACGCACGCGTTCGCGCCGGCCGCGACGATCGACCCGTACGCGGGCGCCTGCGCGCCGTGCTTGCGGAACAGGTACAGCAGCTCGGCCTCGAGCTCGTATTCGCGGATGCCGGGGCGGCACACCTGCATCGCGCGACGGTGCGCGAGCGCCGAGATGTGCGCGGCGCGCGTCATGATCGCGAGTTCGTGTTCGTCCTTCACGAGCCGCATGTCGTCGAGCAGCGGCGTGAGGTCGAGCAGCGCGTCCGGCGCGGCGACGCCCGTGCGTGCCTGCGCGCGCACCGCGTCGATCCATCCGGCGAGCTGGCGCTCGAACTCGGTCGATGCGCCGAACCGGTAGTGCACGGTGCCCGCATCGGCGAGCAGGCGCGGCATTTCGGTGTCGATCACGTCGGTCGCGAACGCCGCATCGAAGCTGAACGCGTCGCGCGCGGCGTCGGGACCGTAGTGAAAGCCTTCCCAGATCTCGCGGTCGACGTTCTTGGCGCGGCAGAACAGGATCGATTCCGGCGCGCCGTGCGGCGCGGCCGCGTTCAGCACGAGCACGGCATCCGGCTCGGCGAAGCCCGTCAGGTAATGGAAGTAGCTGTCGAACCGGTACGGGTAGGCCGTATCGCGGTTGCGCAGCATTTCCGGCGCGGTGGGGACGATGGCGACGCCGCCGCCCGCGGCACGCAGTGCGGCAAGCACGCGTTCACGGCGCTGGCGGTAGACGTCGACGGCGATGGCGGTATCGAGGGGCGCATTCATCGTGCGATTGTAGCGCCGCCGGACGCGGCGCGTCAGGGCGGCGGCTGCAAGGCACGCCCGGCGGGGCTCGGCGGCGGCTGTTGCAAACCTTCCACAGGCCGGACCGGCGATTTTCTGCCGGGCCGCGCGGGCCGGTTATGATCGACGACAACGTATACTCTCGGCAGTTCCCTTAAAAAGGCAGATGATGAAATTAATCGGTTCGCTCAGCAGCCCGTACGTCCGAAAGGCGCGGATCGTGCTTGCTGAAAAGAAGATCGACTACAAGCTGGAGCTCGAGAACGTGTGGGCGTCGGACACGAACATCCATGCATCGAACCCGCTCGGCAAGGTCCCCTGCCTCGTGATGGAGGATGGTGCCGCGGTGTTCGATTCCCGCGTGATCTGCGAATACGTCGACACGCTGTCGCCGGTCGGCAAGCTGATTCCGCCGTCGGGCCGCGAGCGCGTCGAAGTGCGCTGCTGGGAGGCACTGGGCGACGGCGTGCTCGACGCAGCCGTCGCGATTCGTCTCGAACACACGATGCGCGACGAAGCGCAGCGCAGCGCGAGCTGGATCGCGCGCCAGCAACGCAAGATCGACGACGCGCTCGTCGCGATGTCGCAGGGCCTCGGCGGCAAGACGTGGTGCGTCGGCAATCATTACACGCTCGCCGACATCGCACTCGGCTGCGCGCTCGGCTATCTCGACTTCCGGGTGCCCGAGCTCAACTGGCGCGATCGCCACCCGAACCTCGACAAGCACTTCGTGAAGCTGCAGCAGCGACAATCGTTCGCCGATACGCTGCCGCAGGGCTGAGCCGCGGCCCGGCCTTCACGCATTCGGCAGACGAAAGAAAAGCGCCCGCGGGGCGCTTTTCTTTTGGCCGCACGGGCCCGCCGCAGCAGCGAGCGGCGCGGCCGCGCGCGTCACTCGATCGATGCGTACACCGCTTCGCCGAGCGTGAACGAATCGCTGCGCGCGATCGGCCACCACTTGTCGTACAGCGAGAAACCGCAGGTCTGGCCTTCGAGCAGCGCGCCGGGTTTCAGGTACTTCAGCAACTGCGACATCAGCCGCACCTCGTGCGGTGCCACGCGCTGCACGATGTGATGCGCGCGCAGCTCGGACGGATGCGCGAGGCCGGCCGCCTGCACGAGTTCCTGCAGCGCATGCAGCGTATTGCGGTGGAAGTTGTACACGCGCTCGGCCTTGTCGGGTACGACGAGCGCGCGCTGGCGCACCGGGTCCTGCGTCGCGACGCCGGTCGGGCAGCGGTCGGTGTGGCAGTGCTGCGCCTGGATGCAGCCGACCGCGAACATGAAGCCGCGCGCGGAGTTCACCCAGTCGGCGCCGATCGCGAGCGTGCGCGCGATGTCGAACGCGGTGATGATCTTGCCGCTCGCGCCGAGCTTCACGCGGTCGCGCACGCCGATCCCGACGAGCGTGTTGTGCACGAGCAGCAGCCCTTCCTGCAGCGGCACGCCGACGTGGTCGGTGAATTCGAGCGGCGCCGCCCCCGTGCCGCCCTCCGCGCCGTCGACGACGACGAAGTCGGGCACGATGCCCGTCTCGAGCATCGCTTTCGCGATCCCGAAGAATTCCCACGGATGGCCGATGCACAGCTTGAAGCCGGTCGGCTTGCCGCCGGACAGCGTGCGCAGCCGCTCGACGAATTCGAGCAAGCCGCGCGGCGTCGAGAATTCCGAGTGCGTCGCGGGCGAGATGCAGTCTTTGCCCATCGGCACGCCGCGCGTCTCGGCGATTTCAGGCGTGATCTTCGCGGCCGGCAGCACGCCGCCGTGGCCGGGCTTCGCGCCCTGCGACAGCTTCACCTCGATCATCTTGACCTGTGGATCGGCGGCCTGCTTCGCGAACTTGTCGGGGTTGAACGTGCCGTCGTCGTTGCGGCAGCCGAAGTAGCCGGACGCGATTTCCCAGATGATGTCGCCGCCGTTCTCGCGGTGGTACTTTGACAGCGAGCCTTCGCCGGTATCGTGCGCGAAGCCGCCTTTCTTCGCGCCGAGGTTCAGCGAGCGGATCGCGTTCGCGGATAGCGAGCCGAAGCTCATCGCCGAGATGTTGAAGATCGAAATGTCGTATGGTTGCGCGCGATTCGCGCCGACGCGGATGCGGAAATCGTGGTTCGGCAGCTTCGTCGGCGCGAGCGAGTGGCTGATCCATTCGTGCGCGACGGCCTTCACGTTCAGCTCGGTGCCGTACGGACGATTGTCGGCGACGTTCTTCGCGCGCTGGTAGACGAGGCTGCGCTGCGCGCGCGAGAACGGTTTTTCGTCGGTGTCGTCCTCGACGAAGTACTGGCGGATTTCAGGTCGGATGAATTCGAACAGGAAGCGGAAGTGGCCCCAGAGCGGGTAGTTCCGCAGGATCGCGTGGCGGTCCTGGTTCAGGTCGTACAGGCCGAGCGCGACGAGGGCGATGGGGATGGCGATCCACAGCCAGGAGAGGAGGTGGACCGACGCGAGCGCGGCCGCCGCGACGAGCAGCAGCACGGCGCACCACATCGCGAGGTAGCGTCTTGAAAGCATGGGGGACTCCGTAAGCATTCTTAGGTGCCGCCATGCGTACGCTGCGAAGGCGGCGCGCCGGCCGCGACGGAATCGTGTTCCGCCGGGCGCGGCGTGCCGCAAGTCTAAACCGAATGGATGTCAGCGTGCTTCGGCGAACGCCGGCGCGTGGCCCGCCGCCGCAGCCTGCCCGGGCTGGCCGGTGGCCGCGGATTCGATGATGCCGCCGCCGAGGCAGATTTCGCCGTCGTACAGCACGGCCGATTGGCCGGGCGTGACCGCCCACTGCGCGTCGTCGAACGCGAGCGAGAAGCGCGCTTCGCCTGCCGGGCCGGCGGCCGCGGCGCCTGTCGCGGCCCGACCGAACACGCACGCCGCATCGGCCTGCCGGTAGCGCGTCTTCGCGCCGCACGCGAAGCCGTCCGCCGGCGGCTCGCCCGCGACCCAGCTCACGTTGCCGGCGACGAGCTCGCGCGACAGCAGCCACGGATGGTCGTGGCCCTGCACGACGTACAGCGTGTTCGACGCGATGTCCTTCGCGGCGACGAACCACGGATCGCCGTTGCCGCTCTTGCTGCCGCCGAGGCCGATGCCCTTGCGCTGGCCGAACGTGTAGAACGCGAGGCCGATGTGCTCGCCGACCACCTTGCCGTCGGGCGTCTTCATCGGGCCGGGTTTGGTCGGGAGATAGCGGTTCAGGAAATCGCGGAACGGCCGTTCGCCGATGAAGCAGATGCCGGTCGAATCCTTCTTCTTCGCGTTCGGCAGCCCGATCTGCGCGGCGATCTCGCGCACCTTCGTCTTCGGGATCTCGCCGAGCGGGAACATCGTCTTCGACAGTTGCGCCTGGTTCAGCCGATGCAGGAAGTACGACTGGTCTTTCGTATGATCGAACGCCTTCAGCAGTTCGAAACGCCCGTCGCGCTCGCGCACGCGCGCATAGTGGCCGGTCGCGATCATTTCCGCGTCGAGCGACATCGCGTGGTCGAGGAACGCCTTGAACTTGATCTCGGCGTTGCACAGCACGTCGGGGTTCGGCGTGCGGCCGGCCGAGTATTCGCGCAGGAACTCGGCGAACACGCGGTCCTTGTATTCCGCCGCGAAGTTGACGGCTTCGACGTCGATGCCGATCAGATCGGCCACCGACACGACGTCGATCCAGTCCTGGCGCGTCGAGCAGTACTCGCCGTCGTCGTCGTCTTCCCAGTTCTTCATGAACAGGCCGACCACGTCGTAGCCCTGTTCCTTCAGCAGCCAAGCGGTCACCGACGAATCGACGCCGCCCGACATGCCCACCACGACACGACGCTTGCTCATTTGCCGACCGCCTGACGTTCGAATGCCTCGGGGCGCGGAGCGACCGAATGCGTGTGCACGAAATCGAGCGGCACGCGCCGCCCGGCGAGGTAATCGTCGACGCAGCGCATCACCGCGGGCGAACGATGGCGTTCGCTGCATGCGCGCAGTTCGTCGGCCGTCATCCACAGCGTCCGGACGATGCCGTCGTCGAGCACGTGGCCCGCGACCGGTTCGCCGGCCGTGCCGCAGAACGTGAAGCGCAGGTAGGTCGCGCCGGCGTTGCCGGGGCGGTCGTAGTGCGCGAGATAGACGCCGACGAGCGCGTCGGGCGTGAACGGGTGCGCGGTTTCCTCGAGCGTTTCGCGGATCACGGCGTCGGCGAGCGTCTCGCCGGCTTCGAGATGACCGGCCGGCTGGTTGATGCGCAGGCCCGTCGAGGTTTCTTCCTCGATCACGAGAAAGCGGCCGGCGCGCTCGACGAGCGCGGCGACCGTCACATGCGGGGTCCAGATTTCGGGTTTCATGGTTCGGCATTTTACCGGTTGCGCCCGAACGCTGCCGGCCGTTCCGCTAGACGAATCCGACCCTTGCAAGGCGGCCGTCCCCGCAGGGCGTGACGGGACGGGTCAAGCGCATGTCGCATTCGAGCACGGTCGTGCGCAAAGTGCTGGCGGGGCCATCGCTTTCGGTTAAAGTGCGTGAAAGCCGTTGCTCGTGAGCCGGTAAGTGAGCCTGTCCGGCTCGTTGTGCAGTAAAGATCGCAAGAAAAGAAATACTGACAATGACTGGAGGAACCGACGATGCATATTGGAGTGCCTGCTGAAACGCGGGCCAACGAGGCGCGCGTGGCCGCGACGCCGGAAACCGTGAAGAAGTACGCGGCGGCCGGCCATCGGGTCAGTATCGCGAAAGGGGCCGGCAGCGCCGCCAGCTATCCCGACGAAGCCTATGTGGCCGCCGGCGCCGAATTGACCGACCAGTCGGCCGCTTTTGGCGCCGACCTCGTGCTGAAGGTCCAGGCGCCCACCGACGCCGAACTGCCGTTGCTCAAGCGCGGCACGGTGCTGGTCGGGATGCTCGAGCCGTTCAACGGCGAGCAGGCGGCGCAACTCGCCGCGGCCGGCGTCACCGGTTTCGCGCTCGAGGCCGCGCCGCGCACCACGCGCGCGCAGAGTCTCGACGTGCTGTCGTCGCAGGCGAACATCGCCGGCTACAAGGCCGTGCTGGTGGCCGCGTCGCTGTATCCGCGCTTCATGCCGATGCTGATGACGGCCGCGGGCACCGTGAAGGCGGCGCGCGTGCTGATTCTCGGCGCGGGCGTCGCGGGCCTGCAGGCGATCGCGACCGCGAAGCGCCTCGGCGCGGTGATCGAGGCGTCCGACGTGCGGCCGGCCGTGAAGGAGCAGATCGAGTCGCTCGGCGCGAAATTCCTCGACGTCCCGTTCGAAACCGACGAAGAGCGCGAAGCCGCGCAGGGTGTCGGCGGCTATGCGCGCCCGATGCCGCCGTCGTGGCTGGGCCGCCAGGCCGCGCTCGTGCACGAACGCGCGAAGCAGGCCGACATCGTGATCACGACCGCGCTGATTCCCGGGCGCCCGGCGCCGACGCTGATCTCGGTCGAAACGGCGCAATCGATGAAGCCCGGCTCGGTGCTCGTCGATCTCGCGGCCGGCCGCGGCCCGGAAATCGACGGCCGCAAGGGCGGCAACTGCCCGCTGACCGTCGCCGACCAGGTGATCATGCACAACGGCGTGACGATCGCCGGCTACACGAACCTGGCGTCGATGGTCGCGTCGGACGCGTCGGCGCTGTATGCGCGCAACCTGCTCGACTTCATGAAGCTGATCGTCACGAAGGAAGGCACGCTGAACATCGACCTGACCGACGACATCGTCGCCGCGACGCTGCTGTGCCGCGACGGCGAAATGACGCGCAAATAACGGAGGAGACCATGGAAGTCATCAATCACACGGTGATCAACGTGATCATCTTCGTGCTGGCGGTGTACGTCGGCTACCACGTCGTCTGGAACGTCACGCCGGCGCTGCATACGCCGCTGATGGCCGTGACCAACGCGATCTCGGCGATCGTGATCGTCGGCGCGATGCTCGCGGCGGCGCTGACCGTCGGCGCGACCGGCAAGTTCTTCGGCACGCTCGCGGTCGCGCTCGCGGCCGTCAACGTGTTCGGCGGCTTTCTCGTGACGAGGCGAATGCTCGAAATGTTCCGCAAGAAGGAGCCCAAGCGTATCGAGGGCGGCAAGGAGGGCGCGCGATGAGCATGAACGTCGTCACGCTGTTGTACCTCGTCGCGTCGGTGTGCTTCATCCAGGCGCTGAAGGGGCTGTCGAACCCGAAGAGCGCGCGGCGCGGCAACCTGTTCGGGATGGTCGGGATGGCCATCGCGATCCTCACGACGATCGCGCTGATCGTCAAGCAGGCCGCGTGGCTCGGCGCGAACCTGCCGCTCGGCCTCGCGCTCGTGCTCGGCGCGCTGATCGTCGGCGGGGGCGTCGGGGCATTCGTCGCCGCCCGCGTCGAGATGACGAAGATGCCGGAACTCGTCGCGGCGATGCACTCGCTGATCGGTCTCGCGGCCGTGTGCATTGCGTATGCGGTCGTGTCGGAGCCGGAAGCGTTCGGCCTCGTGCCGCAGGATGCGGTGTCGTCGAGCTTCATCCCGTACGGCAACCGCGTCGAGCTGTTCATCGGCACGTTCGTCGGCGCGATCACGTTCTCCGGGTCGGTGATCGCGTTCGGCAAGCTGTCGGGCAAGTACAAGTTCCGGCTGTTCCAGGGCGCGCCGGTCGTGTACGCGGGCCAGCACCTGATCAACCTGATGCTCGCGATCGCGATGCTCGGCTTCGGCATCCTGTTCTTCATCACGCAGGCGTGGCTGCCGTTCATCATCATGACGGCGATCGCGTTCGTGCTCGGCGTGCTGATCATCATCCCGATCGGCGGCGCGGACATGCCGGTGGTCGTGTCGATGCTGAACTCGTACTCGGGGTGGGCCGCGGCCGGCATCGGCTTCTCGCTGAACAACGCGATGCTGATCATCGCCGGTTCGCTGGTCGGCTCGTCGGGCGCGATCCTGTCGTACATCATGTGCCACGCGATGAACCGCTCGTTCTTCAACGTGATCCTCGGCGGGTTCGGCGGCGAGGCGTCGGCCGGCGGCGCGGCGGGCGCGCAGGAGCAGCGGCCGGTGAAGTCGGGTTCGGCCGACGACGCGGCGTTTATGCTCGGCAACGCGGAATCGGTCGTGATCGTGCCGGGTTACGGGCTCGCCGTCGCCCGCGCGCAGCACGCGCTGAAGGAACTGACCGACAAGCTGGTCGAGAAGGGCATCGACGTGAAGTACGCGATCCACCCGGTCGCCGGGCGGATGCCGGGGCACATGAACGTGCTGCTCGCGGAAGCGGAGGTGCCGTACGAGATCGTGCACGAGATGGAGGACATCAACGGCGAATTCGGCCAGGTGGACGTGGTGCTCGTGCTCGGCGCGAACGACGTCGTGAACCCGGCCGCGAAGAACGATCCGAAATCGCCGATCGCGGGGATGCCGATCATCGAGGCGTACAAGGCGCGCACGGTGATCGTCAACAAGCGCTCGATGGCGGCCGGCTACGCGGGCCTCGACAACGACCTGTTCTACATGGACAAGACGATGATGGTGTTCGGCGATGCGAAGAAGGTGATCGAGGACATGGTGAAGGCCGTCGAGTAACGCACGCTCTGGCTACGCGGTGCCCGCTGCGATGCGCGGGCGCCGCGCGCCGGACAGGCCCGACCGGCGCAAGCCGGCCGGGCTTTTTTCATGGTGTGACGAGGCGTGCGACGCAGGCGGCGATCGTGTCGCGCACGCGTACGATCGCCGGGTCGCGCTGCGTGCTCGTGCGCCAGCCGATTTCGACCGGATAGCGGGGCAGGTCGACCGGGCACGCGAGCGCGCGCAGCGACGTCGCTTGCGCGATCGCATGCGCCGCATGCGCGGGGATCGTCGCGATCGCGTCGGAGCCGGCGAGCAGGTACGGCAGCGCGGCGAAATGCGTGGTCGACGCCGCGACGCGCCGCTTGTGGCCCAGCGCGGCCAGCGCTTCGTCGACGATCCCGATCACGCCGCCCGACGACACGAGCAGGTGGTCGCGCCGCAGGAATTCGGCGAGCGTCAGCGTGCGCGGCGCCCGCGCGCGGCCGGCCGGGTCGATCAGGCACGCGTAGCCGCCGGTGGCGACCGCGCGCCGGCTGAGCCCGTTCGCCGAGAACCCGCCCGACGCGATCGCGACGTCGACGCCGTGCCGCAGCAGCGCGTCCCCGGCGATGCCGCTGTGCGTTTGCCGGAAGATCAGCCGGATCCCGGCCGCTTCGCGCGCGACCGCCTCGATCAGCGCACGGCCGAGCGCGATCTCGAAATCGTCGGACAGCCCGATCGAGATCGTGCGGCCGACGCGGTCGCCGCCGTCGGCCGCGATCGCGAGGCTTTCGCGGCAGCGGTCGAGCGCGTCGGACAGGATCGGCTTCAGTTCGTCCGCGCGCGGCGTCGGCGCGAGCCCGCGGCCGGTGCGCACGAACAGCGGATCGGCATAGATCACGCGCAGCCGGCCAAGCGCCGCGCTGACCGCCGACTGCGTGAGATCGAGCCGCAGCGCCGCGCGGCTCGCGCCGCCTTCCTCGTACAGCGCCTCGAACACCTTCAGCAGGTTCAGGTCGAGCGCGGCAATATCATCCACATTCATGTCAGTTATCGTTGTATCGATTTGATCGATGAAATGATATCGACAAAGATGACGTCCCATTCACCGCATTCACCGGAGACGCCTTCATGTCCACTTCAGTCATCGCCGCGCTGCAGATCGGCGCATCGCCCGCCGGCACGCGCGCCACGCTCGACACGATCCTCGGCTACGAAACCGCGATCCGCGACAGCGGCGCGTCGCTGGTCGTGCTGCCCGAGGCCGTGCTCGGCGGCTATCCGAAAGGCGAGATCTTCGGCACGCGGCTCGGCTACCGGCTGCCCGAAGGCCGCGACGCGTATGCGCGCTACGCCGCGCAGGCGATCGACGTGCCGGGGCCGGAAACCGACGAGCTGGCCGCGCTGTCGCAGCGCACGGGCGCGAGCCTCGTGGTCGGCGTGATCGAGCGCGGCGGCAGCACGCTGTACTGCACCGCGCTGTTCTTCGATCCGCGCGACGGGCTCGTCGCGAAGCACCGCAAGCTGATGCCGACCGGCACCGAGCGGCTGATCTGGGGGCAGGGCGACGGCTCGACGCTGCCGGTGGTCGACACGGCCGCCGGCCGCGCGGGCGCCGCGATCTGCTGGGAGAACCACATGCCGCTGCTGCGCTGCGCGATGTACGCGAAAGGCGTGCAGATCTGGTGTGCGCCGACGGTCGACGAGCGTGACGTATGGCAGAGCTCGATGCGGCACATCGCGCACGAGGGGCGCTGCTTCGTCGTGAGCGCGTGCCAGGTGCAGCCGTCGCCGCGCGCGCTCGGCATCGACGTGCCGGGCTGGGACCCCGAGCGGCCGCTGATCCGCGGCGGCAGCGTGATCGTCGGGCCGCTCGGCGACCTGCTGACGGAGCCGCTGATCGGCGAGGCGGGGCTTGTGACCGCGCGGATCGACACCGACGCGCTCGTGAAGGCGCGCTACGATTTCGACGTCGTCGGCCACTACGCGCGTGCGGACGTGTTCTCGCTGCACGTCGACGAGCGGCCGAAGCGGCCGGTGGTGTTCGGCGGGTAACGCAAGCAGGGCGGCGCGCCCCATGGCGCCCGCGACATGAAGGGCGGCGGCGTACGCTTGCCGCCGCGCTGGGTCAGCGCATCGGCGCTTCCGCGATCCGCATGTAGTCGGCGATCCGCCGGCCTTCCATGTCCGGAAACTGCTCGTGCACGGTGATGTCGCCCATCCGGGCGATGTCGAAGGTGCGGAAATCGCCGCGCAGTTCGCACCACGCGCCGATCGTCCAGCGCCCGCCCCAGTAGACGAGCCCGAGCGGCCACACGCGGCGCTGCGAATGCGCGCCGAGCCGGTCGCGATAGTCGAAGCTGACGATGTGGCGCGTGTCGATCGCCTGGTGGATCGCGTCGACCTTCGCGCAAAACGTCTCGTCGATGTGGAACGACGGCGCGAACACGGGCAGGCGGTCGAGCGCCGTGCGCTTGTCGGCCGGCATCGCCGACGCGATCTTCGCGAGCGCCGAGCGCGCGCCGCTCGCGAAGCGCGCACCGCCCCAGGTCTCGAGCATGCGCGCGCCGGTGGCGAGCGCCGCCAGCTCCTCGGCCGTGAACGTGAGCGGCGGCAGGCTCGCGTTGCGGTTCAGCCGGTAGCCGATGCCGGCTTCGCCTTCGATCGGCACCCCTGACAGTTGCAGGTCGCGCACGTCGCGATAGACCGTGCGCGGCGACACCGACAGCCAGTCGGCCAGTTGCTGCGCGGTCGTGAGACGACGCCCGCGCAACAGCTCGGCGATCTGGAACAGGCGGTCGGCGCGGCGGGTCATGACGGCACCTCGATTCCTCTGGCGACGGGGACTTCGCGATGATAGCGCCGCGCCGGCCCGCCGGCCGCCGCGCTCAGTGGCATTTCGGCGCGTGCAGGCCGACGCGGTTGCCTTCCGTGTCGATCAGGTAGCCGACGTAGCCATAGTTGTTCGGCAGCTCGACGACGGCGCCCTGCACGACGCCGCCCGCGCGCTTCGCGCGTTCGAGCGCCGCGACGACCGATTCGCCGGCGTTCAGGTAGACGAGCACGCCGTTCGCGCTCGGCTTGATCTGCTGCGGATCGAACACGATGCTGCCGCCCGTGCTCGACGCGTCGCGATCGAACGTCGCCATCGGCACGCCGCCGATGACCGCGCGCTGCAACGTGGTTTGCAGCACGGTTTCGTAGAAGCGGATCGCGCGGTCGAAATCGAGGGACGGAATGTCGAACCACGCGATCGCGCGGTCCGGGGTGGCAGTGGCGGTTGCTGACGTCATGACGAGCTCCTTGTTACGTTGTTTGCGTTGTTATTCGGATTCGGTGCGGAAACCAGCCTGCATTGCGCCGGGATTGCAGTGTGAGCGCGGGCTGCTGACACCGTATTGTCAGTAGAGTTGTCATCTATCGGATCGAGCCGCAGGCCGGCGTCGGGGAGCTGACCGTCACGCAGGAGGGGCTCGTGCCCGGTTCGAAGAAGGAGGGCGGGAGGCGCGGCGGCTGGCCGGCCGTGCTGTCGAGCGTGAAGACGCGGATCGAGACGCGGCATGCGCTGCCATCACGGTGGCGCGGGTCGCAGTCGGAGCACCGACCGGCCGCGGAAAAGCACAGGGGCCGCGATGGCGGCCCCTGGAAGTCGTTGCTCGTGGAAGCGAACGGCTGGCTTACGCGTCGTCGCCTTCCGCTGCCGCCGGGCGTGCCTTCACGCTGCCGGCGATCAGGTCGAAGCGGAACAGCCGGCATTCGAGCGCGCCGTTGAACAGCGGCGTCTTGGCCGATTCGCGCAGGCGCAACTGGCCGGGCAGCGAACGGTCGGACGTCAGCAGGAACGCCTGCCAGCCGGTGAAGCGCTGCTTCAGCGCATCGCCGAGCGCGTTGAAGAACTCGCTGTCCGGCGCGTCGGTGTGCGTGCGGCGGAATGCGTCGTCGTTGCCGCGGTTGCGGCCGGTTTCGCGCACCTCGCCGCGCGCGCTGCGCCCGCGCACTTCGATCCGCTCGCCGTACGGCGGGTTCGCGAGGAGGATGCCCGGCCCGTCGCACGGCGGCGTCATCCCGCGTGCGTCGACCTGCTTGAGCCACACCGACGGCACGCCCGCGCGCTCGAGGTTCGCGCGCGCCTTCTCGAGCATGTCGCCGGAAATGTCGCTGCCGTACACGCCGAGCGCGTCGCCGCGCTTGGCCCGCGCCGCGCGCTTCGCGTCGAGCGCCGGCACCTTCAGCCCCTGCCACGCGGTGATGTCGTACTGCTTGAGCTTTTCGAAGCCGAACCGGCGTTCGACGCCGGGCGCCACGCCGAGCGCGATTTGCGCGGCTTCCGCGAGGAACGTGCCGCTGCCGCACATCGGGTCGTACAGCGCGGTGCCGGGCGTCCAGCCCGTCAGGCGCAGGATGCCGGCCGCGAGATTCTCGCGCAGCGGCGCCGCGCCCTTGTCGAGACGCCAGCCGCGCTTGAACAGCGGCTCGCCCGACGTGTCGAGGTACAGCGTGCACTCGTTGACGGTCAGGAACGCGAACACGCGCACGTCCGGCGCACCGGTGTCGATGCTCGGGCGCGAGCCGGTTTTCTCGCGCATCCGGTCGCAGATCGCATCCTTCACGCGCAGCGTCGTGAATTCGAGGCTTTTCAGCGGCGACTTGATCGCGGTGATGTCGATGCGCAGCGTCTGCGTCGACGCGAACCAGCGCTCCCACGGCTGCTCGAGCGCGAGCGCGTAGACGTCCTGTTCGTTGCGGTACGGGCCGTGCGCGATCTTCAGCAGGATCCGGCTCGCGATCCGCGAATGGAGGTTCGCGGCCATGCCGGCGGCCCAGCCGCCGCTGAAATGGACGCCGCCCGGCACCTGCGCGCCCGCGGTGAACGGCGCGCCGTTCAGGTGGCGGCCGGCGATTTCGGCCAGCTCGGCGGCAAGCGCCGCTTCGAGGCCGCGCGGGCAGGGAGCGAAGAATTCGAACAGGGTGGGCGAGGACATAAGGCGGGTGAGGACGTGCAAAAGTCCACTATTGTACGCGGCGCGGGCGACCGGGGCCGGCGTTTCGGCGCGGCGGCCCCGGCGCGGCCGCCGCTCGCGCGTGCGGGGCGTGCCGGGAGGGCGGGAGGACGGGAGGGCGGGAGGGCGGGGAAGGGCGGCCGGGCAGGCGCCGCCGCGCCGCCGCCGGTCAGTGCGTGCCCGGCTGGCCGGCGCGCGCGGCGGGGTTGGCCGCCGGCCAGAACAGCGCGAGCGGATTCGATAGCACCGTGCGGACGATCGCGGCGACGAGCGCGCGCACCTTGGTCGGGCGCAGGCTGCGCGAGCGCACGGCCATCGTGAACGCGAGCGCGAAGCTCACGAGCACGTTGAGGATCGCCATGCTGAGGACGCCCGCGCCGGCCCACCACAGCTCGGGCGTGCCGAGCGCACCCTTGCCCAGCACGCCGAGCGCGACCCCGATCGAGCCGGCCGACAGCGTCACGTGCCGCACCTCGAACGGGAACATGAACACGGTGACGATCGCCGGCACGAGGCCGAGCATCAGGCCGAGGCCGACGTTCGCGACCACGCCCGCGACGTTCGACCGGCAGAAGTGCGCGAGCTTCGCGGCGCCGGCCGCGCCGAGCGTCAGGCGCAGCCGCCGGTTGTAGGTGAGCGCGTCCCCGACCCGGTGCAGCACGAACCAGTTGTCGGCCCAGCCCGCGAGCAGGCTCGACGCCCACAGCAGCACGCCGGTGAGCGCCGCATAGAACGGCGTCGGGCCCAGCAGCGAGAACGAGTGCAGCGTCGCGTGCGCCTTCTCCGGCGAGATCAGGTTCGCATGCAGCACGTTGCTCGCGAACAGCTGCACGAGCAGGCACACGGGCAGCACGACGAGCACGTTGCCGGAAATCGCGGCCGCCTGCGTGCGGATCAGCGCGATCACCGATCCGACGAACGCCTTCACGCCTTCGTCGTGGCCGGTGTCGTCGAGCTCGCGCGCGAGCGTCGGCGCGGTCATCGCGGGCTGCTTGGTCGCGAGCGTGAAGTGCAGGAAGTGCATCAGCATGAAGCTGGCCGCGTAGTTGACGCCCGCGAACAGCCCTTCGAGCATCGACTGCAGGTGCGCACCCGTGATCGCGAACTTCACGCACACGGTCACGACGGTGACGAGGCCGCCGCCGGCGGCCATCCGCAGCATCTTCAGGTACTCGGCGCGGCCGCGCGAGATGTAGTGCTCGCCGGTGTCCGCGTTGGTCTCGACGAGCTTGCGTGCGAACAGCGAGAAGTTGCTGCGCACCAGGTGCGCGACGCTCTGGCTGCTCTGGTTCGCGTCGACGAGTTCGGCGGTCAGGTGCGCCATGCCGCGCAGGTCGTCGCGCGCCATCCACGCGTTGAGCAGCATTTCCGCGCGCAGGATGCGCATGCGCATCCGCTCGACCTGGAACACGATGTCCACCGACACGCCGTTGCGGTACAGGTGCGCGAACACGTCGTCGACGGCGATCCGGCATTCGTCGAGCAGCACGCGCAGGTAGTTCACCTCGTGCAGCAGCTTGCTCGGGTCGCCGCCGTCCTCGACGGCCGCATGCGCGGTCTCGATCGCGAGCATCGCGCGCGTGAGGCGGTAGAACGGCTGCGATTCGAGCGGCTGGCGTTCCAGCGGCTTGCGCGCGTCGTCGTCGGACAGCCGGCTGCGCACCGTCTGCGACAGGCCGGTCGAGCTGATCTGGCAGGTCAGGTTGTGCAGCGCGGCCAGCAGGTCGCGCGAGAACGAGCCGGGCTCGTGGCGCTCTTCGTCGGTGACGTCGAACGAGATCAGCTCGGCGACGCGCGCGAGCAGGTCGTCGGGCAGCGCGTCGATCCATTTCGCGTCCTCGGGCGTCGGGAACATCAGCGTGAACAGCGCCGACAGCTCGCGGCGGTTCGGCGCGGGCGGGATCAGCGACGAGTCGATCCGCTCGAACAGCGCGCCGAAGAAGCCCGAATGCACGGGCATGCCGGCGTCGCACAGCAGCGAGATGCCGTCGCACTCGCGCAGGATGCCGCGCAGAATGCGCGCGGCGTGTGCTTTCCACGCGGGGTTGCGATCGAGCACGTGGAACAGGTAGCGCAGCCGTGCATGGGCCGGATACGCGCGCGTGTCGGCGTCGCGCCCGGCCGGCGCGTCCTGCACGGTGCCGGTGCGGCGCAGCCAGTGCGCGAGCTCGATCAGCCATTCGCTGCGCTCGGCGTACGACGCGTCGGCGTCGGCGTTGGCGAGCAGCGCATCGAGCTGGTGACCGGCATTGCGCGACGCGCGCCACTTCTTGATCAGGGTCGTCAGGGAACGAAACATAAACGGAATAGCGAAAGCCCGGGACGGGCGGGTTCGGGATGCCGGCCGGGGAAGCGGCGCGGCGCCGGTGAGAACGGGTGAGACGGGGCCGGTGGCCGGACGATGCGCGGCGACCCGCGATGCGGCTGCCCCGCCGCGGTGCACGCGGTTCGCGTGCGGGCGCCGGGCGGCACGGCGGTCGGGCCGAACGCGGCCCGGCGCCGCTGGCTGATGCGCACGACGAACGGCGCGAGCCGGAAAGTGCGTAGGATCGTCAATCGGGCCGGAAAACGCAAGCCGACCGCGTGAGGTGGCGCGGGTTCCGGCGGCTTTGACAAAGAGTGCAAAGTGGCCGTCCGGCCGATGAGTAGGCCGCATGGCGCCGGTTGCGACGGCATGCGGCCGGCGTCCGGCGTTCGGCGAGTGCGACGGACCCGCCGAGCCGTTCGACACCGCACGGGCGAACGCCGTGTCGACCGTTCGCCCGCGCGTCGCCGCGTTCGCTTATGCGCCGGACTTGCCCGTCGCGCCGGTGTCGCCGCCTGCCGTCGGATTGGCCGGGCACGGCACGGCCGGCGCGACGGCCGTCTTGCCGCCGCCCGCGGACGCGGCCGCCGCACCGCGGCGGGCAGCCATCGCGCGCACGCCGGCCGCGGCCTGCGTGGCAATCACGTCGAGCGCACGGCGGTGGCCGGCGACGAGCGCGTCATAGCCGTCGGCGACCGGTTCCGCGACGCTCGTGCGGCAGGTCATCACGGCCTGCGTGGCGAGCGAGCGCACGCTCCAGACGGCGTCGATCGCCGCGCGCTTGCCCGGCCACGACTCGAAGCGCTGCACGTTCACGCTGATGCGGTACACGGGCACGCCGGCCGGATATGCGGAATTCGCGACGTCGATCGTGCCGAGCTGCGCGGCGAGATCGTCCGACAGCGCGCGGCGGATTTCGTCGGCGGGCGGCGCCGCCCAGCGTTCCTGCTCGAGCACGTCGACCTGCGCGGCGTTCTTCTGCACGACCAACTGGTTCTTCGCGACCTGCTCGGGCACGCCGACCGACGGCACCTCGATCAGGAACGCCGGGTTGGCCGGCGCGGTGTGCAGCGGCGCCGCGGCGTCGGCCGGGCTGAGCGTGTAGAACCGCGCGGGCGGCGAGCTGCACGCGGCGAGCGCCAGTGCGGCGAGCGCCGCCGCCGCGCCGCTCGCGAAACCGTTCACGCGTGTCGTCATTGTTTATCTCCTGGCTTGCCCTTGAGCAGCGATTCGGGGTGGCGCTCCAGATAGTCGGCGAGCGCGTTCAGCGATTGCAGCGTGCGCGTGAGCTCCTTCAGCGCGCCGCGCACGTCGGACTGCAGCGGCGAATCCTGCTGCAGCGTCGCTTCGGCGGTCGAGAAGGTCTGCTTCGCGGCCGACAGCGTGTCGCGCGCTTCCGGCGCGACCTGCGTGTCGAGCTGCTTGAACAGCTTGTCGGCGTTCGACAGCGCGCTGTTCAGGTTCGCGCCGATCTGGTCGAACGGCACCTTGTCGAGCTTCTTCGCGATGTCGGCGACCTGCAGCTGCAACTCGTCGAGCGTGTTCGGCACGGTCGGCAGCTCGAGCGGCTGGCGGGCCGTGTCGATCTTCGCGGCCGGCGCCTTCGGGAAGAAGTCCAGCGCGACGTACAGCTGGCTCGTCAGCAGGTTGCCGGTGCGCAACTGGCCGCGCAGCCCGTGCTGGACGAGCCGCTCGACGATCTCGCGCCGCGCCGGTTCGCCCTTGCTCTCGATCGTCTCGCGGAAGCGGCGGCCGAGGCGTTCCGGATAGACGTTCATCGTCACCGGCATCAGGAAGTTCTTCGTCTTCGGATCGAAGTCGATGCCGATGTTCGTCACTTCGCCGAGCACGATGCCGCGGAAGTCGACCGGCGCGCCGACGGCGAGCCCGCGCAGCGACTGGTTGAAGTTCATGACGACCTGCAGCGGCTGGCCGTCCGGGTCGCGCATCGCGTCGCCCTCGTCGGAGCCGAGGCGGAACGTCGTGTTGTTCGGCGCGGTCGCGCCGGTGCCCTGGTTCGGCGGCGTCTGGAACGCGATGCCGCCGAGGATCACGGTCGCGAGCGACTGCGTGTTCAGCTTCAGGCCGCTCGAATCGAGCCGCAGATCGACGCCGCTCGCCTGCCACCAGCGCGTGTTCATCCCGACGTACTGGTCGTACGGCGCATTGACGAACACGTTGAACGTCACGCCCGTGCCGTCCTTGTCGAGCGAGAAGCCGACCACCTGGCCGACCTGCACGCGGCGGTAGTAGACCGGCGAGCCGATGTCGACCGAGCCGAGCGAGTCGCCGCGCAGCACGTACTGCGTGCCTTTCTGGTCGCCCGTGACGGCGGGCGGCGTCTCGAGGCCGGTGAAGTCGGTCAGCGTGTCCTGGCCGTGGCCGGCGTCGACGCCGATGTACGCGCCGGACAGCAGCGTGCCGAGCCCCGACACGCCGGTCGCGCCGACGCGCGGCCGCACGATCCAGAAGCGCGAGCCCTTGACCGCGAAATCCTCGGCCTCCTTCTTGAGCTGCACCTGGACGAGCACGCGCGTCAGGTCCTTCGACAGCTTGATCGTCTTGACCGTGCCGATCTCGACGTCCTTGTACTTGACCTGGGTCTTGCCCGGCTCGAGCCCTTCGGCGCTATGGAAGCTGATCGTGATTTCCGGGCCGCGCTCGCGCACGGACTTGATCACGAGGCCGATGCCGATCAGCGCGGCGATCAGCGGCACGAGCCAGACGAGCGACGGCAGCCAGCCGCTTTTCGTCGAGATCGTCGGATCGGGCGGCCGGGGCGCGTCTTGCTGCGGGCCTTGTGGATTATTCATGGTGATTCCCTGAGGTTTCGACTGGATCCCAGATCAGGCGGGGATCGAACTGCATCGACGCGAGCATCGTCAGGATCACGACCGAGCCGAACGCGAGTGCGCCGGGGCCGGCCGTGATGACGGCGAGCGAACGGAAATGGACGAGCGCGACGGTCAGCGTCACGACGAAGATGTCGAGCATCGACCAGCGGCCGATGCGCTCGACGATCCGGTAGAGGCGCGTGCGCTGCAGCGGCCGCCACGTGGCGCGGCGCTGCGCGCTGGTGACGAGGAGCGTCAGCACGCCGAGCTTGAGCATCGGCACGAGGATGCTGGCGACGAACACGACGACGGCGAGCGGCCAGTCGCCGGACGTCCAGAAATAGATGACGCCGCTCATGATCGTGTCCTGCTGCGACCCGACGATCGACGACGTGCGCATGATCGGCAGCAGGTTCGCCGGAATGTAGAGGATCGCGGCCGCGAGCAGCAGCGCCCACGTGCGCATGATGCTGTTCGGCGTGCGCACGTGCAGCGCGCTGCCGCAGCGCGCGCAATGCGCGTGCGGCCGGTCGATCGTCTGCACGAGCCCGCACGCGTGGCAACTGGCGTAGCCCTCGCGGGCGGCGGTCGGCGTGGGGTTCGTCATCGGCGGGGCGCGTCCGGCAGCGGCGCGGCGGGGTCGGGCCGCGCGGGCGAGCGGCCGGCGCGCAGGTCGTCGGCGATGTCCCACACCGTGCGCGGGTCGAACATCAGCACGACGGCGGTCATCAGCGTGAGCGCGCCGAACGCGAACAGCGCCGCGTCGGGCACGACGCGCGCGAGGCTCACCATCTTCACGATCGTGACCACGATGCCGAGCATGAACACCTCGATCATCCCCCACGGCCGCACGAGCTGGATCGTGCGCAGCACGAAGTTGAGACCGGGCGGCACGACGCCGCGGCGGATCGGCAGCAGGACGTAAAGCAGCGCGGCCATCTCGACGAGCGGGAACAGCACGGTCGAGCAGAACACCATCACGCCGACGATCGCCATGTCCTGATGCCACAGCGCGTCGATCGCGCCGATCAGCGTCGTCTGCACGCGCGTGCCGTTCAGGTCCATCTCGAGGATCGGGAACGTCTGCGCGATGATGAACGTGACGAGCGCCGCGACCGCGAGTGCGGTGATGCGCTCGATCTGCGTGGTGCTGTTGCGATAGAGCAGCGCGTCGCAGCGCGGACAGCGCGCGATCTCGCGGCCGGCGAGGCGCGGTTTATGCAACAGTGCGTCGCATTCGTGGCAGGCAATCAGGTCGTATCGTTGCATGGAAAAGGCGGTGTCGCGACGGCTGGGGA
>NZ_JBYQCG010000235.1:29706-73857 GCF_057837105.1 Burkholderia sp. APQ4-4ca | reverse complement strand
GCGACCGCGAGTGCGGTGATGCGCTCGATCTGCGTGGTGCTGTTGCGATAGAGCAGCGCGTCGCAGCGCGGACAGCGCGCGATCTCGCGGCCGGCGAGGCGCGGTTTATGCAACAGTGCGTCGCATTCGTGGCAGGCAATCAGGTCGTATCGTTGCATGGAAAAGGCGGTGTCGCGACGGCTGGGGAAACGCGTCGACGGGGCCGGAACCCGCGCCAATCTTACCAAAAGGGCTTTTTCGATGCGTCAAGGATCGTGCGCTGCGTGACCGATCGGTAACATGACAGGAAGCCGTCAGCCGGCTGGCGTGCCTGTCCTCAGAGTCCGCGCGCGTCAAAAGGTTGCGGTAGCATGGCGCCCTTGACGTGCGTCGGACGAATTTACCGGCGCAGCCGTTCGCTGAACTGAGGAACCGAAGATGGCATCGAACCCGCCGCCGGCCGTGCCGGCACGCTACGCGCATACCGCGATCGCACTGCACTGGCTGATCGCGCTGCTGATCGTCTGCGGCTTCGCGCTCGGCTGGGTGATGACGGACATCCCCGGCTTCACGCCGACCAAGCTGAAGTACTTCTCGTGGCACAAGTGGATCGGCGTGACGGTGTTCGCGCTGGCCGTCCTGCGCGTGCTGTGGCGTGCGACCCACGTGCCGCCGCCGCTGCCGGGCGATACGCCGGCGTGGCAGCGCGCGGCGTCGCACGGCGTGCACATGCTGCTGTACGTACTGATGATCGTGATCCCGGTCACGGGCTACCTGTACAGCTCGGCGTCGAACATCCCGGTCGTCTATCTCGGCATCGTGCCGCTGCCGCGCCTGATCGCCCCCGATCCGGTGCTGAAGGAAACCTTCAAGACGCTGCACGTCTCCTTGAATTACATTCTGCTTGCGCTCGTCGCGATGCACGTGCTCGCGGCGCTCAAGCACCAGTTGTTGGACCGCGACGGCCTGTTGTCGCGCATGCTTCCCTTTGCCAAATGAAGGATCCCATGAAAGTGTCTTTCTCCCGCTCCATGCTGACCGCGTTCGCCGCGGCGGCGCTTGTCGCGTCGGGCGCGGCGCATGCCGACGTCGATCTCGCGAAGAGCAAGGTGTCCGCCGTGTCGAAGCAGATGAACGTGCCGACCGAAGGCGCGTTCAAGAAGTTTTCCGCGCAGGTGAAGTTCGACCCGGCGAAAGCCGCGCAGGGCAGCGCGCAGATGACGATCGACGTCGCGAGCTTCGACCTCGGCGACAAGATGTACAACGACCAGGTCGCCGGCAAGGACTGGTTCGACGCGAAGACCTATCCGCAGGCGACCTTCGTGTCGTCGGCGATCGCGCCGGCCGGCGGCAACAAGTACAACGTGACCGGCAAGCTGACGATCAAGGGCAAGGCCGAGACCGTCACGGTGCCCGTCACGGTCGCGCAGAACGGCGCGACGCAGACGTTCGACGGCGTGCTGCCGATCAAGCGTTCGGCCTTCAACGTCGGCACCGGCGAGTGGAAGGACACGTCGGTCGTCGCGGACGAAGTGCAGATCAAGTTCCATCTCGTCACCACGAAGTAAGCGGCGGGTCGCCGCGTCAACTGAATGCCGCGCGAGGGCGCGGCGCCGTTCCCAGGAGAAAAGGTTTGAAAAAGCATCTGATCATCGCCGCAGGCGCGCTGGCCGCTTCGCTGTCGTTCTCGGCCTTCGCCGAAAGCGCGACCTACCAGTTCGACCCGAGCCACACGTACCCGAGCTTCGAAGCCGACCACTTCGGCGGCCTGTCGGTCTGGCGCGGCAAGTTCGACAAGTCGAGCGGCACCGTGACGCTCGATCGCGCGGCGAAGACCGGCACGGTCGACGTGACGACCGACATCGCGTCGATCCACACGGGCAGCGCGAAGCTCGACGAGCACCTGCAGACGGCCGACTTCTTCGATGTGGCGAAGTTCCCGCAGGCGAACTACAAGGGCACGATCAAGTTCGACGGCGACAAGCCGGTGTCGGTGGTCGGCAACCTGACGCTGCATGGCGTCACGAAGCCGCTGACGCTGAAGATCGATTCGTTCAAGTGCATGCCGCACCCGATGCTCAAGCGTGAAGTGTGCGGCGTCGACGCGGTCGGCGAATTCAGCCGCGACGATTTCGGCCTCGACTACGGCAAGCAGTACGGCTTCAAGATGAAGACGAAGCTGCTGATCACGGCCGAAGCGGTCAAGCAGCAGTAAGGCTCCCAGCGAGGCCGGCGCGTCGCGCCGGCCGCCGCGGGCAAACCGCCGCGCTCCCATGACCGGGGGCGCGGCGGTTTTTTTTGCGCGCCTATAATCGCCCGAACGCCGTATGCGACCGTGCGGCGCCGGGCAGGCCGACGGCGCGACGGCGGCCGCCCCGAACAGAACGTACAACGACAAGGAGATCGCCGATGCATGCCGTCACGCAGTCCAGCTCCATTGCCTCGTCGCCGCGCGTGTGGCGCGCGGTGGTCGCCGCGTCGATCGGCAACGCGCTTGAGTGGTTCGATCTCGTCGTCTACGGCTTTTTCGCGGTGACGATCGCCAAGCTGTTCTTCCCGGCCGGCAACGACACCGTGTCGCTGCTGCTCACGCTCGGCACGTTCGGCGTGTCGTTCTTCATGCGCCCGCTCGGCGCGATCGTGCTCGGCGCGTATGCCGACCGCGCGGGCCGCAAGGCCGCGCTTACGCTGTCGATCCTGCTGATGATGGCCGGCACGCTGATCATCGCGGTGCTGCCGACCTACGGGACGATCGGCGTCGCCGCGCCGGTGATCCTCGTCGCCGCGCGGCTGATGCAGGGCTTCTCGGCCGGCGGCGAATTCGGCAGCGCGACCGCGTTCCTCGCCGAGCACGTGCCGGGCCGGCGCGGCTTCTTCGCGAGCTGGCAGGTCGCGAGCCAGGGGCTCACGACGCTGCTCGCCGCGGGCTTCGGCACCGTGCTGAACGCGCAGCTCACGGCCGCGCAGATGGCGTCGTGGGGCTGGCGCGTGCCGTTCTTCTTCGGGTTGCTGCTCGGGCCCGTCGCGTACTACATCCGCGCCAAGGTCGACGAGACGCCCGAATTCCTCGCGGCCGAAGGCACCGCGAACCCGCTGCGCGATACGTTCGCGTCGCACAAGGCTCGTCTCGTGGCCGCGATGGGCGTGGTCGTGCTCGGCACCGTCGCGACCTATCTCGTGCTGTTCATGCCGACCTACGGCGTGAAGCAGCTCGGCCTCGCGCCGTCGGCCGCGTTTGCCGCGATTCTCGTCGTCGGCGTGATCCAGATGGCGTTCGCGCCGCTGGTCGGCCACTGGTCGGATCGTTACGGCCGCGTGCGCGTGATGATCGCGCCGGCCGTCGGCATCCTCGTGCTGATCTATCCGGCGTTCGCGTATCTCGTCGCGCATCCGGGCTTCGGCACGCTGATCGCGCTGCAGGTGCTGCTCGCGTTCCTGATGACCGGCTACTTCGCGGCCCTGCCGGGGCTGTTGTCGGAGGTGTTCCCGGTGCAGACGCGCACGACCGGGATGTCGCTCGCGTATAACGTCGCGGTGACGATCTTCGGCGGCTTCGGGCCATTCATCATCGCGTGGCTGATCCGCGAGACGGGGATGAAGACGGCGCCGAGTTTCTACCTGATGTTCGCGGCCGTGCTGAGCCTCGCGGCGCTGGTCGTGCTGCGGCGGCGGTTCGGGTTTCGCTGAAACGGGCGGGCGGCGCGTCAGTCGTCGACGCGCTCGCACGCCGGCTGCGTCGGCATCGGTTGCGCGAACGGGTCGGGCGCCAGCCGGTCCGCCCATAAAAAAACCGGCCCAAACGGGCCGGCCTTGCTTCGATGCCGAAACGGCGTGGCGCTTAAACCTGCGCGCCCGCGTTCGGATCGTCCGGATCGTGCGCGGTCTTCTTTTCCTTGATCAGGTCTTCGCGCTTGATGCCGAGCCACATCGCGAGCGAGCCCGCGACGAACACCGACGAGTAGATGCCGAACATGATGCCGACCGTCAGCGCGAGCGCGAAGTAGTGCAGCGTCGGGCCGCCGAAGAAGAACATCGACAGCACCATCATTTCCGTCGACGTGTGCGTGATGATCGTGCGCGACATCGTGGTCGTGATCGCGTGGTTGATCACTTCCTGCACGCTCATCTTGCGTTCGCGGCGGAACGTCTCGCGGATCCGGTCGAAGATGACGACCGACTCGTTGACCGAGTAGCCGAGCACCGCGAGGATCGCCGCGAGCACCGCCAGCGAGAACTCCCACTGGAAGAACGCGAAGAAGCCGAGAATGATCACGACGTCGTGCAGGTTGGCGATGATGCCCGCCACCGCGTACTTCCATTCGAAGCGGAACGACAGGTAGATCACGATGCCGATCACGACGCACGCGAGTGCGAGCAGCCCGTCGGTCGCGAGCTCGCGGCCGACCTGCGGGCCGACGAACTCGACGCGCTGCAGCGTGACGTCCGGGCTCTGCGCCTTCAGCGCGCCCATCACCTGGTCGCTCTGCTGTGCCGACGTGAGGCCTTCCTTCAGCTGCAAGCGGATCAGCACGTTGCGCGACGTGCCGAAGTTCTGCACTTGCGCGTCGGCATAGCCGAGCTTGCCGAGCGTCGCGCGCACGGGCTCGAGCTCCGCGGCCTGCTGATACTGCACCTCGATCACCGTCCCGCCGGTGAATTCGACCGACAGGTGCAGCCCGCGGTGGAACAGGAAGAACACGGCGGCGAGGAACGTGACCAGCGAGATCACGTTGAACACCAGCGCGTGCCGCATGAACGGAATGTCTTTACGGATGCGGAAAAATTCCATGGCTTCGTCTCCGGGGCCTTATTGGGTCGAGCCCGGTTTCTTCGGCGACACGCCTTGCTGCGCGCGGTTGCGCAGCTGCGGCTTGCCGGCGCGCGGCGCGTTGCCCTTCGCCGGGGCGGCGAGCTTCGCGGCGCGCGCGGTGTCGGTCGATTCGTCCGCGTCGGTGAACGACGCGGCGGCGGCGCCTTCCGGCTTCCACACCTGGCCGATCGCGAGCGACTTCAGCTTCTTGCGGCCGCCGTACCAGAGGTTGACGATCCCGCGCGAGAAGAACACCGCGGAGAACATCGACGTCAGGATGCCGAGGCAGTGCACGATCGCGAACGCGCGAACCGGGCCCGAGCCGAACGCGAGCAGCGCGAGGCCGGCGATCAGCGTCGTGACGTTCGAGTCGAGAATCGTCGCCCACGCATGCGCGTAGCCGGACTGGATCGCGAGCTGCGGCGGCTGGCCGGCGCGCAGTTCTTCACGCACGCGCTCGTTGATCAGCACGTTCGAGTCGATCGCCATACCGAGCGCGAGCGCGATGGCCGCGATACCGGGCAGCGTCAGCGTCGCCTGCATCAGCGACAGTACCGCGACGAGCAGCAGCAGGTTCACCGACAGGCCGATCACCGACACTACGCCGAACAGCATGTAGTACGCGATCATGAACACGGCGATCGCGCAGAAGCCCCAGATCACCGAGTGCACGCCCATCCTGATGTTGTCGGCGCCGAGGCTCGGGCCGATCGTGCGTTCCTCGATGATCTCCATCGGCGCCGCGAGCGAACCGGCGCGCAGCAGCAGCGCGAGGTCGGCCGCCGCCTGCGGCGTCGGCTGGCCCGTGATCTGGAAGCGGTCGCCGAGTTCGGACTGGATCGTCGCGACCGTCAGCACTTCGCCCTTGCCCTTCTCGAACAGCACCATCGCCATCGGCTTGCCGATGTTGTCGCGCGACACCGTGCGCACCGCGCGGCCGCCCGCCGAATCGAGGCGGATGTTGACCGACGGACGCTGATGTTCGTCGAAGCCGGCCGACGCGTCGATGATGCGGTCGCCGGTGAAGATCACGTCCTTCTTCAGCAGCACGGGCACCTGGTTGCCCTGCGTGAACAGCTCCTCGCCCGGCGGCACGGGGTCGTTCGGGTTCGGGTGCGTGTTGATCGGATCGGCGAGGCGCGCCTCGAGCGTCGCGGTGCGGCCGATGATGTCCTTCGCCTTCGCGGTGTCCTGCACGCCCGGCAGTTCGACGACGATGCGGTCGCTGCCTTGCTGCTGGAGGATCGGCTCGGACACGCCGAGCTCGTTCACGCGGTTGTGGAGCGTCGTCAGGTTCTGCTTGAGCGCGGCGTCCTCGACCGACTTCTGCACGGCCGGCGTGAAGGTGCCGACCACCTGCGTGCCGCCGCCGCCGGGCTGGGTCGCCCATTGCAGCTCGGTGATCGACGCGGCGAGCACCTTGCGGGCGTCTTCGGCGGTTTGCGCGTCGCTGAAGTTGACGACCACGGACTGATCGACGCGGCTCACGCCGCCGTCGCGGATGTTCTTGTCGCGCAGCAGCGAGCGCGCGTCGGACGCGTCCGAGTCGAGCTTCTTCGTGAGCGCGCCCGTCATGTCGACCTGGAGCAGGAAGTGCACACCGCCGCGCAGGTCGAGGCCGAGATACATCGGCAGCGCGTGCAGCGCGGTCAGCCAGCGCGGCGACGCGCTCTGCAGGTTCAGTGCGACGACGTACTGCGGATCGTTCGGATCGGTGTTCAGCGATTTCTGCAGCAGGTCCTTGACGCGCAGCTGCGTATCGGTGTCCTTCAGGCGCACGCGGATGTTCGCGTTGGTCGCCGTGTTCTCGAAGGTGATGTCGTCCGGCTTGATCTGCGCGGATGCGAGCGCCGATTCGACCTGGGTCAGCGTGGTCGAGTCGAGCTTGACCGTGGCCTTGCCGCTCGACACCTGCACCGCCGGCGCTTCGCCGAAGAAGTTGGGCAATGTGTACAGAAGGCCGATGGCGAGCGCCACGACCATCACGACATATTTCCAGAGTGGGTAACGATTCATGAGGGGGCCGAACGGGTGGTTGGCGTGAAAGCGTCGCGTCCGGCGCCGCGGCGTCCCGCTCTCTCAGGCGGGCACGGCGCGGGGAGCCGGACGCTCGGTGTAAGCCTTACAGCGACTTGATCGTGCCCTTCGGCAGAATGGTCGTGACGGCAGCCTTCTGCACGGTGATTTCGGTGCCTTCGGCGATTTCGACGCCGATGTAGCCTTCGGTGACCTTCGTCACCTTGCCGACGAGGCCGCCGCTCGTGACGACTTCGTCGCCCTTCGCCATGGCCGCGAGCATGTTGCGGTGTTCCTTCTGGCGCTTCATCTGCGGACGGATCATGATGAAGTACAGCACCGCGAACATCAGGATGAGCGGCAGGAAGCTCATCAGGCTCGATTCGGCGCCACCGGCACCTTGCGCGAAGGCATTGGAAATGAACGGCACGTTGGTCTCTCCGTAGGGGAAGATCGAAAAATAAGCCGGTTATTCTACCACCGGCCCCATGCGCAAACGGCGTGGCAAATGCGCTTTCGGATCAAGCTGTTAAAGCACGAACCGATACCGTTGCGGCTTGTTTGGAAAGGCAATTGCAATGTTTCGCGGTCGCGACCGGCATCGGGACGGCTCAATTTAGTACTCGTCCAATGCGGCGGACCGCGGCGCGGGCCGCCGGCCCGTCAGTCGACCCCTCTGGCCCGATCCTCCGCGAAGCGCTGCCGGAACGCGTCGAACATATGCGTTTCGATCGCGTCGCGGATCTCGTTCATCAGCTGCAGGTAGTAGTGCAGGTTGTGGATCGTGTTCAGCTGCGCGCCGAGGATCTCGCCGACCCGGTGCAGGTGATGCAGGTAGCCGCGCGAGAAGTTCCGGCACGTGTAGCACGAGCAGGTCGCGTCGAGCGGCTTCAGCGAGTTCTTGTGCGTCGCGTTGCGGATCTTCACGTCGCCGAAGCGCGTGAACAGCCAGCCGTTACGCGCGTTGCGGGTCGGCATCACGCAGTCGAACATGTCGATGCCGTTCGCGACGCCCTCGACGAGATCCTCCGGCGTGCCGACGCCCATCAGGTAGTGCGGCTTGTTGGCCGGCAGCTTCGGGCCGACGTGGCGCAGCACGCGCATCATGTCTTCCTTCGGCTCGCCGACCGACAGCCCGCCGATCGCGAGGCCGTGGAAACCGAGTTCGGCGAGGCCCGCGAGCGATTCGTCGCGCAGGTCCTCGAACATTCCGCCCTGGACGATCCCGAACAGCGCGTTCGGGTTGCCGAGCCGGTCGAACTCGTCGAGCGAGCGCTTCGCCCAGCGCAGCGACATGCGCATCGAGTCGGCCGCTTCCTTGTGCGTGGTCGGCACGCCATTGGTCGCATACGGCGTGCACTCGTCGAACTGCATCACGATGTCCGAGTTCAGCACCTTCTGGATCTGCATCGACACTTCCGGCGAGAGGAACAGCTTGTCGCCGTTGATCGGCGACGCGAACGTGACGCCGTCCTCGGTGATCTTGCGCAGATCGCCGAGCGAGAACACCTGGAAGCCGCCCGAATCGGTCAGGATCGGCTTGTTCCAGCCCATGAAGCCGTGCAGGCCGCCGTGCGCGTCGATCGTGTCGAGGCCCGGGCGCAGCCACAGGTGGAACGTGTTGCCGAGGATGATCTGGGCCTTGATCTCGTGCAGCTCGCGCGGCTGGATCGCCTTCACGGTGCCGTACGTGCCGACCGGCATGAAGATCGGCGTTTCGACCGTGCCGTGATTGAGCTTCACGCGGCCGCGGCGCGCGTGGCCGTCGGTCGTCAGTAGTTCGAATTCGAGCCCGTTGGCGGGGCGGTCCTGCACGGGGGCGCTCGGATCAGCGTGCGTATCGTGGGATGAACCTTCGGTCATCGCGTCATTCTCCTTGCCACCGAAGAACAGTTCGGCGCATGTTGGAAACGCCGCCGGGCAACCGGCGGCGGGAAAAGCGGGTGCGCGCATCGTAGCGCGTACGGCGGGAAAACGGGGGCAACAGCGCTGGACGCGACCGCGCGGCGCGCAACGGCTGCTGGCAATCGCAGGCCGGTGCGTGTTCGCGCCCGCCGCGCTTAAGCGCCCGGCGCCTCCGGCGTGTCGCGCCGCGTGAGCAGCATCGCGTCGCCGTAGCTGAAGAACCGGTAGCGTTCTTCGATCGCGTGCCGGTATGCGGCGCGGATCGTCTCGACGCCCGCGAACGCGGACACCAGCATCAGCAGCGTCGACTTCGGCAGGTGGAAATTCGTGACGAGCCGGTCGACCACGCGGAAACGGTAGCCGGGCGTGATGAAGATGTCGGTTTCCGCCTGCGTGGCCGCGAGCGGGCGGCCCGCTTCGTCGGCCGCGCGCGCCGCGGCTTCGAGCGCGCGCATCGACGTCGTGCCGACCGCGATCACGTTGCCGCCTCGCGCGCGGGTCGCGGCAATCCTGTCGACGAGCGACTGCGGCAGGTCGTACCACTCGCTGTGCATCTTGTGCTCGGCGATGTTCTCGACGCGCACCGGCTGGAACGTGCCGGCGCCGACGTGCAGCGTGAGCGTCGCGCGCTCGACGCCCATCGCGTCGAGCTTCTCCAGCAGCGGCTGGTCGAAGTGGAGGCCGGCCGTCGGCGCGGCGACCGCGCCCGGGTTGCTCGCGTAGACGGTCTGGTAGCGCGTTTCGTCGGTCGCGTCGGCGTCGTGCTCGATATACGGCGGCAGCGGCAGCCGGCCGTACTGCTCGATCAGGTCCAGGCATGGCGCGGGGAAATGCAGCGTGAAGAACGGCTCGACGCGCTCGCCGACCGTCACGTCGAACGCGTCGGCCAGACGCAGCGTCGTGCCGGCGCCCGGAGACTTGCTCGCGCGGATCTGCGCGAGCGCCGTGTGCGTGCCGGTCACGCGCTCGATCAGCACCTCGATCTTGCCGCCGCTGGCCTTCTGGCCGAAGAAACGCGCCTTCAGCACCTTGGTATCGTTGAACACGAGCAGGTCGCCGGGCGCGATGCACGACGGCAGCTCGGCGAAACGGCGGTCGACGAGGCGTGCGGGCTCGACGCTGCGATCCACCTCGAGCAGGCGGCTCGCGGTGCGATCGGGCAGCGCGGTTTGTGCAATCAGCTCGGGCGGCAGATTGAAATCGAAATCGGAAAGCGTGAACATGCGGGCTGGTTCGAAGCGGCCGGCGGGCGTCGCCGGCAGGGCGGAAACGCGTAAATGGGGCGCGCGAGCCGCTATGATGGCGGGATGCGCGGCCTGGCCGGCGTCGTTGGTTCGGACGACGTGAAAGCCGCTATTGTACTTGCCTTGCGAAGCACCCAGACGATCCGATGCCTGTGTCACCACGCCGTTCCCCCGCTGCCGTCGCCGATTCCGCCGATCCGTTCGACGCGGACGATGCCGCCACGCCCGCGCCGCCCGCATCGGCCGCCGGCGCCCGCCGCGCCGGCCCGAAGCGCGGCGCCGACGGCCGGCTCGCGCAACCCGCGGCCGCCGCGCCCGACGTCGAACCGGGCGCGGGCGGCGACGAAGCCGGCGCATCCGGCGCATCCGGCACGAAGCGCAAGAAGAAGCCGGCGGCCGACAAGCCGGTGAAAACCGCCGACAAGCTCGCGAAACTCGGCCTCACGCGCTCGATCGATCTCGTGCTGCATCTGCCGATGCGCTACGAGGACGAAACCACGCTCACCCCGATCGGCGAACTGCTACCGGGCGGCATCGCGCAGGCCGAAGGCGTCGTGTTCGACAACGAGGTCACATTCCGTCCACGTCGTCAGCTCGTCGTGAAGATCCAGGACGACGACGGCGAGCAGCTCGTGCTGCGCTTCCTGAATTTCTACGGGTCGCAGGTCAAGCAGATGGCCGTCGGCCAGCGGCTGCGCGTGCGCGGCGACGTGCGCGGCGGCTTCTTCGGGATGGAGATGGTGCATCCGGCCGTGCGTGTCGTCGAAGCCGACGCGCCGCTGCCGCAGGTGCTCACGCCCGTCTATCCGAGCACGGCCGGCGTGTCGCAGGCGTATCTGCGCAAGGCGATCGAGAACGCGGTCGAGCGCACGCCGCTGCCCGAACTGCTGCCGCCCGAGATTCAGCGCGATTACCTGAAGCCGCTCGACGTGCCGTCGCTCGAGCAGGCGGTGCGCATCCTGCACCATCCGCGCGTCGATTCCGACGAAGCCGCGCTGATGGACGGCTCGCATCCGGCGTGGACGCGCATCAAGTTCGAGGAGTTGCTCGCGCAGCAGTTGTCGCTCAAGCGTGCGCACGAGGAGCGCCGCACGCGCGCGGCGCCCGCGATGCCGCGCCGCGCCGCGACCGATACCGACGCGCTGACCACGCGCTTTTACGCGGCGCTGCCGTTCACGCTGACGGGCGCGCAGGCGCGCGTCGTCGACGAGATCGCGCACGACCTCACGCTCGCGCACCCGATGCAGCGGCTGCTGCAGGGCGACGTCGGCAGCGGCAAGACGGTCGTCGCGGCGCTGGCCGCCACGCAGGCGATCGACGCCGGCTACCAGGCCGCGCTGATGGCGCCGACCGAAATCCTCGCCGAACAGCACGCGCGCAAGCTGCGCGCATGGCTCGAGCCGCTCGGCGTCACGGTCGCGTGGCTCGCGGGCAGCCTGAAGGCGAAGGAGAAGCGCGCGGCGATCGAGGCGGCCGCGCTCGGCACCGCGCAGCTCGTGATCGGCACGCACGCGATCATCCAGGACACGGTCGAATTCGCGCGGCTCGGCCTCGTGATCGTCGACGAGCAGCACCGCTTCGGCGTCGAGCAGCGTCTCGCGCTGCGCGCGAAGGCCGCGAACGCGGCCAACGGCGCACGCGACTTCCAGCCGCACCAGCTGATGATGTCGGCCACGCCGATTCCGCGCACGCTCGCGATGACGTACTACGCGGACCTCGAGGTGTCGACGATCGACGAGCTGCCGCCCGGCCGCACGCCGGTGCTGACGCGGCTGGTGGGCGACGCGCGGCGCGAAGAAGTGATCGCCCGTGTGCGCGAGGCCGCGCTGACCGGGCGGCAGGTGTACTGGGTGTGCCCGCTGATCGAGGAAAGCGAGACGCTGCAACTGCAGACGGCCGTCGAAACCTACGAGACGCTGGCCGCGGCGCTCCCCGAGTTGAAGGTCGGCCTCGTGCACGGCCGGCTGTCGCCGGCCGACAAGGCGGCCGTGATGGACGCGTTCACGCGCAACGACGTGCAACTGCTGGTCGCGACGACCGTGATCGAGGTCGGCGTCGACGTGCCGAACGCATCGCTGATGGTGATCGAGCACGCGGAGCGTTTCGGCCTGGCGCAGCTGCACCAGTTGCGCGGCCGCGTCGGGCGCGGCACCGCGGCGTCGGTGTGCGTGCTGCTGTACACCGGGCCGCTGTCGATCGCGGGCCGCGAGCGGCTGAAGACGATGCGCGAGACGACCGACGGCTTCGAGATCGCGCGGCGCGACCTCGAAATCCGCGGCCCCGGCGAATTCCTCGGCGCGCGCCAGTCGGGCGCGGCGATGCTGCGCTTCGCGAACCTCGAGACCGACGGCTGGCTGATCGATCCGGCCCGCGAGGTCGCGGCGCGGTTGATTGCCGCGTATCCGGAGGTCGTCACCCAGCATCTCGCGCGCTGGCTCGGTGCGCGCGAGCAGTACCTGAAAGCCTGATCGACCGGCCTTGGGGCCGGATCGAAAGCCGCCACTCGACGCATCGCGATGCAGAGAAACTTGGCGAACCGGTGCCAACAGGTGTATAAATTAAACCTATCGCCTGTATATCCCTGATTGACCCACAATGACCCTGACTGAATTGAAGTACATCGTCGCGGTCGCGCGCGAGCGGCATTTCGGCCGCGCGGCCGAAGCGTGCTTCGTGAGCCAGCCGACGCTGTCGGTGGCGATCAAGAAGCTCGAAGACGAGCTCAACGTGCAGATTTTCGAGCGCGGCGCGAGTGAAGTGAGCGTGACGCCGATCGGCGACCAGATCGTCACCCAGGCGCAGCGCGTGCTGGAGCAGACCTTCGCGATCAAGGAGATTGCGAAGCAGGGCAAGGACCCGCTCGTCGGCCCGTTCCGCCTCGGCGTGATCTACACGATCGGGCCGTACCTGCTGCCGACCCTCGTCAAGCAAATGATCCAGCGTGTCCCGCAGATGCCGCTGATGCTGCAGGAGAACTACACGCTGAAGCTGCTCGAACTGCTGAAGCAGGGCGAGATCGACGCCGCGATCATGGCGCTGCCGTTCCCCGAAACCGGCCTGATGGTGCGGCCGCTGTACGACGAGCCGTTCGTCGTCGCGCTGCCGGCCGGCCATCCGTGGGAGAAGCGCGACGAAATCGACGCCGAGGACCTGAAGCAGGAAACCATGCTGCTGCTCGGCAACGGCCACTGCTTCCGCGATCACGTGCTCGGCGTGTGTCCGGAACTGATGCGCTTCTCGCAGACGGCCGACGGCATCCAGAAGACCTTCGAGGGCTCGTCGCTCGAAACCATTCGCCACATGGTCGCGAGCGGCGTCGGCATCACCGTGCTGCCGCGGATGTCGGTCGCCGAGATCGGCCCGCGCGCGAACGGCCCCGATGCCGAGCTTTTGTCGTACGTGCCGTTCCACGAACCGGTGCCCGACCGCCGCGTGGTGCTCGTGTGGCGCAAGAGTTTCACGCGGATGCCCGCGATCGACGCGATCAGCGACGCGATTGCCGCGTGCCAGCTGCCGGGTGTCGCGAAGCTCGACATGCCGGCGACCATGAACTGACGCAGGCGCGCATGCGTGTGTGGCAGCGTGATGAACGGGGTCGTACGACCCCGTTTATTTTTCCCTATCGAATAGATGAAATTTATTAAATTCAAATAATCGATAGGGGTAAATAGAATCCTCTACATGGATCGGCGTCGCATGCCGAGGTGCGGGATGCAGGTTGAATGCAGGCGTCAAAGGAGGATGTCATGATGCGGTCGGTATTGCAGCGCGCGCAGCGGAACACCCCGTCGCGCGACACGGTCGTACATCGCGCCAGGGCGGCGGTTCGCAGCCTGCGTCCGATTGCGTTCGCATACCTGGCGGATCGTGTGTATGGCGGATGAGTGTCGCCGCACGCCGGTCCTGTGTTCCCCCGATTCACCCGCCGTCGAGCGATGAGGGCCCATTGCATGTCCGATACCCGACAAGCCGGCCGCGTCCTTGAGCGCCTCGCCTGCGGCGCGTGGCAACGGAAGCGCGTGCCGAAGGCCGCGCACGACATTCCGTAGTACGACAGGAGGAACCGCCTGTTCCGTTTCATCCCCCGCAATGCTCCACGAACCGCGCCCGGCACGTGGGGGCCTACGAGCAAGACAAGGAGAAAAAAGCATGTCGAACGAAACGAAGTGCCCGTTCAACCACACCGCAGGCAGCGGCACGACGAACAAGGACTGGTGGCCGAATCAGCTGAACCTCAACGTCCTGCATCGGCATTCGGCGCTGTCCGATCCGATGGACCCGGATTTCGACTACGCGGAAGCATTCAAGAAGCTCGATCTCGCCGCGGTGAAGCAGGACCTGCACGCGCTGATGACGACGTCGCAGGACTGGTGGCCGGCCGACTTCGGCCACTACGGCGGCCTGTTCGTGCGCATGGCATGGCATAGCGCCGGCACGTACCGCACGGCCGACGGCCGCGGCGGCGCGGGCGGCGGGCAGCAGCGCTTCGCGCCGCTCAACAGCTGGCCGGACAACGTGAGCCTCGACAAGGCGCGCCGCCTGCTGTGGCCGATCAAGCAGAAGTACGGCCGCAACATCTCGTGGGCCGACCTGCTGATCCTGACCGGCAACGTCGCGCTCGAATCGATGGGCTTCAAGACGTTCGGCTATGCGGGCGGCCGCGCCGACACGTGGGAACCGGACGACGTCTACTGGGGCTCGGAAAAGATCTGGCTGGAACTGAGCGGCGGCCCGAACAGCCGCTACACGGGCAAGCGCGAGCTCGAAAACCCGCTCGCCGCGGTGCAGATGGGCCTGATCTACGTGAACCCGGAAGGCCCGGACGGCAATCCCGACCCGGTCGCCGCCGCGCACGACATCCGCGAGACGTTCGCGCGGATGGCGATGAACGACGAGGAAACGGTCGCGCTGATCGCGGGCGGCCACACGTTCGGCAAGACGCACGGCGCCGGCCCGGCGTCGAACGTCGGCCCCGAGCCGGAAGCCGCGGGCATCGAGCAGCAGGGCCTTGGCTGGAAGAGCACGTTCGGCACGGGCAAGGGCAAGGACACGATCACGAGCGGCCTCGAAGTCACGTGGACGTCGACGCCGACGCAGTGGAGCAACGACTTCTTCAAGCACCTGTTCAGCTACGAGTGGGAGCTCACGAAGAGCCCGGCCGGCGCGCACCAGTGGGTGGCGAAGGATGCCGGCGAAGTGATTCCCGATGCGTACGACGCGTCGAAGAAGCACCGTCCGACGATGCTGACGACCGACCTGTCGCTGCGTTTCGACCCGGCCTACGAAAAGATCTCGCGCCGCTTCTACGAGAACCCGGCCGAATTCGCCGACGCGTTTGCTCGCGCGTGGTTCAAGCTCACGCACCGCGACATGGGCCCGCGTTCGCGCTATCTCGGCCCGGAAGTGCCGGCGGAACACCTGCTGTGGCAGGACCCGGTCCCGGCCGTCGATCACCCGCTGATCGACGACGCCGACGTTGCCGCGCTGAAGGCGAAGGTGCTGGCCACGGGCCTGTCGGTGTCGCAGCTCGTGTCGACCGCATGGGCGTCGGCGGCGACGTTCCGCGGCTCGGACAAGCGCGGCGGCGCGAACGGTGCGCGCATCCGCCTCGCGCCGCAGAAGGACTGGGAAGTGAACCAGCCGGCGGCGCTCGCGGCGGTGCTCGAAGCGCTCGAAGGCGTGCGGAAGGCGTTCAACGATGCGCAGACGGGCGGCAAGAAGGTGTCGCTGGCCGACCTGATCGTGCTGGCCGGTGCGGCCGGCGTCGAGCAGGCGGCGAAGCACGCGGGTATCGCGATCACGGTGCCGTTCGCACCGGGCCGCACGGATGCGTCGCAGGAAGAAACCGACGTCGACGCGATGGCCGTGCTCGAGCCGGTGGCGGACGGGTTCCGCAACTATCTGAAGCACGCGTACACGACGCCGGCCGAGGCGCTGCTGGTCGACAAGGCGCAGCTGCTGACGCTGAGCGCGCCGGAGATGACGGTGCTCGTCGGCGGCCTGCGCGTGCTCGGTGCGAATGTCGGCGATGCGAAGCATGGTGTGTTCACCGATCGTCCGGAAACGCTGACGAACGACTTCTTCGTGAACCTGCTCGACATGGGCACCGAATGGAAGCCCGTGTCGGCCGCGAACGACGTGTTCGAAGGGCGCGACCGCGCGACGGGCGCCGTCAAGTGGACGGGCACGCGTGTCGACCTGATCTTCGGTTCGCACTCGCAGTTGCGTGCGCTGGCCGAGGTGTACGGCAGCGCGGATGCGAAGGAGAAGTTCGCGCGCGATTTCGTGGCGGCCTGGAACAAGGTGATGAACCTCGACCGCTTCGACCTCGCATGAACCCGGCCGCGTGCCGATGCGGTAACGCGGTAATGCAGTAATGCAGTAATGCAGTAATGCAGTAAATGCAGCAACGTGAAACGGCCGGTCCGGCGACCGGCCGTTTCTTCTCTGAACGATGTCTTGTCAAAGGAGTGACGACCATGACGCAAATGATGCTCAACGTGCGCGCGGCCGCGTCGCCCATTCTGCGCTCGCCGGCGGAGCTGGCGCGCTACGCGGCCGGCTTCGCGATCGTCGTCGGCGGGGCGGCGGAGCTGGCCTCGCAGGCGCTGCACGCGCTGGCGCCGATCGTGTCGGCCGCCGGCGGCTGAACGCTGCGACGATCGCTTCGCGACGCTAGAATGGCGAGTCGCGAACGCGTGCCGCACGACACGGCATGCGGATTGCTCGACGCATTTTCGCCGGTTCAACATGTCGAATGAGGAGTCCCGAAGATGGCCAAGAAAGGCAACGCCACGCAGATCAACATCGGTATCAGCGACAAGGACCGCAAGAACATCGCGGATGGCCTGTCGCGCCTGCTTGCCGATACGTTTTCGCTGTACCTGAAGACCCACAATTTCCACTGGAACGTGACCGGGCCGATGTTCAACACGCTGCACCTGATGTTCGAGGAGCAGTACAACGAACTGTGGCTCGCGGTCGATTCCATCGCCGAGCGCATTCGGACGCTGGGCGTCGTCGCGCCCGGCACGTTCGCCGAATTCGCGAAACTGTCGTCGGTGCCGGAAGCGAAGGGCGTGCCGGCCGCCGAGGACATGATTCGCCAGCTCGTCGAAGGGCACGAGACGGTCGTGCGCACCGCGCGCGAAATCTTCCCGATCGCCGACGCGGCGAGCGACGAGCCGACCGCCGACCTGCTCACGCAGCGCCTGCAGACGCATGAAAAGACCGCATGGATGCTGCGGTCGCTGCTCGCGTAAGCCCGGGCGCGGCCGGGGACGGCAGGCTGGCCCGCTCCTGGGCGGGGCCGACTCTGGCCCCGGATTGACGTGCGTTGGGGCGCGGCCGCGCGCGGCGTGCCGCGGCGGCCCGCCCGCTCGTTGCGGACGCCGGCCGCGGGTCGCGCCGACATGACGCGGAACACCGGTCGGCTCTAAAATGCCGGGATTCTCTTCCCGGTGCTTCGCCATGCTTGCCCGCTTTCCCCTGTATCTGCGGCTCGTCCGGATGGACAAGCCGATCGGCAGCCTGCTGCTGCTGTGGCCGACGCTCAACGCGTTGTGGATCGCGTCGGACGGCCACCCGCGCTGGCCGCTGCTCGTGATCTTCACGCTCGGCACGCTGCTGATGCGCTCGGCCGGCTGCGCGATGAACGATTACGCCGACCGCGATTTCGACCGCCACGTGAAGCGCACGGCCGACCGGCCGCTGACGTCGGGCAAGATCCGCGCATGGGAAGCCGTCGCGATCGCGGTCGGGCTGTCGTTCATCGCGTTCCTGCTGATCCTGCCGCTCAATACGCTGACGAAGGAATTGTCGGTCGTCGCGCTGTTCGTCGCCGGCTCTTATCCGTTCATGAAGCGCTTCTTCGCGATTCCGCAGGCGTATCTCGGCATCGCGTTCGGCTTCGGCATCCCGATGGCGTTCGCGGCCGTACAGGACACGGTGCCGGCGCTGGCGTGGGTGATGCTGGTCGCGAACATCTTCTGGTCGGTCGCGTACGACACCGAATATGCGATGGTCGATCGCGACGACGACATCAAGATCGGCATTCGCACGTCCGCGCTGACGTTCGGCCGTTTCGACGTCGCGGCCGTGATGGCGTGCTACGCGGCGACGCTCGGCATCTACGTGTGGATCGGCGTGACGCTCGGCTTCGGCCTCGCGTACTGGGTGGGCTGGGCGGCGGCGGCCGGTTGCGCGCTGTATCACTACACGCTGATCAAGGATCGCGAACGGATGCCGTGCTTCGCGGCGTTCCGCCACAACAACTGGCTCGGCGGCGCGCTGTTCGCGGGGATTGCCGCGCATTACCTGCTGGCTGGCAACTGAACGACGCTGCGCGCGTCTTTTCGCGCGGCGCCCACGAAAAAGCGACCCGAGGGTCGCTTTTTTGCGCCCGGCGCCGGACAAACCGGCGTCGCTGTCACGCTTACGCGCGGCCGAGCTCGTCGCCCATTTCCTTCGCCCGCGCTTCGGCCGCGAGCGCGCCGCGCACGATCGCTTCCTTCACGCCCTGCGCGTCGAACGCCGCAAGCGCGGCGGCCGTCGTGCCGCCCTTCGACGTCACGCGTTCGCGCAGCACGCTCGCCGGTTCGCCCGATTGCGCGGCGAGTTGCGCGGCGCCCGTGAACGTCGCGACCGCGAGCGCGTGGCCCTGCTCGTCGTTCATGCCGAGACGGCGCGCGGCTTCCTGCAGCGCCTCGATGAAATAGAACACGTACGCGGGGCCGCTGCCCGAAATCGCGGTGACCGCGTCGAGCTGCGATTCGTCGTCGAACCACACGATCTCGCCGACCGCGCCGAGCACGTTCGACGCGAGTTCGCGGCCGGCCGCGTCGACGCCCGGCAGCGCGGCCAGGCCCGTCACGCCCATGCCGACCAGCGCGGGCGTGTTCGGCATCGTGCGCACGACGCGCGCGTAGCCGCCGAGCCAGCGGGCGAGATCCGTACCGCGGATGCCGGCCGCGATGCTGATCACGAGCTGCGACTTCAGGTGCGGCGCGAGCGCCTGCGCGACGTCGTGCAGCACCTGCGGCTTCACCGCGAGCACGATCGCGTCGTAGTCGGCGAGCGTCGCGTCGATGGCCGCGCCGGTACGGATGCCGAACTGCTGCACGGCGCGCGCGCGGACGTCTTCGTTGACGTCGATGGCGTACAGGCCGTCCGCGGCGACGCCGCGCTTGATCAGGCCGCCGATCAGGGCCGCGGCCATGTTGCCGCCGCCGATGAATGCGATTTTCATGATGTCGGGAATGAGCGAGTGAGTGAACGGAAAGGCGGAAAAGGGCGCGGCGTTCAGTGCGCGTAATCGCGTGCGCCGAAGATCGCGGTGCCGACGCGCACGATCGTCGCGCCTTCGAGCACCGCGGCTTCGAGATCGGCGGACATGCCCATCGACAGCGTGTCGAGCGGCAGGCCCTCGGCGCGCAACGCGTCGAACAACGCGCGCAGCGCGCGATGCGGCGCGCGTTGCGCGTCGGTGTCGCCGGCCGGTTCGGGAATCGCCATCAGGCCGCGCAGCCGCAGCGACGGCAGCGCGGCGACCGCACGCGCGACTTCCGCCACGTCGGCCGGCGCGACGCCGCTCTTCGACGCCTCGCCGCTGATGTTCACCTGCACGCACACGTTGAGCGGCGGCAGGTGCGCGGGGCGCTGTTCCGACAGGCGCTGCGCGATCTTCAGCCGGTCGACCGAATGGACCCAGTCGAAGCGCTCGGCGACGGGGCGCGTCTTGTTCGATTGCAGCGGCCCGATGAAATGCCATTCGAGGCTCGCGCGCAGGTCGGCGAGCGCGTCGATCTTGTCGATCGATTCCTGCACGTAGTTTTCGCCGAACGCGCGCTGCCCGGCCGCATGCGCGGCGCGCACGTCGTCGGCCGGGAACGTCTTCGACACGGCGAGCAGCGAGATGGTGGCGGGATCGCGGCCGGCCGCGCGGGCGGCGTCGGCGATGCTGCGGTGAACGGAGTCGAGGCGGGCGGCGAGATCGGACATGACGGGCACGAAAGCAGGCACGGAAGGCACGGAAGCGGGCATGAAGCCGATGCGCCGCGACACGCCGCGCATCGATCCGCTCATTATACGGACGCCGTGCGTGCGCCCGTCCGCCCGTTGCGCGCAGGGACGGCGGGGTCTAGCCGTACAGCAAATGCTCGACGAGCTGAATCCAGTGGGCGACCGGCACCTGCGTGCCGCTTTGCAGGTGCGCGATGCAGCCGATGTTGCCGGACACGATCATCTGCGGTTCGAGCGCCTGCAGCTTCAGCAGCTTCTGCTTGCGCAACCGGTACGACAGCGACGGCTGCGTCAGCGAGTAGGTGCCGGCCGAGCCGCAGCACAGGTGGCTGTCGGCCGGCAGCCGCACGTCGATGCCGAGCGTCTCCAGCAGGCGCTCGACCTTGCCGCGCGACTGCTGGCCGTGCTGCAGCGTGCACGGCGGGTGGTACGCGACCGTATGGATCGCGCGGCGCCGCGCGATCGTCGCGAGTTCGGCCTCGAACGCGAGCAGCACGTCGGAGACGTCGCGCGTCAGCGACACGATGCGCTGCGCCTTCTCCGCGTAGGCCGGATCGTCGCGCAGCAGGTGCGCGTATTCGAGCACCGTCGCGCCGCAGCCCGACGCGTTCATCACGATCGCCTCGGCGCCCTGTTCGACGTGGGGCCACCACGCGTCGATGTTGCGGCGCGCGTCGTCGAGCGCTTCGTCGTGATAGTTCAGGTGCAGGCGGATCGCGCCGCAGCAGCCCGCGTCGGGCGCGACGACCGTCTCGATGCCGAGCGCGTCGAGCACGCGCGCGGTCGCGATGTTGATGTTCGGCAGCATCGACGGCTGCACGCAGCCGCCGAGCATCAGCATCTTGCGCGTATGCGTGCGGTGCGGCCATTCGAGCAGCCGCGTGCGCGGCGGCACCTTGTCGCGCAGCCGCTTCGGCAGCAGCGGCCGCACGTGCTGGCCGAGGCGCATCACCGGCGAGAACAGCGCGGCGTTCGGCACGACGCTCGCGAGCACGCGGCGCATCAGCCGCTGCTGCGCGGGGCGCTCCACCCGCGCCTCGACGTGCTTGCGGCCGATCTCGACGAGCCGGCCGTACTGGACGCCGGACGGGCAGGTCGTCTCGCAGCTGCGGCACGTGAGGCAGCGGTCGAGGTGCTGTTGCGTGCTGCGCGTGACGGCCGCGCCTTCGACCATCTGCTTGATCAGGTAGATGCGGCCGCGCGGGCCGTCGAGTTCGTCGCCGAGCAGTTGATAGGTCGGGCAGGTCGCGGTGCAGAACCCGCAGTGCACGCACTTGCGCAGGATCGCGTCGGCCTCGTCGCCGTCGGGCGTGTTGCGGATGAAATCGGCGAGATTCGTTTGCATCCAGCCCTCAGAGATCAGGGTAAAGCCGGCCGCGATTGAAGATGCGCGCGGGATCGAACGCGCTTTTCAGCCCGCGGTGGATTTTCATCATCGGCGCGGGCAGCGGCGTGAACACGCCCGCGCTGCGGTCGTAGGTGTCGCCCGCGCGGAACAGCGTCGCATGGCCGCCGGCCTGCTTCGCGCTCATGCGCACGGTTTGCGCGTCGGCGTCGGTGATCCACCAGCGCTGCGCGCCGCCCCATTCCATCAACTGGGTGCCGGGCAGGTGCATCGGTTCGGTGATCGACGGCAGCGACAGGCGCCACAGCGCGTAGCCGGGCGGGATGCCGTTGAAGAACGGGTCGGTGTGCTCGCGCAGGCCGGCCCAGAAGCGCTCGGCCTCGACCGCGTCGACGACTTCGCCGCCGAGCAGCGTTTTCGCGGATTTCACGGCGGCTTCCGCGCCCGACAGGCGCAGCACCAGCGTGCCGTTGCGCCACGCGCTCGCGCTGACCGGCAGCGGATGGCCGCCCCATTCGTTGAGCTTGCGCACCGCGTCGGTCGCGGTCATCTCGAACTTCAGCGTGACCTCGGCGACGGGCATCGGCAGCACCTTGATCGACAGGTCGAGCATCAGCCCGAGCGTGCCGAGCGCGCCGGCCATCAGCCGCGACACGTCGTAGCCGGCGACGTTCTTCACGACCTGCCCGCCGAAGCGCAGCATTTCGCCGCGGCCGTTCATCAGCGTGACGCCGAGCACGAAATCGCGCGGTGCGCCGCAGGTGGCGCGGCGCGGGCCCGCGAGGCCAGCCGCGACGCAGCCGCCGACGGTGGCCGCGCGGCCGAAATGCGGCGGCTCGAACGGCAGCATCTGGCCGCACTCGGCGAGGACGGTTTCAAGCTGCGCGAGCGGCGTGCCCGCGCGGACCGTGACGACGAGTTCGGCCGGGTCGTACGACACGATGCCCTGAAACGCGCGCGTGTCGAGTATTTCGCCCTCGAGCGCCTGGCCGTACCAGTCCTTGGTGCCGCCGCCGCGAATCCGCAGCGGCCGGCCGTCGGCACTGGCCGCGCGAACGCGCTCGGCCCATCCGGCGACGATGTCGTCCTCTTCCATGTTCCGTTGCTGCCTCGACTTGTTGTTCGGTCGATTGTACCGGGGTGGCGCGATTCCACATCGCGACTATCCCTAAGCCCCGTCTCGCGTGCGGCATGCCGGCGCCGGTGCGGGGCCGCGCCGTGCGGCCCGGCAGAGCCCCGCGCCGCGGCCGCCGGTGGTAGGCCGCGACCCGCGCACCGCTCAGAAACGCGGCAGGTCGGGGTGCGGCAGCAGCCCGCCGCGCACGTGCTGGCGACCATATTCGGCGCAGCGCGCGCGGGTCGGGATGCCCTTGTCCGGGTTCAGCAGCCCGGCCGGATCGAATGCGCGCTTGACCGCGAAGAACGCATCGCGCTCCTGCGGCGAGAACTGCACGCACATCGAATTGAGTTTTTCGATGCCGACACCGTGCTCGCCCGTCACGCTGCCGCCGAATTCCACGCAGCATTCGAGGATTTCCGCGCCGAACTGCTCGGCGCGGTGCAGCTCGTCCGGATCGTTCGCGTTGTACAGGATCAGCGGATGCATGTTGCCGTCGCCCGCATGGAACACGTTGATACAGCGCAGCCCGTAGCGCGTTTCGAGCTGCTCGATGCGCGCGAGCAGCGGGCCGATCGCGCGGCGCGGCACGGTGCCGTCCATGCAGTAATAGTCGGCGGAAATGCGGCCGGCGGCCGGGAACGCGTTCTTGCGGCCCGACCAGTAGCGCAGCCGCTCCTGTTCGTTGCGCGACACCTGGATGCGCGTCGCGCCGTGTTCGCGCAGCACGGCCGTCATCCGCACGATTTCCTCGGCGACCTCTTCCGGCGTGCCGTCCGATTCGCACAGCAGGATCGCCTTCGCGTCGAGGTCGTAGCCCGCGTGCGTGAACGCCTCGACGGCTTGCGTGGCCGGCTTGTCCATCATCTCGAGCCCGGCCGGGATGATGCCCGACGCGATGATCGCCGCCACCGCCTCGCCGCCCTTGACGACGTCGTCGAAGCTCGCCATCACGAGCTGCGCGGTCTGCGGCTTCGGGATCAGCCGCACCGTGACCTCGGTGACGATCGCGAACATCCCTTCGCTGCCGATCATTACCGCGAGCAGGTCGAGGCCCGGCATGTCGAGCGCGAGCGAGCCGAATTCGACGACTTCGCCGTCGATCGTCACCGCGCGCACGCGCATCACGTTGTGCACGGTCAGCCCGTATTTCAGGCAGTGGACGCCGCCGGAATTTTCCGCGACGTTGCCGCCGATCGTGCACGCGATCTGCGACGACGGATCGGGTGCGTAATACAGGCCGTACGGCGCGGCCGCCTCCGAGATCGCGAGGTTGCGTACTCCGGGCTGCACGGTCGCGGTGCGCGCGTACGGGTCGACTTCGACGATGCGCGTGAAGCGCGCGAGCGACAGCACGACGCCGAGCGCGATCGGCAGCGCGCCGCCGGACAGGCTCGTGCCGGCGCCGCGCGGCACGATCGGCACTTCCATGCGGCGGCAGATCTGCACGATCCGCTGCACCTGCGACTCCGTCTCGGGCAACGCGACCGCGAGCGGCAGCCGCCGGTAGGCGGACAGGCCGTCGCATTCGTACGGCGCCGTGTCCTCGTCGCGATACAGCAGGCAGTGCGTCGGCAGCACGGCCATCAGCGCCTGCACGACTTCGCGCTGGCGCTGCGCGCGGGCGGCGCTCGACAGTTCGACGGGAGCGTTCATGAGGTCTCCAACGGGGGCGCGAGCTCGCGCCGCCGGGTCAGCACGTGAAAATCTTGCCCGGATTCATCAGGTTGCGCGGATCGAGCGCGAGCTTGATCGCGCGCATCGTGTCGATCGCGTTGTCGCCGTGCTCCTTCGGCAGGAAGCGCATCTTGTGCAGCCCGACGCCGTGCTCGCCCGTGCAGGTGCCGCCCAGGCGCAGCGCGCGCTCGACGATCCGGTCGTTGATGCGTTCGGCTTCGGCGAGTTCCTCGGGCTTGTCGGGATCGATCAGGATCGCGACGTGGAAATTGCCGTCGCCGACGTGGCCGACGATCGGGCAGGGCAGCGACGACGCGCGCAGGTCGACCTCGGTTTCCTCGACGCATGCGGCGAGCTGCGAGATCGGCACGCACACGTCGGTCGTCACCGCGCGGCAGCCGGGCTTCAACTGCAGCATCGCGAAGTACGCGTTGTGGCGCGCGGACCAGAGCCGCGTGCGATCCTCGGGGCGCGTCGCCCATTCGAAGCCCTGGCCGGCGTTCTGGCCGGCGAGCGCCTGCACGAGTTCGGCCTGTTCCTTCACGCCGGCGTCGGTGCCGTGGAATTCGAAGAACAGCGTCGGCGCTTCCGCCAGCGTCAGGCTCGAGTGACGGTTGATCGAGCGCACCGCGAGCGCGTCGACGAACTCGACGCGCGCGATCGGCACGCCGATCTGAATCGTCTCGATCACGGTGCGGACCGCGTCGCCCATCGTCGGGAACGTACAGATCGCGGCCGACACGGCTTCCGGCAGCGGGTGCAGGCGCAGCGTGATCTCGGTGATCACGCCGAGCGTGCCTTCGGAGCCGACGAACAGCCGCGTGAGATCGTAGCCGGCCGACGACTTGCGCGCGCGCGAACCGGTTTTCACCACGCGGCCGTCGGCGAGCACCGCGGTCAGGCCGAGCACGTTCTCGCGCATCGTGCCGTAGCGCACCGCGTTGGTGCCGGATGCGCGCGTCGCGGTCATCCCGCCGATGCTGGCGTCGGCGCCCGGATCGATCGGGAAGAACAGGCCGGTGTCGCGCAGCGCTTCGTTGAGCGCCTTGCGCGTGATGCCCGGCTCGACCGTCACGGTCAGGTCTTCGGCGTTGATCGACAGCACGCGGTTCATTTCAGACAGGTCGAGCGACACGCCGCCGCGCACCGCGAGCAGGTGGCCTTCGAGCGACGAACCGGCGCCGTACGGGATCAGCGGCACGCTGTAGAGCGAGCACAGCGACACGACTTCGCGCACGTCGTCGGTGCTGCGCGCGAAGACGACGGCGTCGGGCAGTTGCGGATCGAACGGGGATTCGTCGCGGCCGTGATGGGCGCGAACCGCGTCGGTGGTCGACACGCGCTCGCCGAAAGCGGCGCGCAGCGCATCGAGCATGGCGGGGGGCAGCGGGCGGCGCGCGGCGGCCGTCGGGGCGGGGTGGTTCACGAATGTCTCCTGACTGCTTGTCGTACTGTCGGCCCATTCTACGCTGTAACGCCTGCTGCGCCTCCCGCCGCGGGCTGCGATAATCGCGTTCCAGCCAACCGGGCCGCGTCGCGGCCGCGCACGAGAGGACATTCGCATGGGCAACCGCTTGAGCAAGATCGCGACGCGCACGGGCGACGACGGCACCACCGGGCTCGGCGACGGACGGCGCATCGGCAAGGACGACGCGCGGATCGCCGCGATCGGCGACGTCGACGAACTGAACTCGAATCTCGGCGTGCTGCTGGCCGAGCCGTTGCCCGACGACGTGCGCACCGCGCTCGTCACGATCCAGCACGACCTGTTCGATCTCGGCGGCGAGCTGTGCATTCCTGGCCATACGGTGATCGACGACACGCACCTCGCGCGCGTCGACCAGTGGCTCGCCCACTACAACGCGACGCTGCCGCCGCTGAAGGAATTCATCCTGCCGGCCGGCTCGCGCGCGGCGTCGCTCGCGCACGTCTGCCGAACCGTGTGCCGCCGCGCGGAGCGCTCGATCGTCGCGCTCGGGCGCGACGACGCGCTCAACGATGCGCCGCGGCGGTACGTGAACCGGCTGTCCGACCTGCTGTTCGTGCTGGCGCGCGTGCTGAACCGAGCCGGCGGCGGCGCCGACGTGCTGTGGGAGCGCGGGCGCGTCCGCTAGCGCGCCGTCGCGGTTTTGCGCACTGCGACAATTTGCCCGGGGGGCGTTCTCCGTTAAACATGTATCGTATGTGCATGTTTAACGGAGAACGAACATGACCCACCTCACCGCTGACCAGATGGCCCGTGTGAAGGCCACCGCCCCCGTCCTTGCCGAGCACGGCGCGACGATCACGAAGCATTTCTATCAGCGCATGTTCGCGCGTCATCCGGAACTGAAGAACCTGTTCAACCAGACGCACCAGAAGACCGGCAGCCAGCCCGAGACGCTCGCGAAAGCCGTCTATGCGTATGCGGCCAACATCGACAATCTCGGCGTGCTGGGCGGCGCGGTGTCGCGCATCTCGCACAAGCATGCGAGCCTGAACATCCGTCCCGAGCATTACCCGATCGTCGGCGAGAACCTGCTCGCGTCGATCGTCGAGGTGCTCGGCGACGCGGTCGATGCCGACACGCTGGAAGCGTGGCGCGTGGCCTACGGCCAGCTCGCGCGGATCCTGATCGGCGCGGAGGCCGACCTGTACGCGAACGCCGCATGGAGCGGCTTCCGCCCGTTCAAGGTTGCGCGCAAGGTGCGTGAAAGCGCCGAGATCACGTCGTTCTACCTGACGCCGGCCGACGGCGGCGACGCGCCGACGTTCGAGCCGGGCCAGTACGTCACGGTGAAGCGCTTCGTCGGCGATCTCGGCGTCGACCAGCCGCGCCAGTACAGCCTGTCCGACGCGCCGCACGGCAAATGGCTGCGCATCTCGGTGAAGCGCGAGGCCGGCAAGCCGGAAGCGATCCCGGCCGGCAAGGTGTCGACGCTGATGCACGATGGCGTCGAAGCGGGCGCGATCGTCGAGGTGACCGCGCCGATGGGCGACTTCTCGCTGAAGCGCGACGTGGATACGCCGGTCGTGCTGATTTCGGGCGGGGTCGGCATCACGCCGATGATGTCGATGGCGTCGACGCTGATCGCCGCCGGCAGCCAGCGCGACGTGCGGTTCATCCATGCATGCCGTTCGGGTGCGGTGCACGCGTTCCGCGACTGGCTGAACGACACGGCGCGCGAGCATGCGAACGTGAAGCGCACGGTGCTGTACGAAGTGGTCGGCCCGAACGATCGGGCCGGCATCGATCACGATCTCGAAGGGCGTCTTACGCCGGAGCGTGTGCAGCAGTACGCGCTGGTGCCGGACGCCGATTACTACATCTGTGGGCCGATCGCGTTCATGAAGGCGCAGCGCGACGCGCTCGTCGCGCTCGGCGTCGCGCCGGAACGGGTGAACACGGAGATCTTCGGGTCGGGTGCGCTCGAGTGAGGACGGAGGACGGCCGATTTCGGTCAATGCGATGACGCAACGACAAAGCCCGGCGCGAGCCGGGCTTTGTCGTTGCGGCGCCGTGGGAGGCGACTTCAGGCGCGCAACATCAGCGTTGCGTGGTAGCGCCACACCTTCGGATCGGCACTGACGAGCGGCATCCCTTCATGGAGTGCCTGCGCGACCATCATGCGGTCGAACGGATCGGCGTGGTCCGGGAATCCGGCAACGCGGCGACTGCCTCTGCGTGATCGCTGCTGATCGGCAACTCCGCAAAACCTGCAAGCCGAATGCCGGACGCGCATCTCTCGGATGGACGGGCAGATACCTTGGCGGTATTTGATCTCGATTTCCCAAATCGACGCGGCGCTGACGTACGGCGTGTTTTGGGGATGTTCGATCAATGCGGTCGCGGTTGCCGAAAGCTGCGGCGCGCCTTCAGCCGACCCACAGCGCGATGTGCGTATCGAGCAGCAGCTTCACGGTGCAAGCCCTGGTCCGAGCTGGCATCGAAGTCGGCGGCGATCGATTCATCGCCGGCATTGAATGCCTCGACGCTTGCTGGAATGTTCAATCCGGCAAGCAACTGACGGGATGCGCCGATCCGCTTCGGCGCGGCGTAAGGAACGATCCGGGCCACCGGATGACCATTGCGGGCGATCACGACTTTGGCCTCGCGCCCCGATTCAAGCGCTTCCACGAGGCTGGAAAGCCGCGACTTGGCATCGTGCATGTTGACGGTCGACATGGCCGATCCTCTGGTTAGCCAGCTGATGTTAGCTGGTCTAGCGGAGCGACACGCCGACCGCAGGCTGGCCGCATGGCCAATTCGCCGGCAGGCGGGGCCATACGGTCAGCCAGTAACGTCCTTCAGTTCCCGCTGCCGCGCGCGACGCGTCGCGCCTTCACCGATTCCGCGAGCCCTTCGAGCACCTTCACGCTGTCGTCCCACGCGATGCACGCATCGGTGATGCTCTGGCCGTAGGTCAGCGCGCAGCCTTCCTTCAGGTCCTGGCGGCCCTCGACGAGGTGCGACTCGATCATCACGCCGACGATGCGCTCGTCGCCGGCCGCGATCTGGCGGCCGATGTCCGCGCACACGGGAATTTGATTCTCGTGCTTCTTCGAGCTGTTCGCGTGGCTCGCGTCGATCATCAGGCGCGCGGCGAGGCCGGCCTTGCCGATGTCCGCGCACGCGGCGTTCACACTGTCCGCGTCGTAGTTCGGCGCCTTGCCGCCGCGCAGGATCACGTGGCAGTCCTCGTTGCCGGCCGTCGACACGATCGCCGAATGGCCGCCCTTCGTCACCGACAGGAAATGGTGCGGCTGCGACGCGGCCTTGATCGCGTCGACCGCGATCTTCACGTTGCCGTCGGTGCCGTTCTTGAAGCCGACCGGGCACGACAGCCCCGACGCGAGCTCGCGGTGCACCTGCGACTCGGTCGTGCGCGCGCCGATCGCGCCCCACGAGATCAGGTCGGCGATGTACTGCGGGCTGATCATGTCGAGGTATTCGGTCGCGGCCGGCAGCCCCATTTCGTTGATCTGCAGCAGCAGCTCGCGCGCGGTGCGCAGCCCTTCGTTGATCTTGAAGCTGTTGTCGAGGTGCGGATCGTTGATGAGCCCCTTCCAGCCGACCGTCGTGCGCGGCTTCTCGAAGTACACGCGCATCACGATTTCCAGCTCGCCCTTGAAGCGCTCGCGTTCCTTTACGAGCCGGCCCGCGTATTCGATCGCCGCCTTCGTATCGTGGATCGAACACGGCCCGATCACGACGATCAGCCGATCGTCCATCCCGTGCAGGATGCGGTGCATCGACTGGCGCGAGTGGTAGATCAGCTCGGACGCGGCTTCGGAGCACGCGAATTCGCGGATCAGGTGGGCGGGCGGCGTCAGTTCCTTGAGTTCGCGAATGCGGACGTCGTCGGTGTTGTGCGGGGGCATGCTGTTTCTCCTAATTTTCCGGGGCGCCGTTCGGTCAATGCGCGTGCGGCAGATTCATCAATTCGGGCAATTCAGTGGTTTCGGTCGGGCCGCGGGACCCACTGCGGCGGCGACCGGCTGGCGAAGGGCGAAAAAAAACCGCCGGGTTCGCCGGCGGTTTTTTCGGGAATTTCGGTTGCGCTTTACGCGCCATCAACCCTCTCGATCCGCCAGCGGTCTGAGATACCAAAAAAAGTAAAAGTAAAACTTGGCGGACATGACGGAAATTCGGCTCGTCAAAAAAGTTGATTCGGAATTTATACCCGGTCCCCGCGCGGCTGGCAACCGGGGGGGCTCGAAAATGCGGATAATCCGCGCGTTTTATTCAAAATGCGCGGATTGTCTGCGCCGCGATGCGGTTATGCCGTACCGCCGACCGTCATCTTGTCGATTCGCAGGGTCGGCTGGCCGACGCCGACCGGCACGCTCTGGCCTTCCTTGCCGCATACGCCGACGCCCGTGTCGAGCGACATGTCGTTGCCGATCATGCTCACGTATTTCAGCGATTCCGGGCCGCTGCCGATCAGCGTCGCGCCCTTCACCGGGTAGGTGACCTTGCCGTTCTCGATCATGTACGCCTCGGACGCCGAGAACACGAACTTGCCGTTCGTGATGTCGACCTGGCCGCCGCCGAAGTTCACCGCGTACAGGCCGTTCTTCACCGACGCGATGATTTCCTGCGGATCCTTGTCGCCGTTCAGCATGTACGTGTTCGTCATGCGCGGCATCGGCAGCGCCGCATACGACTCGCGCCGCGCGTTGCCGGTGACCGGCATCTTCATCAGGCGCGCGTTCAGCGTGTCCTGGATGTAGCCCTTCAGGATGCCGTCCTCGATCAGCGTCGTGCACTGCGTCGGGTTGCCTTCGTCGTCGATGTTCAGCGAGCCGCGGCGGTTCGGCAGCGTGCCGTCGTCGACCACCGTCACGCCCTTCGCGGCGACCTGCTCGCCGATCCGGCCCGCGAACGCGGACGAGCCCTTGCGGTTGAAGTCGCCCTCGAGCCCGTGGCCGATCGCCTCGTGCAGCAGCACGCCCGGCCAGCCCGGCCCGAGCACGACCGTCATCGCGCCGGCCGGCGCCGGCCGCGCGTCGAGGTTCACGAGCGCCGCATGCACGGCGTCGTCGACGTAGCGCGACAGCACTTCGTCGGTGAAGTAGCCGTAGTCGAAGCGGCCGCCGCCGCCGCCGGAGCCGATCTCGCGGCGGCCGTTCTGTTCGGCGATCACCGTGACCGACACGCGCACGAGCGGGCGGATGTCGGCGGCGAGCGCGCCGTCGCTGCGCGCGACGAGCACGACGTCGTATTCGCCGGCGAGGCCCGCCATCACCTGCGTGACGCGCGGGTCGCGGCCGCGCGCCATCTGCTCGATGCGCTCGAGCAGCTTGACCTTGGCCGTCGCGTCGAGCGACGCGAGCGGGTCGGATGGCAGGTACAGGTCGCGCCCCGAGATGCCCGTCAGCGACGAGGCGGCCTTGATCTTCTGGCGGCCGCCGCCGGCCGCGGCGATCGCCTTGGTGGCGGCAGCGGCCTGTGCGATCGCTTCCGGCGACAGGTCGTCCGAGTACGCGAACGCGGTGCGGTCGCCCGCGATCGCGCGCACGCCGACGCCCTGGTCGATGCTGAAGCTGCCCGATTTGACGATGCCTTCCTCGAGGCTCCACGCTTCGCTGCGGGTCGCCTGGAAGTACAGGTCCGCGTAGTCGACGCGATGCGTGAAGATGTCGGCGATCGTGCGCGTGAGCAGGCTTTCGTCGAGGCCGTACGGCGTGAGCAGGATGTCCTTCGCCAGCGCGAGGTTGCGGATGCCGGGTTCGATGATGTTCATGCGGATATCGGGATTCTCAAAAAGTTGTCGGGTGCTGCCGGGCAGATGGGTGGGCCGCGCGGCGTTTCAAGCGGTGCGGCGGATTCAGCTCAGCACGCGGTGCCGCCACGCGGGCAGGCTCTGGCGTACGTCGGCGATGCGTTGCGGATCGAGCGTGCCGAGCACGACGCTCGCGCCCTCGTCGCGCACCGCGACGATCTCGCCCCACGGGTCGATCAGCATGCTGTGGCCCCACGTGCGCCGGCCGTTCTCGTGCTTGCCGCCCTGCGCGGCCGCGAGCACGTAGCACTGGTTCTCGACGGCTCGCGCGCGCAGCAGCATTTCCCAGTGCGCGCGGCCCGTCGTATACGTAAACGCCGACGGCACGACCATCAGCGCGCAGTCGCCCATGCGGCGATACAGCTCCGGAAAGCGGAGATCGTAACAGACCGACAGGCCGACCCGCCCGAACGGGGCGTCGAACGCGACGACCGTGTCGCCCGCGCGGATCGTGCGCGCCTCGTCGAACGATTCGTCGCCTTTCTCGAAGTTGAACAGGTGGATCTTGTCGTAGCGCGCGGCCTCGTTGCCGGACGGATCGAACGCGAGCGTCGTGTTCAGCACGCGGTCGGGTTCCGGCGCCTTCAGCGGCAGCGTGCCGCCGATCACCCAGATGCCGTGGCGGCGCGCGGCGTCGGCGAGGAATTGCTGGATCGGGCCGTCCCGGTACGGTTCGGCGAGCGCGAGCTTGTCGGTGTCGCGGTGGCCCATGAAGCAGAAATATTCGGGCAGCAGCACGAGCTGCGCACCTTCGCCGGCGGCTTCCGCGATCAGGCGGCGTGCTTCGGCGAGATTGCGGGTGACGTCCGGCGCGCTCACCATCTGCAGCGCGGCGACCTGGAAGGGCGTGGCGGAACGGGCGTGATCGGTCATCGCGGAATCGCTTGCGTCATAAATGGGGTGCGGCCCGGCGCCTGGCGGCTCGATGCGCGCTCAATGGCTCGATGCATCGGCCGGACTGTGATTCATCTTACCCTGATCGCTCCGCACCCGCTCGATGTGCGGGTGCGCCCACGAGCCGGTGATCGCGTAGTCGAGCGCGAATGCGTGCGACAGCGTCTCGGACAGCGCGTAGTTCGCGGCCAGCACGCCGATGCCGAGCAGCGGATTGACGACGGCGGCCCCGATCGCGGCCGCGCCCGCGCTGATCTTCGGCGCGACGTGCGCATGCAGGTCCTGCGTCTCGGTGCCGAGATCGACCGCGCCGCGCACGGTGACGTTCGCGGGGCCCGTTATCATCGAGAAGTCGTCGGTGCGCGCGATGCCGTTCGAAATCCGGCCGGTACCGGTGATCTTGTCGAACGGCAGCCCCTTGCCGACCACGTCGCGGAAGTTCAGCGTCAGGAAGCGCGCGAGGCTCTGCAGGCTCAGCACGCCGAGCAGCTTGGCCGCGCCCGGGTCGACCTTCAGGATCTTCCCGTGCTCGAGGTCCACCGCGACCTGGCCGCCGAGCGACGGAAAGTCGAGCGCGGTCGGGCCGCCGCGCCAGCCGACCTTGCCCGTGACCGAGCCGTGACCGTCCGCGAGCGTGCGCGGCAGGCCGACGCGGTCGAGCAGCGCGCCCGCGTTGTCGATGTCGAGCTTGAAGTCGAACACGGTGCGGCGCGGCGCATCGGTTTCGTCGGCGCCGCGGGCAAGCGCGCGGCGCGACGTGCGCCAGTTGCCGGTGGCCGTGAGCGTCGCGGCCGGGTTCGACAGTTCCAGCTTGTCGAGCTGCCACACGGGCGTGCCGTCTTCGTCGATGTTGCGCGCGTTGACGACGAGCCGGCCGATGTCGTGATTGCGCGCGACGACCTGGTCGACGATCAGGTCGATCGACGGCATCGGGCGGTCGGTCGGCGTCGGCAGGTTCATCGCGCGGCCGACGAGATCGTGCTGCGCGCTATCCGGAATCACGAGCTTCGCGAGCCGCGCGTTGAGCACGCCCGCGCCGTTGTGGCCGCCGCCCGGTGCCCACGACAGGTAGCCCGACACCTGGTTCGACGCGATGTTCGCCTGCCAGAGGTCGTCGACGTGCGACGCGCCGACGATCACGTTTTCCCAGTTGCGCTTGAGCAGCTTCAGCGTGTCGAAATGGAACGCGAAGCGCTTCGGCGCGAAGCTCGCGAAATCGACGCGCGGCGCGGCCTGCGGTTCCGGCGCGCGCGGCGTGGCGGGCTTCAGCGTGTGGGCGAGGGCGAGCCACGCGTCGGCGTCCAGCTCGGCGACGTCGACGGCCGCGCTCACACCCTCCTGCGGCATGTCGGGCATCCGGTGAATGCCCATCGCGCCGCGTACCGCGCGCAGCGGCTGGCCGCGCGTCGCATCGAGCAGGTAGGTCGCGGTCACCGGGCCGAGCGTCAGGTCGGCGTGTTCGAGACGTTTGCCGTCCGCCTGCGGCGCCGGCTGCAGCGTGAAGCGGAACGGCATCGGCGTGCCGGCCGGTTTCGCGAACGGCGCCGGGAAGTTCAGCGCCACGCCCGTCAGGTCGGATTGCGCGCTGACGTCGGGCAGCCGGCCCGGCGCGCCGCGCACCGCGACTTTGTACGGCGCGTCGCCGACCACGTGTTCGAGCAGCGCGGCGGCCGCGCCGTGCAGGTTCAGGCCGCGCGCGGCGTCGAGCGCGAGCCGGCCGTCGACGTCCACCGCGTACGGGCCGTGCGACCGGAAGGTGCCGTTCGCGCGCACCGGGCCGCCGAGGAAGCGCCCCGACAGGTCGTGCAGCGATGCACCGGCCTCGGTGAAGCGGACGCTGCCGCGCAGGGCCGACAGCGGCGGCACGCCGCGGGTCGACAGCGTGTTGCCGCCGAACGCCAGCGCGCCTTCGAGGTGTGTGTGCGGATGGGGGACGTGTTGCGGAATCGTGATCTTGAGCGCGAGCGACGCGGGGCCCTGCGCGTCGATCCGCTGGCCGACGTGGTGGCTCATCGTGCCGAGCGAGCTGTGGTCCGCATAGTCGATCAGGTCGGCGAGCGGGCCCCGCGCATGGCCGTCGATGATCAGCGGCGAGTGCGACGGATTGCCGAGATCGTCGATGCGGCCCGCGACCTTCGTCAGCGCGACGCGCTTGTAGTGCGCGCGCCGGATGTCGAAACGCAGCTTGTTCTGCGCGAGCTCGAACACGCCGTCGATTCCGTCGAGCGCCGGCCAGACGCTCGGCGTGCCGTTCGCGAGCTTGCGCGGCGGGTACGGCGTCGGCTCGAAGCGGCCGCCGGTGAACGGCGCGACGATGTGGAACACGCCGGCGTCCGGCTCGTGTTCGAACGGGAATTTCTCGAGCGGGCCGCGCGCGACGATCGACGCGCCCTTGGTCACGTTGCCGTCCTGCAGTGCATGGCCGAGATAGTTGCGCAGGTGCTCGGACATCCCGGTCGGCAGGTAGCGCGGAATGCGCGCGACCGACGCGCGCGCGAAATCGGCGCGCAGATCGAGCGAGCCGCGGCCGTGGCCGGGGTTCGTGTACGAGCCCGACACCGCGATTTCGGCATCGGGGTTCGACACGAACAGGTCGGGCAGCGACACGTCGACGCGCGCGTGCTTGTCGCCGGGCGCGGGCGTGATCGTCCATTTGGCGTTGCCGCGCAGCCGGTCGAACGTCAGGCGCGGCTCGTCGAATTCGCCGGGCACGGTGACGGCTGCGTGGACCGTGTCGATATGCGCGGCGCCGCCGGTCTCGTTCGCATCGACGCGGCCCCACAGGTTCTCGACGCCCGGCCAGCCGGCGCGCGGGTGGCCGCGCGGCGAGAGCCCGGGCGGCGGCTCCTGCGCGGCGAAGCTGATGCCTTGCAGATCGCCGAGGAAGCGGTAGCGGACGATCGGCGCGGCGCCCATGCGCCGCTCCTCGTCGGCGAGATCGGCGCGCGCGGGTTTCGCGCGTTCGACCTCGATGTGATAGTTCGACACCATCCCGCGCGGGTCGATCTTGATCAGCTCGTTGCGCAGGCGTGCCGGCAGCGGCAGCCCCCGGATGAATTCGCTAAGGATGCCGAGATCGACGCGGTCGCCGACCACGCTGAGCAATTGCCCCTGGTTCGCGGTCGGCACGCGGTAGCGCGCCGTCAGCGTCGACAGCGCGAGCGAGCGGGCGAGCGGCGTGCCGTCCGGCAGCGGCGGCTGGCCGAGCTCCGCATTGAAGCGCGTCAGGTGCAGCGTGTAGTCGTGGCCCGCATCGAGCACCATGTCCCAGCCGAAGCCGACGGTCGGCACGTCGAGCCGCGGCTGGGTCGGGCGCACGCGCAGCACGACGTCGGCGCCTTGCAGGTCGCCGCCCGCCGAACGCAGGTGGCCGTCGCCGAAGGTCGCCCAGATCGCGTTGTCGATCCGGCCCGCGTGGATCGTGAGCGGCACGTCGAGATAGCGCGTGAGCGTCTGCAGGTCGACGGGGCCGGTCGACAGGTACGCGTCGCCGGTCCAGTTCGCCGGCTTGCCGATCGGCGCGAGCGGCTTGTGCTTGAAGCGCGCGCGGAAATCGAGCGGACCGAGCAGCAGCGTGCCGTTCGCGGGCGCCTGCAGCGCGGCCTTGTGCACGCGGCCGTCGTTGAGCACCGCGAGCCGGATGCCCGACAGCACGAGCTCCGGTGCGTCGTGCTGCGCGTCGCGCCAGCGCAGCGTGCCGCCGCGCAGCACGATCGCCTCCTGCTTGAGCAGCCACGTGCCGAACGTGTCGTTGCCGCCGTGGGTGGTCGCGACGCCGACGCCCGCGACGCTCAGCGAGCCGTCGGCCGCCCGCGCGACGACGAGGTCGGGCTGGTCGACGATCAGGCTCGACAGCGCGGGCGACAGCCGCAGCAGCGACATCCACGACAGCGCGGCCGTCGCGTGCGGCACCGACAGCGCGACCTTGCCGTCACGGCCGCGGATCGTCAGGTTCGTGAGTTCGACGCCCGGCTGCATGCCGGACCAGTTCGGGGAAAGCTTGCCGATCGAAAGCTGCGCATGGAGCTTGTCGGACACGGCGCGCTCGATGCGCGGGCGGAATTCGTCGATGCGGGGCAGCAGCACGTAGCGCAGCCCGAGGAAGGCGCCGGCCGCGACGAAGTAGGTGCCGATCCCGGCTGCCAGCGTCACCTTGAACACGCGACGCAGGACCGGATGATCGTGCTTCGGAGGTCCCGCTTCGGGCGCAGCTACGGCGGATTCCTGACGGTCGGACATGCGGCGGACGGGCGGCGATATGGTAGTTTTGCAGATTGACGTTGAAATGTATCACAGGGGTTCGTGCCGGCGGCCGTTGGGGGCAGCGCGGCACGGGCTTTCCGGCGCGCGGTGTCGCGACGGGCGCATGCGCGTCCGGCGAGGCCGCGCCGAGTCCATGGGGCCGGCGGCAGCGGGGCGCGTACGCGCCGGCCCGCTGCCGCCGGCCTTTTCGCCAGGCCCGTTTCTCGATGACCGACGCTTCCGCCCTGATCAGCACGTCCTATTCCCGCTACCTTGCCCGCGCGGCGGCCGCCCGGCCCGCGCTGGCCGAGCAGATCGCCGCGTGGGCGGCCGCGCCGCTCGGCCGCGCGCAGCTCGACGCGCGCCTCACCGCGCTGCTCGCGACGCCGGCCGGCGCCGCCGCGCCGGGCGACGAGCAACTGAAGCGCGCGTTGCGGCAGTTGCGCGCCGAGGCGTTCGGCGCGGTCGCCGAGCGCGACCTGCGCGGGCTCGCGGACGTCGCCGAGGTCACGGGCGCGATGACCGATCTCGCCGAAGTGGCCGTGCAGCGCTCGCTCGCGCTGCTGTCGGCCGAACTCGAGGCGCAGTACGGCGAGCCGCGCGGCGCCGACGGTCAGCGCGTCGTGCTCGGCGTGGTCGGGATGGGCAAGCTCGGCGGCCGCGAGCTGAACGTGTCGTCGGACATCGACCTGATCTTCGTGTACGAGGACGACGGCGAGACCACCGGCGGCGCGCGTTCGCCGCTGTCCACCCAGGAATACTTCACGCGGCTCGGCCGGCGCCTGATCGGCGTGCTGTCCGAGGTCACGGCCGACGGCTACGTGTTTCGCGTCGACATGCGGCTGCGCCCGAACGGCGATTCGGGGCCGCTCGTCTGCAGCATCGGCATGCTCGAGGAATATTTCTACGTGCAGGGGCGCGAGTGGGAGCGCTATGCGTGGATCAAGGGGCGGCTCGTGTCGGAAGGCGACAGCGACGCCGCGCAGCGGCTCGCGGCGCAGCTCGAATCGATCGTCAAGCCGTTCGTCTACCGGCGCTATCTCGATTTCGGCGTGATCGGCGCGATCCGTTCGCTGCATCAGCAGATCCGGCACGAAGCCGCGCGGCGCGCGTCGATGCGCCCGGACAAGGCCGACGACATCAAGCTCGGGCGCGGCGGGATCCGCGAGATCGAGTTCAGCGCGCAGGTGTTCCAGCTGATCCGCGGCGGCCAGGATGCGGAATTCCGCGTGCGGCCGACGCTCGCGGTGCTGCGGCATGCGCAGGCCCGCGGGCTGATCGGCGACGACGTACGCGCGCGCCTCGCCGACGCCTACAATTTCCTGCGCACGCTCGAGCACCGGCTGCAGTACCGCAACGACGCGCAGACGCACGCGATGCCGGTCGAGCCCGACGAGCGCGCGGCGCTGGCCGCGTCGCTCGGTTTTGCCGACTACGCGGCGCTGATGACGGTGCTGGACGGCCACCGCACGTTCGTCGAAGCGCAGTTCGACCAGATTTTTGCCGACAAGGCGAACGGTGGGCCGTGCGCGGCCGGCGACGACACGGCGGCCGCGTGGATCTGGAGCGGCGCGCTGGCCGACGACGGCGAGGACGACGCGCTGGTCGCCCGCCTCGACGGCCTGGGCTTCGCCGATCCGGCCGCCGTGCTCGCGCGGCTGCGCGCGGTCTGGCAATCGTCGCGTTATACCGGGCTGCCGGAAAAGAGCCGGCAGCGCTTCGACAGCGTCGCGCAGCGGGCGCTCGATGCCGCGCCGAAGATCGACGCCGCGCGCCGCGACGACACGATCGTGCGCCTGTTCGACCTGCTGGAGACGGTCAGCCGGCGCGGCGTCTATCTGGCGCTGCTGACCGAATATCCGGCCGCGCTCGACCGCGTGCTGTCGGTGCTCGGCGCGACGCGCTGGGGCGGCGGCTACCTGATCCGCCACCCGCAACTGCTCGACGAACTGCTCGACGACGAGGCGATCGCGAGCCCGTTCGACTGGCCCGCGTTCAAGGATGCGCTGCGCGCGCGGCTCGCGGCAGCCGACGGCCCCGAGCAGCAGATGGACCTGCTGCGCCACGCGCAGCACGCGGAGGTGTTCCGGATCCTGCTGATCGACCTGGCCGGGCAACTGTCGGTCGAGCACGTGAGCGACCGGCTGTCCGAGCTGGCCGACGCGGTGCTCGACGTGACGATCGAAGTCGTGTGGTCGCAGCTCGCGAAGCGCCATCGCGACGTGCCGAAGTTCGCGGTGATCGCGTACGGCAAGCTGGGCGGCAAGGAGCTCGGCTATGCGTCGGATCTCGACCTGATCTTCCTGTACGATGACCCGGACGAGCGCGCGGCGGACGTCTACACGACCTTCACGCGGCGCCTGATCACCTGGCTCACGACCGCGACCGGCGCGGGCGCGCTGTTCGACATCGACCTGCGTCTGCGGCCGAACGGCGAGGCCGGGTTGCTCGTCACCGATCTCGACGCGTTCCGCCGCTATCAACTGCGCGAGGGCGATGCGGCGAACACCGCGTGGGTGTGGGAGCACCAGGCGCTGACGCGCGCGCGCTACAGCGCGGGCGACGCGCAGATCGGCGCGGATTTCGAGGCGATCCGCCAGCAGGTGCTGACGACGCCGCGCGACGGGGCGGTACTCGCGAAGGAGATCGTCGACATGCGCGGCAAGGTGTTCGCCGGCCATCCGAACCACACCGAACTGTTCGACCTGAAGCACGATCGCGGCGGAATGGTCGACATCGAGTTCATCGTCCAGTACTGGGTGCTGCTGCATGCGTCGAGCGATGCCGAACTGATCCGCAATACCGGCAATATCGCGCTGCTGCGCGAGGTCGCGCGTTTCGGGCTGATGGGCGAGGACGAGGCCGAGCGCGTCGGCGCCGCGTATCGCACGTACCGGAAGCTGCAGCACAAGCTGCGGCTCGACGGGATGGAGAAGGCGCGCGTCGATCCGGCGGTGGTGGCCGAAGAGCGCGCGGCCGTGACGGCGCTGTGGGCGCGGGTGTTCGGGGCGGTTGAAACGGGCGTTTGAGTTGAGTGTTTGAGGCGGGCGTGCGAATCGACGGGCAGTGCGGGCGCGATCGGGAGGCTGCTTCTCGCAAAAAAAGACCGGTGCGTGCGCCGGTCTTTTTGTATTCAGCCGTGGGGTGTCGAGGTCAGGCCGCCAGCATTTCCTTCGCGTGCTTGCGCGTGGTGGCCGTGATTTCGAGCCCGCCGAGCATCCGCGCGACTTCCTCGACGCGGCTCGCCTTGTCGAGCGGGATGACCGACGACACGGTGCCGCCGCGTTCGTCGGCGCCCTTCGCCACCTGGAAATGATGGTCGCCGCGCGCGGCGACCTGCGGCAGGTGCGTCACGCACAACACCTGGCGCTCGCGCCCGAGCTGGTGCAGCAGGCGGCCGACCACTTCGGCGACGCCGCCGCCGATCCCCGTGTCGACTTCGTCGAAGATCAGGGTCGGCGTCTGGCTCGCCGCGCTGGCGATCACCGCGAGCGCGAGGCTGATCCGTGCGAGTTCGCCGCCGGATGCGACTTTCGCGAGCGGTCGCAGCGGCACGCCCGGGTGCCCGGCCACGCGGAATTCGACCTGCTCGAGCCCGTGCGGACCGCCGTCGGCGAGCGGCACGAGCGCGACTTCGAAGCTGCCGCCCGCCATCGACAGCTCCTGCATGCCGGCCGTGACGGCCGTGCCGAGCGCCTTCGCGGCCTGCGCGCGCGCCTTCGACAGGCGCCTGGCGTCGGCGAGATAGGCTTCCCGCGCCTTTGCCTGCGCGGCTTCGAGCGCGCCGAGATCGGCGGCCGCGTCGAGCGCGGCGAGCTGGGCGCGGCGCGCCGCATGCTCTTCGTGCAGCGTGTCGGGCGGCAGCCGGAACTTGCGGGCGGTCGAGTGCAACGCGTCGAGCCGCGTTTCGACCTGCGCGAGCCGCTCCGGGTCGAGATCGACGCGCTGCGCATAGTGCGACAGCGAATAGACGGCTTCCTGCAACTGGATCTCGGCCGGCTCCAGCGACGCGAGCGCATCGCCGAGCGCGGTGTCGTAGTCGGCCAGGCCGCGCAGCTTCGACACGATCGCGCCGAGCTGCGCGAGCATCGCGTCGTCGGACTCGGACAGCGCGTTGAGCGCGCCGCGCACGCCTTCGATCAGGTTCGCCGAATGCGACAGGCGCTTGTGTTCGTTACTGACTTCGTCCCATTCGCCGGCTTGCGGCGCGAGCTTGTCGAGTTCGGCGAGCTGCCACGCGAGCTTTTCTCGTTCGAGCTGCAATTCGCGCTCGTGCGCCTTCGCCGCATCGATCGCCTGCGTCGCGTCGCGCCACACGCGCCACGCGCGCGCGACGTTCGCGGCATCGGCGACGAGCCCCGCGTGCGTGTCGAACAGTTCGCGCTGCGCGTCGGGCCGCATCAGCAACTGGTGTGCGTGCTGGCCATGGATGTCGACGAGCATCTCGCCGAGTTCGCGCAGTTGCGCGAGCGTCGCGCTGGTGCCGTTGATGAAGGCCCGCGACCGGCCGTTCGCGTCGATCACGCGGCGCAGCATCACGGTGTCCTCGGCGTCGAACGCGTGTTCGTCGAGCCAGCGCGCGACGCGGTCGTGCGGCGTGAATTCGGCCGTGATGTCGGCGCGGCCGCAGCCGGTGCGCACGACGCTCGCGTCGGCGCGTTCGCCGAGCGCGAGGGCGAGCGCGTCGATCAGGATCGATTTGCCGGCGCCGGTTTCGCCGGAAAAGACGGAAAAGCCGCTGTCGAATTCGAGATCGAGCGCGGCGACGATGACGAAGTCGCGGATCGAGAGGTGGCGGAGCATGGTGTCGGGCGGAGCGGCGTCAGGACGCCTTGTCGTCTTCGTTCGATGCGTGTTCGTTCCAGTGCAGCTTCTTGCGCAGCGTCGTGAAGTAGCTGTAGCCGATCGGGTGCAGGAACGGCACCGTGTGTTTCGAGCGGCGCACCTCGATCGTGTCGTTCAGCTCGAGCGACGTGAACGACTGCATGTCGAAGTTCACGTTGACGTCGCGGCCGCCGACGATCTGGATCGCGATCTTCGAATCGTCGGGCAGCACGATCGGCCGGTTCGACAGCGCGTGCGGCGCGATCGGCACGAGCACGATGCCGGCCAACTGCGGATGGAGAATCGGGCCGGCCGACGACAGCGCATAGGCGGTCGAGCCGGTGGGCGTCGCGACGATCAGGCCGTCCGAACGCTGGTTGTACATGTAGCGGCCGTCGACCGACGCGCGGAGCTCGACCATCCCGGAGAAGCCGCTGCGGTTCACGACGACGTCGTTGAACGCGAGCGCGTGGTAGATCGGTTCGCCGTCGCGCATGATCCGCGCCTCGAGCAGCGAGCGCTCCTCGCGCTCGAACTTGCCGGCCAGCAGCACGGGGACGAGCGCGTGCATGTCGGATGCCGCGATGTCGGTGATGAAGCCGAGCCGACCGTGGTTGATCCCGATCAGCGGTGTCCGGTATGGCGCAAGCTGGCGGCCGATGCCGAGCATCGTGCCGTCGCCGCCGAGCACGATCGCCACGTCCGCTCGCGCCCCAATTTCGGCCGGGGTGAGCGCCGGGTAGCCGGCGATGCCGATTTCGCGAGCGGTGTCGCCTTCGAAGACCACTTCGAAGCCAAGCTTGGCGATGCTGTCCGCCAGCGTGGCGAGCGGTTCGGCGATGCCGGGCGTGTTGCTCCGGCCGACGAGCGCGACAGTACTGAACTGATTACCGGTTTTCATGCCGGCATTACACCATAGCTCGTTGACGAAAAGAACCGGCAGTGCGCCGGCGGGGCCGGATCGGGCCGGCCCGCGCAACGGTGGTTGACGCCACTCGCCGCGCTCGCGCCGTTGCGCTAAAATTTTCCACCATGCTAGATCCTCGCGCACGAACCCTCCTGAAAACCCTGATCGAACGGTATATCGCCGACGGTCAGCCGGTCGGATCGCGCACGTTGTCCCGTTACTCCGGGCTCGAGCTGAGCCCGGCGACGATCCGCAACGTGATGTCCGACCTGGAGGAGCTCGGCCTCGTGTCGAGCCCGCACACGTCGGCCGGCCGCGTGCCGACGCCGCGCGGCTACCGGCTGTTCGTCGATACGATGCTGACGGTCGAGGCGCCGATCGACGCCGAGGCCGTCGCCCGCCAGGTGCAGAACACGCTGCAGGCCGGCGAGCCGCAGCAGCGGGTGGTCGCCGCCGCCGCGAGCGTGCTGTCGAACCTGTCGCAATTCGCGGGCGTCGTGCTGACGCCGCGCCGCAGCCACGTGTTCAAGCAGATCGAGTTCATGCGCCTGTCCGACAAGCGCATCCTGCTGATCATCGTCACGCCCGAGGGCGACGTGCAGAACCGCATGCTCGCGACGCCGCGCGACTATTCGCCGTCGCAGCTGACCGAGGCGTCCAACTACATCAATGCGCATTTCGCCGGGCTGTCGTTCGACGAGGTGCGCCGCCGCCTGCGCGACGAAATCGACCAGTTGCGCGGCGACATGACCACGCTGATGCACGCGGCCGTGACGGCCAGCACCGAGGTGCCCGACACGGAGGACACCGTGCTGATTTCCGGCGAGCGCAACCTGCTCGAAGTGGCGGATCTTTCGTCCGACATGGCGCGGCTGCGCAAGCTGTTCGACGTATTCGACCAAAAGACGGGCCTCCTGCAGTTGCTCGACGTGTCGAGCCACGCCCAGGGCGTGCAGATCTTCATCGGCGGCGAATCGACGCTCGTGCCGATCGAGGAAATGAGCGTCGTCACCGCGCCGTACGAGGTGAACGGGCAGATCGTCGGCACGCTCGGCGTGATCGGCCCGACCCGGATGGCGTACAACCGCGTGATACCGATCGTCGACATCACCGCGCGGCTGCTGTCGCTCACGCTGAGCCAGCAGTAACCGCGGCAGCCGACGCCGTTCCGCCATCGTGCCGCGGCGTCGTGCGCGCCGCCAGTCGGCCGATCGGCCAGCCGACCCGATCGAGACGGCCCGCTATAATTGAGGGCCGTCCGGTCTCGTGCCCCGAGCACGTTCTTGCCCATGCGTTTCGATCTTGAGCCGCCTTCGAGCGTCGCGGCCGCCCATCGCGTCGGTGTGCTGCTGATCAATCTCGGCACGCCCGACGCGCCCACGCCGCGCGCGGTGCGGCGCTACCTGGCCGAATTCCTGTCGGATCCGCGGGTCGTCGAAATCCCGCAGGCCGTCTGGCAGGTGCTGCTGCGCACGCTGATCCTGCCGCTGCGCGGCCGTGCGTCCGCGAAGAAATACGCGGCCGTCTGGATGCCCGAGGGTTCGCCGCTGCGCGTGTACACCGAGCGCCAGACCGACAGCGTGCGGCATCTGCTCGTGTCGAACGGCTATCACGTGATGGTCGATTACGCGATGCGCTACGGCAGCCCGAACATTGCGCACGCGCTCGCGCAGTTCAAGCGCGCGGGCGTCGAGCGCGTGCTGCTGATGCCGATGTATCCGCAATACTCGGCGTCGACCACGGCCACCGCGTTCGATGCCGCATTCGCCGCGCTCGCGCGCATGCGCAATCAGCCGGAAGTGCGCACGGTGCGGCACTACGCCGACCATCCGGCCTATATCCACGCGCTGGCCGAGCAGGTGCGCCAGTACTGGGCGCAGCACGGCCGGCCCGATTTCGCGGCCGG
>NZ_JBYQCG010000235.1:9675-29686 GCF_057837105.1 Burkholderia sp. APQ4-4ca | reverse complement strand
TGCGCACGCGCTCGCGCAGTTCAAGCGCGCGGGCGTCGAGCGCGTGCTGCTGATGCCGATGTATCCGCAATACTCGGCGTCGACCACGGCCACCGCGTTCGATGCCGCATTCGCCGCGCTCGCGCGCATGCGCAATCAGCCGGAAGTGCGCACGGTGCGGCACTACGCCGACCATCCGGCCTATATCCACGCGCTGGCCGAGCAGGTGCGCCAGTACTGGGCGCAGCACGGCCGGCCCGATTTCGCGGCCGGCGACAAACTCGTGCTGAGTTTCCACGGCGTGCCGAAGCGCACGCTCGATCTCGGCGACCCGTATCACGACCAGTGCCAGCAGACGGGCGCGTTGCTGACGGCCGCGCTCGGGCTGTCGGGCACCGAATGCCGCGTCACGTTCCAGTCGCGCTTCGGCAAGGCCGAATGGCTGCAGCCGTACACCGCGCCGACGCTGCGCGAATTCGGCGAGGCCGGCGTGCGGCGGGCCGACGTGTTCTGTCCTGGCTTCACGGCCGACTGCCTGGAGACGATCGAGGAAATCGGCATGGAAGTGCGCGATGAATTCCTCGCCGGCGGCGGCAAGACCTTCCACCGGATTCCGTGCCTGAATGGCGCGTCCGCGTGGATCGGCGCGCTCGGCGAGATCGTCGCGGAGAACCTGCAGGGCTGGCCGGTCAAGGCCGCGCAGCCTGAAACGGTAAGCTGAGATGAAACGATTTCCACGCTCGCTACGTCCGCTGTTCCCCAAGAGAGCGGTGAGCCGCCCACGGCCGGCTTTGCAAAGCCGGCCGGCTACGCAGGCGCGGAGCGATGCGCTGCGAATTCCCTGCTACGCCCTTGGGGCGGCCCGGCGGAGGCCGACATGAACTACAAGATTTCGACGGAGCCAGGTGCGAAGCTGCGTATCGACAAATGGCTGTGGGCGGCCCGGTTCTTCAAGACACGCTCGCTCGCGACCGATGCGGTCGACAAGGGGCACGTGAAGATCGGCGGCGCGGCGGTCAAGCCGGCGAAGGACGTGCGGGTGGGCGACGAGGTCGAGATTGCGATCGACGGCATCGTCTGGCACATTGCCGTGCTGGGCGTGTGCGACGTGCGCGGGCCCGCGAGCGTCGCGCAGACGCTTTATGCGGAAACGGAAGCAGGACGGGCCGCGCGGCTCGCCGAACTGGAGCGGCGCCGCACGTATCGCGAGCCGGCGGCCGCGTTGCACGGCCGGCCGACGAAACGCGACCGGCGCATCATCGACAGATTTTCTGGTGGGAGCTGAACATCTGGTCGAACGTCGCCCGCACGCTTCCGTATTCGGTCGTGCGATCGGTGACGGCTCCCGACAGGCAGATGGTGGTGGTGCCGGCAATGAGTACCAGCGCGACCACCGATATCGCAAAGGTCAGTTTCACGGTACTCCCCTCGAGAACAAGGGTGAAAACGGCGGCAGGTGGATGTCGGGCGACGGTCGGCTAAGGGTAAACACGCTTTCCGAGGCCTGAATGGAGTGTAGTGCAGCCGGCCTGTGCGGAGCTAGTACTTGGCGGGTAAGCGTTGTTACAGGCCGTTTCGCCCGATCGGGCGGACTATGCGACGCCTGCACCCGGAAACGCTCGGTTGTTTCGCGGCATTGGCGAATGCCGGCGAAAGACCCTCTTGAAATCGCAGTTTTCGCCCTTATTTGCACCAGTAATGTGCGGTGCCGCCGGGTATACGTCCGGCGGTCGCCGATTTGGCTTCAACCTCTAATCGACTTTCAGCGACATGGAAAACACGCAAGAGAATCCGGCTACCCAATCGGGCGAAGACATCGGCAGCGAGAAGCAGGCGGCGCAAGGCGCCGCACCCGCCGCCGAAGCTGCCGACGCGGCGCTCGCGGAGGCTCAAGCCAAGGTCGCCGAGCTCCAGGAAAGCTTCCTGCGGGCGAAGGCCGAAACCGAGAACGTGCGCCGCCGCGCGCAGGACGACGTGTCGAAGGCGCACAAGTTCGCGATCGAGAGCTTCGCGGAACACCTGCTGCCGGTGCTGGACAGCCTGGAAGCGGCCGTCGGCGATACCTCCGGCGACATCGCGAAGGTGCGCGAAGGCGTCGAGCTGACGCTGCGCCAGCTGACGAGCGCGCTCGAGAAGGGCCGCGTCGTCGCGATCAACCCGGTCGGCGAGAAGTTCGATCCGCATCAGCACCAGGCCATTTCGATGGTGCCGGCCGAGCAGGAGCCGAACACCGTCGTCACGGTGCTGCAAAAGGGCTACATGATCGCCGACCGCGTGCTGCGCCCGGCGCTCGTCACCGTCGCGCAGCCGAAGTAAGGCAGCGGAGATGGTGCCCGCCGGCGTCGATCCGGCCGCGTTCGACGCGTTCGACATGCAGGCGCTCGACGCCGGCACGTTCGACGCGGCCATCGACGGCGCGGGCGACGCGCTGGCGGTGGTGTTCTTCTGGGGCATCGACTGCTTCAACTGCGAGATCGCGAAGAAGGCGATGCTTGTCCAGCCGGACGCGATCCGCGCGCTGGATTTGAAGTGGTTCCATTGCAACGTGTACGAACACCCTCAACTGGGGCGCCGCTTCGGGCTGCACGGCGTGCCGACGTGGTTCTTCTTCCACCGCGGCAAGCGGCTGGGCCGCGCGACCGGCTGGCATGGCCTCGCGCAGTTCCAGGCCGCCGTCGCGGCGGCACGCGCGAAGATCGTGTCGGGCGGCGATCCGTCGAGTGCGATCCGCTAGCCGGCGGCGATTGAAAAAATTTAATATCCGCATCGCTCGTCGGGTCTTGAAAACGGATCGGACGGACGCATTTCGGGAACAGAGTTGAATTCTGGCGTGCGAAACCGCCCAAAAACGCGGGGTTTCGTGCAGCAAACAAGCATTTCTGGAGATTAGGAAAAAATGGGAAAGATCATCGGTATTGACCTTGGCACCACGAACTCGTGCGTCGCCATCATGGAAGGCAACCAGGTCAAGGTCATCGAGAATTCGGAAGGCACGCGCACCACGCCGTCGATCATCGCGTACATGGACGACAACGAAGTGCTCGTCGGCGCGCCGGCCAAGCGCCAGTCGGTGACCAACCCGAAGAACACGCTGTTCGCGGTGAAGCGCCTGATCGGCCGCCGCTTCGAAGAGAAGGAAGTCCAGAAGGACATCGGCCTGATGCCGTACTCGATCATCAAGGCCGACAACGGCGATGCATGGGTCGAGGCGCACGGCGAAAAGCTCGCGCCGCCGCAAGTGTCGGCCGAAGTGCTGCGCAAGATGAAGAAGACGGCCGAAGACTACCTCGGCGAGCCGGTCACGGAAGCCGTGATCACGGTGCCGGCGTACTTCAACGACAGCCAGCGCCAGGCGACCAAGGACGCCGGCCGCATCGCGGGCCTCGAAGTCAAGCGGATCATCAACGAGCCGACGGCGGCCGCGCTCGCGTTCGGTCTCGACAAGGTCGAGAAGGGCGACCGCAAGATCGCCGTGTACGACCTCGGCGGCGGCACGTTCGACGTGTCGATCATCGAGATCGCGGACGTCGACGGCGAAATGCAGTTCGAAGTGCTGTCGACCAACGGCGACACGTTCCTCGGCGGCGAAGACTTCGACCAGCGCATCATCGATTACATCATCGGCGAGTTCAAGAAGGAGCAGGGCGTCGACCTGTCGAAGGACGTGCTCGCGCTGCAGCGCCTGAAGGAAGCCGCCGAAAAGGCGAAGATCGAGCTGTCGTCGGGCCAGCAGACCGAAATCAACCTGCCGTACATCACGGCGGACGCCTCGGGCCCGAAGCACTTGAACCTGAAAATCACCCGCGCGAAGCTGGAAGCGCTGGTGGAAGACCTCGTCGAGCGCACGATCGAACCGTGCCGCATCGCGATCAAGGACGCAGGCGTCAAGGTGTCGGACATCGACGACGTGATCCTGGTCGGCGGCCAGACGCGCATGCCGAAGGTCATGGAGAAGGTGAAGGAGTTCTTCGGCAAGGATCCGCGCCGTGACGTGAACCCGGACGAAGCCGTCGCGGTCGGCGCGGCGATCCAGGGCCAGGTGCTGTCGGGCGACCGCAAGGACGTGCTGCTGCTCGACGTGACCCCGCTGTCGCTCGGTATCGAGACGCTCGGCGGCGTGATGACGAAGATGATCAACAAGAACACGACGATCCCGACGAAGCACGCTCAGGTGTACTCGACGGCCGACGACAACCAGGGCGCCGTGACGATCAAGGTGTTCCAGGGCGAACGCGAAATGGCGGCGGGCAACAAGCTGCTCGGCGAGTTCAACCTCGAAGGCATTCCGCCGGCACCGCGCGGCGTGCCGCAGATCGAAGTGACCTTCGACATCGACGCGAACGGCATCCTGCACGTCGGCGCGAAGGACAAGGCGACCGGCAAGGAAAACAAGATCACGATCAAGGCGAACTCGGGCCTGTCCGAGGCTGAAATCGACCAGATGATCAAGGACGCGGAAGCGAACGCAGCGGAAGACCACAAGCTGCGCGAGCTGGCCGATTCGCGCAACCAGGGCGATGCGCTGGTCCACAGCACGAAGAAGGCGCTGACCGAGTACGGCGACAAGCTGGACGCGGGCGAGAAGGAAGCGATCGAAGCGGCGCTGAAGTCGCTCGAGGACGCGCTGAAGGACACGTCGGCCGACAAGGCGGCGATCGACGCGAAGGTCGAGGAGCTCGGCAAGGTCTCGCAGAAGCTCGGCGAGAAGATGTACGCCGACATGCAGGCCCAGCAAGCGGGTGCGGCAGGCGCAGCCGGTGCGACGGAAGGCGCGGCCCATGCAGGTGGTGCGCAACAGGCTGCCGACGACGTCGTCGACGCCGAGTTCAAGGAAGTGAAGAAGGACTAAGCCGGGTAGCAATGGCACCGTACGCCGCGCGCGCAAAAACGCGCGCGGCGCGACCGACCAGCGGCTGAAAAGCGGTCTGTCTTTCCTTCCGGATGGCCGGATCGACTCCACGCCTGGCGGGCCTTGCGGCCCTCCGGGCACATTTGTTTTTTGGCGGGTGCTGCGCGAGCCGTCCGCGGACGGTGCAGCGCCAGACGAGTCGAGAGACTTTACTGCGGGCGAAAGGAGCCGCCGCGTGCGCGATGCGTGGCGGCACAGTGAATCGATATGGCGAAACGGGATTACTACGAGGTTCTGGGCGTCGCGAAGAATGCGAGCGACGACGAAATCAAGAAGGCATATCGCAAGCTTGCGATGAAGTATCACCCTGACCGCAATCCGGACAGCAAGGATGCGGAAGAGCATTTCAAGGAGGTGAAGGAAGCCTATGAAATGCTGTCGGATGGTCAGAAGCGGGCCGCGTACGACCAGTACGGGCACGCGGGCGTCGATCCGAACATGGGCGGTGCGGGTGCACAAGGCTTCGGCGGCTTCGCGGATGCGTTCGGCGACATCTTCGGCGACATCTTCGGTCAGGCCGCGGGCGGCGCCGCGCGCGGCGGCCGCGGCGGCCCGCAGGTGTACCGGGGCGCCGACCTGCGCTACAGCATGGAAATCACGCTCGAGCAGGCCGCGCACGGTTACGACACGCAGATCCGCGTGCCGAGCTGGGTGTCGTGCGACGTCTGCCACGGGTCGGGCGCGAAGCCCGGCACGAAGCCGGAAACCTGCCCGACCTGTCACGGCCAGGGCACGGTGCGGATGTCGCAAGGCTTCTTCAGCATCCAGCAGACCTGCCCGAAGTGCCATGGCACGGGCACCTACATCCCCGAGCCGTGCGCGCATTGCCACGGGTCGGGCAAGGTGAAGGAAACCAAGACGCTCGAAGTGAAGATCCCGGCCGGGATCGACGACGGGATGCGGATCCGCTCGGCCGGCAACGGCGAGCCGGGCATCAACGGCGGGCCGCCGGGCGACCTGTACGTCGAGATCCACATCAAGCCGCACGCGGTGTTCGAGCGCGACGGCGACGATCTCCACTGCCAGATGCCGATTCCGTTCACGACCGCCGCACTCGGCGGCGAGATCGAGGTGCCGACGCTGGCCGGCCGTGCGTCGTTCCCGGTGCCGGAAGGCACGCAGTCGGGCAAGACGTTCCGCTTGCGCGGCAAGGGCATCAAGGGGCTGCGTTCGAGCATCGCGGGCGATCTGTACGTGCACGTGCAGGTCGAGACGCCCGTGAAGCTGACCGACACCCAGCGCGACCTGCTCAAGCAGTTCGAGAAGTCGCTGGCCGAGGGCGGCGCGCGTCACAGCCCGCAGAGCAAGAGCTGGTTCGACCGTGTGAAGAGCTTCTTCGAGTAACGGCATGACTGAAGGCAACGAGAGCGCGTCGTTCGCGCTCTTGGACGATTGCGACTCGACCGCGTCCGCGCGGTCGAGTCGTGTGTATTCGGGCTTCGTGCGCGAACGCGTCTGCACGGACCCGGCGCAGCTCGACGCCATCGATGCGGCGGTGGCGCAGGATTTGCGCGACGGGCTGCATGCGGTGGTCGTCGGCGATTACGAATTCGGACGCAATCTGGAAAGAGCGCAGCCGGGCCATGCCCCGCTGCGCTTTTTGCTGTTCGCGCGCTGCGAGCCGCTGGCGCGCGACGACGTCGACGCGTGGCTCGCGCGGCAGGACGGCGCCGGCACGCCGTCGATCGCGGGTGTCGCACATGTCTCGAAGAGCGTGTCGCGCGATGCGTTCGACGCAGCGATCGCCGCGGTGCACGACGCGTTGCGCGTGGGCGATTCGTATCAGGTCAATTACACGTACCGGCTGAATTTTGACGTGTTCGGCACGCCGCTCGCGCTGTACCGGCGGCTGCGCGCGCGCCAGCCGGTGCGGTACGGCGCGCTGATCGCGCTGCCCGACGGCGCATGGGTCGTATCGTGCTCGCCCGAGCTGTTCGTCGAGAAGCACGGCGACGTGCTGCGCGCGCGGCCGATGAAGGGCACGGCGCCGCGTTCGGCCGATCCACGTGAAGACGCGGCGGCCGCCGCATTCCTCGCGAGTGATCCGAAGAATCGCGCGGAAAACGTGATGATCGTCGACCTGCTGCGCAACGACGTGTCGCGGATCGCGCGCACGGGCACCGTCGAGGTGCCGGCGCTGTTCTCGGTCGAGCCGTATGCGTCGGTGTGGCAGATGACGTCGACTATCGAGGCCGGCTGGCGCGACGGCACCACGTTCGCGCAGATGCTGCGCGCGCTGTTCCCTTGCGGGTCGATCACGGGCGCGCCGAAGTACAAGACGATGCAGTTGATCGACACGATCGAGTCGACGCCGCGCGGGCTCTATACGGGGGCGATCGGCTGGCTCGACGCGCTGACGAAGGGCGCGGACGATGCGCTGCACGGCGCGGCGGCCGGTTGCGGCGATTTCTGCCTGTCGGTGGCGATCCGGACGCTGACGCTCGATGCGGACGGCATCGGCAACGACACGGACAGACCGGGCACCGCCACCGCGGCAGCCGGCCGGCGACGCGGCACGATGGGCGTCGGCGCGGGCATCGTGCTCGACAGCGTCGCGGCCGACGAATATGCGGAGTGCGAATTGAAAGCGCGATTCCTGACGGACGCCGATCCCGGCTTCCAGTTGTTCGAAACGACGGCCGCCACGCGGGCGGACGGCATCCGCCATCTCGAACGCCATCTCGCGCGGCTGCAACGCAGCGCGGACGCGTTCGGCTTCCGTTTCGACGCTGACGCGCTACGCCGCGAGATCCACGCCCGCTGCGCGGCGCTCGGCGGCGGCGGCGCGTACCGGATGAAGCTTGCGCTCGCGAAGGACGGTACGATCGAGATCGTCGCGGCGCCGCTCAAGCCGCTGCCGGCGGGGCCGGTCGGTGTGCTGCTGGCTTCCGCGCACGGCTTCGCGCCGACTCGAGCCGACGATGCACTGCTGCTGCACAAGACCACGCGCCGCGCCGAATACGACCGCGCGTGGCAGGCGGCGGAGGCGCTCGGCGGATTCGACATGCTGTTCGTCAACGAGCGCGGCGAGGTGACGGAAGGCGGGCGCTCGAACCTGTTCGTGAAGCTCGACGGCCAGTGGGTGACGCCACCGCTGGCGTGCGGCGTGTTGCCGGGCGTGATGCGCGGCGTGCTGCTCGACGATCCGGCATTCGGGGCAGTGGAGCGCGTCGTCACGCTTGGCGATCTGGCACGCGCGCAAGCGCTGTTGCTGACCAATGCATTGCGTGGGGCGCTCGATGCGGTGCTGAAGTGACGATGTGATGGAGCGGGCGCCGTATGCTTGCTCCAGTGTCACGAACTCGGTGATCCAAGCAGCGCACAAACGAAAAAGCGCGGCGCCCTGTAAAGGGCGTCGCGCTTTTTTACATCCAGCCGGCGACGTCAGAACGAGTGTTCCGGGCCCGGAAACGACCGATTCTTCACCGCGCTCACATACGCTTCGACGGCCGCCTGAATGGTCGGCTGTCCGTGCATGAAATCCTTCACGAAGCGCGGCCGCTTGCCGGGAAAAACGCCGAGCATGTCGTGCAGCACGAGCACCTGCCCCGAGCAGTCGACGCCGGCGCCGATGCCGATCGTCGGAATCTTCAGCATGTGCGTGACTTCGGCCGCGACGAGCGTCGGCACCGCTTCGAGCACGACGAGCTGCGCACCGGCGTCCTCGATCGCGCGCGCGTCGCGCAGCAGTTGCGCGGCGCCGGCCTCGGTCTTGCCCTGCACCTTGAAGCCGCCGAACGCATGCACCGACTGCGGCGTGAGGCCGAGGTGCGCGCACACGGGCACCGAGCGTTCGACGAGGAACCGGATCGTATCGGCGAGCCATTCGCCGCCTTCGAGCTTGACCATCTGCGCGCCCGCGCGCATCAGCTTGACCGCGTTCGCGAACGCGTCGACCGGCGTGCCGTACGTGCCGAACGGCAGATCGGCGACGACGAGCGCGCGCGGCTGCGCCCGGGCGACACACGCGGTGTGGTACGCGATGTCGTCGATCGACACGGGCAGCGTGGTCGTGTGGCCCTGCAGCACGTTGCCGAGCGAATCGCCGATCAGCAGCACGTCGGTGCCCGCGCGATCGAGCAGCGCGGAAAAGCTCGCGTCGTAGCACGTGAGCATCGCGATCTTCTCGCCGGCGTCGCGCATTGCCTGCAGCTTGGGTACCGTCACGGCAGGCCGGCTCGATTCCTGGAGATAGGTCATGGGAAATCCGGGTCGATGGGTGAGGAACGACAGGCGAGGACGCGTCAACGCGTCGTCTCGCCCTTGACGAAGAATTCCTTGCGGCCGCGCATCGTCTCGATGCGCTCGACCAGCAGGGCGAGATCGTCGGGGGAATCCAGCGGGTTCAGGTGTTCGGCCGCGACCGTCAGCACCGGCGTGCGGTCGTAGTGGTAGAAGAATTCGTTGTACGCGTCGACGAGCGAGCGCAGGTACGCATCGCTGATCTGCAGCTCCATCGGCGTCCCGCGCTTCTGGATGCGCGAGAACAGCACTTCGGGGCTGGCCTGCAGGTACACGACGAGATCGGGCGACGGCGCCTGCGGCACGTCGACGTGCGTGGCGACCGAGCGGTACAGCTGCCACTCGTCTTCCGGCAGGTTCAGCCGCGCGAAGATGTCGTTCTTCTGCGGCATGAAATCGGCGATGACGGGGCGGCCCGTGTCGAGCGCGCCGATCAGCTCCCGCGCCTGCTGCGCGCGCTGCAGCGCGAACGACAGCTGCACGGGCAGCGCGTAGCGCGCGGTGTCGCGATAGAAGCGTTCGAGGAACGGGTTGTCCTGGGGGCGCTCGAGCAGCGTCTGCATCGACCAGCGCTCGCCGAGCAGGCGCGCGAGCGTCGTCTTGCCGACGCCGATCGGGCCTTCGATCACGAGATAGCGGTGCGGGGCGCGCAGGTCGGGCGCGGTGACGGTCAGCGGAGTCGAGTTCATCGGCAGCGGGTCTTGTCGGCGTCTTCGCCGGCAGCGAGCGCCTTTTGCATCGGGCACTGGCAGGTTTGCACCTTTTCGACGCGCTGATCCGCGACGGCGGCGAGAAAGGCGTCGGCTCGGCCGCGCGCGGGGATGTCGAGCGCCGGCTCGATCTCGACGAGCGGCACGAGCGCGAAGGCGCGGTCGGTGAGGCGCGGGTGCGGGACGATCAGGTCGGGTTCGTCGATCGAATCGGCGCCGAACAGCAGGATGTCGAGGTCGAGCGTGCGCGGCGCATTGCGATACGGGCGCTCGCGGCCGAAGTGATGTTCGATCTTCTGGCAGAGCGCGAGCAGCTCGCGGGCCGACAGCGTCGTGTCGAGCTTGACGACGCAGTTGTAGTAGTCGTCGCCGCCCGCTTCGAACGGCGCCGTGCGATACAGGCTCGATTTGCCGAGGATCGAGATGGTGCGCTGCTGCGCGAGGCACACCACCGCGTCCTTCAGGGTCTGGCGCGCATCGCCGAGATTCGCCCCCAGTCCGATATATGCAACCGTCATGGCATCACTTCCTACGTCGTTCGCCGGCGCGCGCGTCAGTCGTCGGAACCGCTCGCGGTATCGCCCGCGGTATCCGGCGCCTGCTCGGCGGCGCCTTCGCCCTGCTGGCGGTTTCGCGCCCCGCCGCGGCGGCGCCGCTTGCGGGGCGATTTTTCCTTCGAGCCGCCCTGCGTCAGCAAGGCCTCGCGAGCGGCCGCGTCGCCTTCGATGAAATCCGTCCACCACTGTCCGACTTCCGTATCGAGCTCGCCGGATTCGCAGCGTAACAGGAGGAAATCATACCCCGCTCTAAACCTTTGGTGTTCCAGCAGCCGCATCGCGCTGCGGCCCGAGCGTTTCTCCAGGCGCAGCTGCAGGCCCCAGATCTCGCGCATGTCGGCCGAGTAGCGCTTGTGGATCGCGAGTTTCTCGGTTTGCATGTCGAGCACGTCGTCCATCGCGCGATGGAGCGCCGGCACCGGGATTTCGCCCGCGGCCGTGTATTGCTCGAAGCGCTGGCGCATGTCGTGCCACAGCAGCGTCGCGAACAGGAAGCCCGGCGACACCGGCTTGCCGGCACGCACGCGCGCGTCGGTGTTGTTCAGCGCGAGCGTGATGAACTTCTCGCCCTGCGGCTGTTCGAGCACGACGTCGAGCAGCGGCAGCAGCCCGTGGTGCAGCCCTTCCCTGCGCAGCCGCTGCAGGCATGCGAGCGCGTGCCCCGACAGCAGCAGTTTCAGCATTTCGTCGAACAGGCGCGCGGCCGGCACGTTGTTGATCAGGTCGGCGAGCGCGTGGATCGGTTCGCGCGTATGCGGCTCGATCTCGAAGCCGAGCTTCGCCGCGAAACGCACGACGCGCAGCATCCGCACCGGATCCTCGCGGAAGCGGGTGGCCGGATCGCCGATCATCCGCAACAGGCGGGCGCGTACGTCGGCCATCCCGTCGTGATAGTCGAGCACCGTCTGCGTCGACGGGTCGTAGTACATCGCATTGATCGTGAAGTCGCGGCGTGCGGCGTCCTCGTGCTGCTCGCCCCACACGTTGTCGCGCAGCACGCGGCCGCTCGCGTCGACCGCGTGCGTGCGGCGATCGAGTTCGTCGCGCTTCAGGCGCCGCGGCGGCTCGGCCGTGGCCGCGGCGGCCTCGGGCGGCGCGTCGACCAGCGCGCGGAACGTCGACACCTCGATCAGTTCCTGGCCGAACTGCACGTGGACGATCTGGAAGCGGCGGCCGATCAGGCGCGCGCGGCGGAACAGGCGCTGCACCTCGGTCGGCGTGGCGTCGGTCGCGACGTCGAAGTCCTTCGGAGCGATGCCGAGCAGCAGGTCGCGCACCGCGCCGCCGACGATGAATGCACGAAAACCCGCCTGCTGCAGCGTGTCGGTCACGCGCACCGCGTTCTTCGAGATCAGCGCCGGGTTGATGCCGTGCACGCTGGCCGGCACGACGGTCGGCTCATGGTTGCTGCGCGGTTTCTTCGCGCCGCCGCCTCGGGCGCCCTTCGGGGCGCGCGGGGCAGCAGGGGCCGCTTCGTCGGCCGGGGCCGCTGCGGAAGGCGTTTGCTCGGTTTCGTCCTGGCCGAGCAGCTTTCGAATGAATTTTTTGATCACGACGTTCAGAAGAGATCGAGGATACGCCAGCCGCGGGTGCTTGCATGCGCACGCAGCGTGTCGTCAGGGTTGGTCGCGATCGGGTCGGTGACTTTCTCGAGCAGCGGGATGTCGTTGTGCGAGTCGCTGTAGAAGTAGCTGTGCGCGAAGTTGTCCCAGTGCTTGCCGAGCGATGCGAGCCACGCTTCGGTGCGCACGATCTTGCCTTCGCGATAGCTCGGCGTGCCGGTCGGCCGGCCCGTGTACGGCGAATCGGGATGCCCGTCGGTCGTTTCGACCTCGCACGCGATCAGCGTGTCGACGCCGAACGCGGTCGCGATCGGGCGCGTGATGAATTCGTTGGTCGCCGTCACGACGCAGCACAGGTCGCCGGCATCGAGGTGCTGGCGCACGAGTTCGAGCGCGGCGGGCGTCATCGCGGGGCGGATCACCTCGTGCATGTACTGCTCGTGCCACTCGGCGAGCTGCGCGCGCGAATACTTCGCGAGCGGCGTGAGCATCGCCGTCAGGTACGCGTGGATGTCGAGCCGGCCGGCCTTGTAGTCGGCGAAGAACTGGTCGTTCTGACGCGAAAAGCTTTCCGCGTCGACGATGCCGAGCTTCACCATGAAGCGGCCCCATTCGTGGTCGCTATCGGTCGGGATCAGCGTGTGATCGAGGTCAAAGAGTGCCAGATTAGTCATGGAAGCGCATTTTACTCGAAGCGGTTCGGGCCCGTGCCCGGTGGTGTGATGTCGTCGCCGGGGCGCGCAAGCATCCGGCGCAGCAGCGGCAGCGTGACCGCGCGTTTCTGCTCGAGCGAGAAGCGGTCGAGCGCGTCGAGCAACGCCATCAGGCTCGGCATGTCGCGGCGGAAATGGGTCAGCAGGTACGCGGCGATGTCGTCGGTGAGCGCGATGCCGCGCTCCTTCGCCGCGAGCTTGAGCACCGCGATCTTGCCGGCGTCGGACGGCGGCGACAGGTGGAACACGAGCCCCCAGCCGAGGCGCGTGCGCAGATCCTCGCGCACGTCGAGCGCGAGCGGCGCCGCCGGGCCCGCCGCGACGAACGCGCTCGACGGGTGCGCGCGCACTTCGTTGAACAGGTTGAACAGCGCGACCTGCTGCGTGTCGCTCATCCGGTCGCAGTCGTCGATCGCGTAGATGCCGATGCGCGGGTCGAACGTGAACGCGCCGAGCGGGCTCTGCGGCGTCAGGTAGCGCGCATAGCCGTACGACGCGTCGCTCACGAGCGCCTGCAGCAGGTGGGTGCGGCCGCTGCCCGGCTCGCCCCAGATGTAGAACGACCGGTCCGGCACGGGGCCGGCCGCGAGCGCGAGATCGAGCTTCTGCAGGCGCGTGACGAGCTCGTCGTTCTCGTCGCTCATGATGAAGTTGTCGAACGTGGCGGGCGGCGGCGTGCCGAGATCGAGCGTCAGTTGACGGGACACAGCAGTCACAATGCGGATCGGTTGAAAAAACGCGTGCCGTACGCCGGGCACGCGTGGGGGAAGGCGCCTCGGCTGGCTTCACGCGCGACCGTACGCACGGCGGCGCGGCGCGGGTTTCGGCGCGCCTCGCCCGGCGATGAAAACGGGGACGTGTTGACCAAGATGCAATCCCTGACGATTCGGTGCTGGGAATTCCGGCCAACGGGCCGGCTTCGGGTAAAATCGCATTTTACCGACCTTCTCGCATTCCCCCATGAATCCTCCGAAATCCGCTCCCGACGCTCAGGGTCTGTCCTATCGCGACGCAGGTGTCGACATCGACGCAGGCGACGCGCTCATCGACAAGATCAAGCCTTTTGCGAAGAAAACCCTGCGCGACGGCGTGCTCGGCGGCATCGGCGGGTTCGGCGCGCTGTTCGAAGTGCCGAAGAAGTACAAGGAGCCCGTGCTCGTGTCCGGTACCGACGGCGTGGGCACCAAGCTCAAGCTGGCCTTTCATCTGAACAAACACGACACCGTCGGCCAGGATCTCGTCGCGATGAGCGTGAACGACATCCTCGTGCAGGGCGCCGAGCCGCTGTTCTTCCTCGACTACTTCGCCTGCGGCAAGCTCGACGTCGACACGGCCGCCACCGTCGTCAAGGGCATCGCGCAGGGCTGCGAACTGTCGGGCTGCGCGCTGATCGGCGGCGAAACGGCCGAAATGCCGGGCATGTACCCGGACGGCGAATACGACCTGGCCGGCTTCGCGGTCGGCGCGGTCGAGAAGAGCAAGATCATCGACGGCGGCACGATCGCCGAAGGCGACGTCGTGCTGGGCCTCGCATCGAGCGGCATCCACTCGAACGGCTTCTCGCTCGTGCGCAAGATCATCGAGCGCGCGAATCCCGATCTGTCGGCCGATTTCCACGGCCGCTCGCTGGCCGACGCGCTGATGGCGCCCACGCGCATCTACGTGAAGCCGCTGCTCGCGCTGATGCAGAAGCTGTCGGTGAAGGGCATGGCGCACATCACCGGTGGCGGCCTCGTCGAGAACATCCCGCGCGTGCTGCGCGAAGGCCTCACCGCCGAGCTCGACCAGCACGCATGGCCGCTGCCGCCGCTGTTCAAGTGGCTGCAGGAGCACGGCGGCGTCGCCGACGCGGAAATGCACCGCGTGTTCAACTGTGGGATCGGGATGGCCGTGATCGTCTCGGCGGCCGATGCCGACGCAGCGATCGCCGACTTGACCGCCGCCGGCGAACAGGTGTGGAAGATCGGCACCGTGCGTGCGACCCGCGAAGGCGAGGCGCAGACGGTCGTGGTCTGACGCGTCGCAAGCAGATGCAGCAGGAAAAGCCGCCCGGAGTCGATCCGGGCGGCTTTTTTTTCGGGCGGTGCGCCGCGGTCCGGCAAGTGGGCGACGGGCAGTACGCGTTCGTCGGCGACGCTTCCGCCAGCCTGCCGCCGACGCTGGAGATCCGCCGGTAATCAGTCCGGCGTGCGCCCGTCGAGCACCCGTTCGAGCGCGTCAAGGGCGCGGGCCGTCGAATCCGGCGCGATGCAATCGACGACGATCCGCTCCGGCATCGCGCGCAGCCACGTGATCTGGCGCTTGCAGAGCTGGCGTGTCGCGAAAATGCCCTTGTCGCGCATCGTCCGGTAGTCGGTGTCGCCGTCGAGGAATTCCCATGCCTGCCGGTAGCCGACGCAACGCATCGACGGCAGGTCGGGATGGAGATCGTCGCGGCGCCGCAGCCGTTCGACTTCGTCGATGAAGCCTGCGTCGAGCATCGCGTCGAAGCGCCGCGCGATCCGTGCGTGCAGCACCGCGCGGTCCGACGGCTCGAGCGCGACCGGCACGAAGCGGTACGCGGCGGCGGCATCGTCCGTGCGGCGCGGCGCGGCGAGCAGCGCCGACATCGGCTGCCCGCTCAGCATGAAGACTTCGAGCGCCCGCTGAATCCGCTGAGAATCGTTCGGCGCGAGCCGCGCGGCCGTGTCGGGATCGACCTGCGCGAGCCGCGCGTGCAGCGCCGGCCAGCCGTCGCGCGCGGCGTCGGCGTCGAGTGCCGCGCGGATCTCCGGATCGGCGCCCGGCAGGTCGTTGAGCCCTTGCGTCAGCGCCTTGTAGTACAGCATCGTGCCGCCCGCGAGCAGCGGCGTGCGGCCGCGCGCGACGATCTCGCCGATCAGCCGCAGCGTGTCCGCGCGGAATTCCGCGGCCGAATACGCGTCGGCCGGGTCGATGATGTCGATCAGGTGATGCGGCACGCTCGCGCGCTCGTCGCGCGACGGTTTCGCGGTGCCGATATCCATGTCGCGGTAGACGAGCGCCGAATCGACGCTGACGATCTCGATCGGGCGGCGCGCGGCGAGCGCCAGCGCCGCGGCGGTCTTCCCCGAAGCGGTGGGGCCGAGCAGGCAGGCGATCGTCATCGGGCGGGACGGCGAAGCAGCGCTCATTGGCCGCGCATGAAGAGACGGTCGAGATCGTTCAGCGTGAGCTGATACCAGGTCGGCCGGCCGTGATTGCACTGGTCCGCGCGCTCGGTCGCCTCCATCTGGCGCAGCAGCGCGTTCATCTCGTCGAGCGTCAGGCGCCGGTTCGCACGCACCGCGTGATGGCACGCGAGCGTGCCGAGCAGTTCGTGCTGGCGCTCGGTGAGCACGCGCGAGCCGCCGAACGCGTGCAGGTCGGCGAGCACCGCGCGCGCGAGCGACTGCAGGTCGGCGTCCTTCAGCAGCGCCGGCACCGCGCGGATCGCGAGCGTGGTCGGCGACAGCACCGCGAGGTCGAAGCCGAGCGATTCGAGCGTGTCGCGCTCTTCCTCGACCGTGCCGATCTCGACCGGCGTGGCCGTCATCGAGATCGGCAGCAGCAGCGACTGCACGGCGACCGTACGGTCGGCGAGCGCGTTCTTGAACTGCTCGTACAGGATCCGCTCGTGCGCCGCGTGCATGTCGACGATCACGAGGCCGTACGCGTTCTGTGCCAGCACGTAGATCCCGTGGATCTGGCCGAGCGCGAAGCCGAGCGGCTGCTCGTCGTGCGTGCCGGCGGCGAGCGGCGACGCAGCGAAGCCCGGCAGCGGCGCGGCCGGTGCGTCGGTCGAATCGGCCGCATCGCGGGCGATGAGTGTCGTGCCGTCCGGCGTGCCCGCGCCGCTGTCCTTGCGGCCGAACAGCGCGTCGTAGAGCGCGAGCGGCTGCGCGACGGGCAGCGTGCCTTGCGTCATTCGCGCCTGACGCATCCAGGTGTTGCCGGACGACGAAGACGACGACGGCGACGAGAAGCCGCTGCCGCCGATTCCACCGCCGCCGATTCCACCGCCGCCGCCTGTCGCATGGCCCTGGCTTTGGCCGAGCGGCGTATCGAGGAACGATGCCGGCCCGCGCGGCGCGGGCTCGATATGCGCGGCATGGCCCCCCGCCGTGGTTTCCGGCGATGCGCCCGCATGGCGCGCGAGCGCCCGCTGGACCGCGTGGAACACGTACTGGTGGATCGAGCGCGAATCGCGGAACCGCACTTCGATCTTCGACGGATGCACGTTCACGTCGACGGCTTCGGGCGGCAGGTCGAGGAACAGCACGTACGACGGGTAGCGGTCGCCGTGCAGCACATCCTCGTACGCCGCGCGCACCGCGTGCGTCAGCAGCTTGTCGCGCACGAAACGGCCGTTCACGAAGAAATACTGCTGGTCGGCGCGCCCGCGGCTCGCGGTCGGCAGGCCGGCGCAGCCGTACACGGCGAGCGGGCCGGCCTGCTCGTCGAGCGGCAGGTGCGCGGTCGCGAAGCCGTCGCCGAGGATCTTCGCGACGCGCTGCGCCGGCTCGGTCGCGTTCCAGTGCTCGACGGCCTTGCCGTTGTGCAGCACCGAGATCGCGACGTCCGGCCGCGCGAGCGCGGCGCGGCGGATCATTTCGAGGCAGTGGCCGAATTCGGTCTGCTCGCTCTTCAGGAACTTGCGTCGCGCGGGCGTGTTGAAGTACAGCTCGCGCACCTCGATCGTCGTGCCGATCGAGCCGGCGGCGGGCGACAGCACGCCCGTCTGCGCATCGATCTTCATCGCATGCGCGGCATCGGCCGTCCGGCTCGTGATCGACATCTCGGCGACCGATGCGATCGACGCGAGCGCTTCGCCGCGAAAACCCAGCGTCGCGACCGCCTCGAGCTCCTCGAGCGAGCGGATCTTGCTGGTCGCGTGGCGCATCAGCGCGAGCGCCAGTTCGTCCGGCGGAATCCCGCAGCCGTCGTCGGTGATCGAGATGCGCTTGACGCCGCCTTCTTCCAGCACGATGCGCAGCGTCGTCGCGCCGGCGTCCATCGCGTTCTCGAGCAACTCCTTGACGACCGACGCCGGGCGTTCGACGACCTCGCCGGCGGCGATCTGGCTGATCAGCTGGTCGGGCAGGGGCTGGATCGCGCGCAGGGGGCGCGCGGCGGGGGCGGGCGCGGCGCCCGCGGCCGTTTCGGTGATATCGGACATGGCCGAATTATAGCGAGGCCGCGAACGCGTGCCGGGGCGGCCGGCGGTTACGTTTTTTCACGGAGCCTTAAGGTAGTTTCGGTATCATCACTGCGTTGCGCGCGCCAGCCTTGGCTGGCGGCCGCCTCGGCCATGTCTGGCCTGTTCCGGCCGTTCCGGCCCCATCGCCTTCGAGGAATCGCATTTGGATACGCTGCTGCATTTCGTCAACCTTGTCCTGCATATCGACGCTTTCCTCGGCGATTTCATCCGGCAGTACGGTGCGTGGGTCTATCTCGTGCTGTTCCTGATCGTGTTCTGCGAGACGGGCCTCGTCGTGTTCCCGTTCCTGCCCGGCGATTCGCTGCTGTTCATCGGCGGCGCGTTCGCGGCGACGGGCGAAATGAACGTCGGCCTGCTGATCGTGCTGCTGCTCGTCGCGGCGATTTCCGGCAACACCGTGAACTACCTGATCGGCCGCTGGGTCGGCCCGAAGGTGTTCAATACGCATATCCCGGTGCTCGAGCGGTTCCTCGATCGCGCCGCGCTGCAGAAGACCCACTCGTTCTACGACAAGCACGGCGGCAAGACGATCGTGCTCGCGCGCTTCATTCCGGTCGTGCGCACGTTCGCGCCGTTCGTCGCGGGGGCGTCGTCGATGAGCGTCGCGCGCTTCCAGTTGTTCAACGTGATCGGCGCGCTGGTGTGGGTGCTGCTGCTCGTGCTGCTCGGCTATTTCTTCGGCAACATCCCGTTCATCCGCCAGTACCTGAACGTGATCGTGCTGGTCGGGATCGGCGCGGCGATCGTGCCGGTCGCGCTCGGCGCGGTGTGGAAGCTCGTGCGCGGGCGGCGCTCGGACGAGGCGCCGAAGGCGGGCGGGCGCTGACGCGATGCGACGGGTTTCGACGCAATAGAAAAGCGTGGCGAGTGCCACGCTTTTTTTCGTCCGTGCGGTTCGGCCGCGGCTTTCGTCACGCGTTGCGATGCGAGACCGGCGTTTCGGGCGTCGGATAGCCGGCTTCGCGGAACGTATCGAGAATCACGCGGTTGGTGTCGCAATACACCTGCCAGTAGTTCTCCGGCTGGGTCGACGGGCGCACGAACAGCAGCGGGCCTTCCGGCGTGAACTGCAGCACGCCGACGTCCGGCGCCGGTACTTTCAGCACGTTCGGCACCAGCTGGATCTGCGTTTTCAGGCGGTTGATCGCATCGGCGGCGTCGACGCTGTTCGCGATCTTCGCGGTGAGGTCGACGCGGCGGTGCGGCGTCGCGCTGTAGTTCGCGATGTTGTCCGAGAAGATCTTGTTGTTGCCGACGATCGTCACGATGTTGTCGGCGGTGACGATCGTCGTGCCGAACAGGCCGAGCTCTTTCACGGTGCCCGTGACGCCGCCCGCGCTGATCACGTCGCCGATCTTGAACGGGCGCAGCACCTGCATGAACACGCCGGCGGCGAAATGCGCGAGCAGGCCGCCCCAGGCGGTGCCGATCGCGAGGCCGAGGCCGGCGAGCAGTGCGGCGAACGAGGTCGTCTGTACGCCGAAGATCTGCAGGATCGCGAGGATCAGCAGGATCGTGAGCAGCACGCCGACGACGGAGGTCAGGTAGTCGGTGAGCGTCGGATCGACCTTGCCGCTGCGGCGAACGACCTTGCCGAGCAGGCGCGTACCGATGCGGATCGCCCAGCGGCCGACGAACCACAACACGATCGCGGCGAGGAGGTTGAGGCCGAAGTCGAGGCCGCGAGTCATCAGGAATTGCTGGGCGGTGGCGAGATCGATCATGCGTTCTCCGAAGTCGAGGGTAAAAGGGCGGCGCATGCACCGGGATGGGAGGCGCTTTTATAACCTGACCTTTGAGCGCCGGGCAACCGGGCTGACATTGGTTGACGTAATGAAAAGCGGGCAGGACGTGGGTGCGCCGCGCCGGGCGGAATGGGAGGTCGACCGGTTTTCGGTCAGATCGCGTCGCGGTGGCCGACGATGGCCCGGTTCGCGCGGTGACGGAGGTTCACGACGGACGGCGACGTGCGTCAACCGTTCAACGGCAATTTCTGCATGATCGCGTGCACGCATTCCAGCGGACCTGCTTCGCCCGTGCGCACGTGCACGTCGGGCGATACCGGTTTTTCATAGGTCGATTCGATGCCGGTGAACTGCCGAAGGGTCCCTTGCCTTGCCC
>NZ_JBYQCG010000235.1:8044-9655 GCF_057837105.1 Burkholderia sp. APQ4-4ca | reverse complement strand
CATGCGTTCTCCGAAGTCGAGGGTAAAAGGGCGGCGCATGCACCGGGATGGGAGGCGCTTTTATAACCTGACCTTTGAGCGCCGGGCAACCGGGCTGACATTGGGTGACGTAATGAAAAGCGGGCAGGACGTGGGTGCGCCGCGCCGGGCGGAATGGGAGGTCGACCGGTTTTCGGTCAGATCGCGTCGCGGTGGCCGACGATGGCCCGGTTCGCGCGGTGACGGAGGTTCACGACGGACGGCGACGTGCGTCAACCGTTCAACGGCAATTTCTGCATGATCGCGTGCACGCATTCCAGCGGACCTGCTTCGCCCGTGCGCACGTGCACGTCGGGCGATACCGGTTTTTCATAGGTCGATTCGATGCCGGTGAACTGCCGAAGGGTCCCTTGCCTTGCCCGCGCGTAGAGCCCTTTGGGGTCGCGCGCTTCCGCCACGTCCAGCGCAGCGTCGACGAAGACTTCGAAAAACATGCCCTGCGGAAAACGTGCGCGCGCTTTGGCGCGGGCCTCCTGAAAAGGCGAGATCAGCGCGACGATGACGACGAGCCCGGCATCCACCATCAGGCGTGCGACCTCGGCCGTCCGACGAATGTTCTCGTGGCGGTCTGCGTCGCTGAATCCCAGGTCCTGATTCAATCCTTCGCGAAGCTGGTCGCCATCCAGCAGAAAAGTCCGAAGGCCGCGCGCATCGAGGTGTTCCTTGAGAAGATTCGAGAGCGTCGATTTACCGGCACCGGACACGCCGGTGAGCCATACCACGAAAGCATGGTCCTGCTTCATGCTGGAAAGCACGGATTGATTGCCCGTGAGCATGACAGGGCGGGAATGAGGGAGATCTTGAGTCATCTCGGATTCGATGTGCCGGTAACTGCGTCGTACTTTATTGATGCGAATTCAGTCGTCGTCGAATTGTAACGGTGCTTTTTAAAATTTGTAAGTTGAATATTTTGCTCGGGAATAAGCTTTCGCCTTCAGGCGGCGAGACGGTGTGCGAACCGCATCTGCCCGGTAATGATTGCCGGTTGGTCGTAATAATTCGAAATAAGTAGGCGTCGTCGACAGGATTTTCGATCGTGGATCTATTATTGAAATCCCAACTGAATTAATTTTTATTCGACGAAAACCACAACAGTCCGCACGGGGCTGCTTTTGTGATGCGATTCCGTCACTTATTATCGAATGGGGAATTATCCGACGCCTGTTGCCTCGACGTATTTTTGCCCGGCGACGATTGGCATCCCTTCCGATTGGATCGGCATGACCGAGCGTCGGGCCCCTTAAAAGTCGGATCGCCGCGATTGCCCCGTCACGCTGAGGTCGTCGCTACCCGAATTCGCCCGATTTCGTCAGGACCGCGGCACGTCACTTGTGCCTCGGCCCGAACGGCCGCTGCTGCACATCGGCGCCGTGCGCGACGATCGCCATGCCCTCCGGCACTTCCTCCCACGCGCCGCGCAGGTCGACGAGCGGCTCCGACACGACCATGAACGCCTCGTCGCCGGCTTCGGCGATGCGCGGGTTATGCGGATACAGCTCGTGCAGGTGCTTGAACGACGTGCTATGGAACAGCGAGCGCGATTGCCGTTCGCTCGAATAGCGCACCGCGACG
>NZ_JBYQCG010000235.1:0-8024 GCF_057837105.1 Burkholderia sp. APQ4-4ca | reverse complement strand
CATCGGCGCCGTGCGCGACGATCGCCATGCCCTCCGGCACTTCCTCCCACGCGCCGCGCAGGTCGACGAGCGGCTCCGACACGACCATGAACGCCTCGTCGCCGGCTTCGGCGATGCGCGGGTTATGCGGATACAGCTCGTGCAGGTGCTTGAACGACGTGCTCTGGAACAGCGAGCGCGATTGCCGTTCGCTCGAATAGCGCACCGCGACGATCCGTTCGCCGTCCGTCGCGCAGATCGTCATGTTGAGCGGATCGGCGACGCGATGCCGCGCGGCGGTTTCCTCCACCACGCCGACCATGCGTTCGAGCGCCGGCAGCGGCGCCTGCTCGAGACCGTACGTCAGCGCGAGGCGGAACATCAGTTCGGAGTCGGTCGAGCCTTCGAGCGTGGGGAACAGCGCGGGATCGACCTTCATCGTCAGGTCGCGGCGCAGCTTGTGGAAATCGCGGATCAGCCCGTTGTGCGCGAACAGCCAGCGGCCGTGGCGGAACGGATGGCAGTTGGTTTCCTGCACGGGCGTGTCGGTCGCCGCGCGAATGTGCGCGACGAACATCCGCGAGCGGATCGCACGCGCGGCTTCGCGCAGGTTGCGGTCGTTCCATGCGGGATGCACGGAGCGATAGCGGAACGGGAGTTCGTCGGGGTGCCCGTACCAGCCGATGCCGAAGCCGTCGCCGTTGGTGGTCGTCGCGCCCAGCTCCGAATGCAGGCTCTGGTCGATCAGCGAATGCTTCGCGCGGAACAGCACGGTTTCCAGATGAATCGGATTGCCCGTATAGGCGAGCCAACGGCACATGGAGCGCTCCTTCACGATGTATCGTTCGCGCATGGTAGCCGACTCCACGACGCTTACGCGTCGAAGCGAGTCGCCCATATTCGTCACGCACGGCAGGCTCGTTCGCGCGATGCGCAACCGCCCGGCCATGCGGTCGCGCGCCACGCCACGCAACGACGCGGTGCGGCACGACGAGCGTGCCGCACCGCGCGGGCTCAGTCGCCGAGCGCGTCCATCACGCGCGCCGAATAGACGAGCGCCGCACCGGCATTCAACGCGATCGCTACGCCGAGCGCTTCCGCCACTTCCTCCTTGGTCGCGCCATGCTTGGCCGCTTCTGCCGTATGCACGGCGATACAGCCGTCGCAGCGCGTCGTGACGGCCACCGCGAGCGCGATCAGCTCGCGCGTTTTCGCGTCGAGATGGCCGGTTTTGGCGCCCGCGCCGGACAGCGCCTTGTAGCCGGCCAGCGTATCGGGCGACAGCTTGGCGATGTCGCCGATACGCGTCGAGAGTTCCTTCCGGTATTCGTTCCAGTTCAGCATGATGCGTCCTTGTCGAAAAGAGTGAGGAGGGCGGCGGGTGCCGCGAACTCCGGCGATGCAAGGCTATTCTGATCGCTATCGATGAGGGTTTGGATACGTTGAGGCGTCGATTTTCAGCGCAATCGTCTCGTGGATGCATTGCGTCAACCGTGGCTCACGCTCGCGGCGGATGCGCGACGGGCCGTCGTGACGCGCGCCAAAGCTGCTACCATGCGCAAAACGCAGTTCGATGACAACGATTTCGAACAACAAGAAAGAGAGGGCAAAGCAATGAACCAGACCACCATCCAGCAACCGTCGTTCGCGTTCGTGGCCGCGTCGTGGGCCGCACTGATCGCCGGTTTCGCGGCCTTCCTGATCGGGCTCTGGAACGCCGGCATGCAGCTCAACGAGAAGGGTTATTACTTCACCGTGCTGGTGTTCGGCCTCTATGCGGCGATTTCGCTGCAGAAGAGCGTGCGCGACCGCGCGGAAGGCATCCCCGTCACCGGCATCTACTACGGCCTCAGCTGGATCGCGCTGCTGCTGTCGATCGCGCTGCTGATCGTCGGCCTCTTCAACGCGACGCTGCAATTGAGCGAGAAGGGCTTTTACGCGATGTCGTTCGTGCTCGCGCTGTTCGGCTCGGTGGCCGTGCAGAAGAACACGCGCGACTTGCAGAACGCGAAGCCGCGCTATACCGACGCCGATTCCGCGCCGTCGATCCAGGAGTGACCGCACGTGCAGCGGGCGCCCGCCGAGGCCGCCCGCTGCGCGACGCCGTTCGTGGTACCCGCATTCGCCGGCGTGCCGCGGGCCCGATGTCCTTTCGTTTTGTCCATGCCGTCGCGCATGACGATGGAGATATTCCGGATGCCGAACTTCACCGACACCGCAGCGCGGACGCGCACGGCCGCCCGTTCCGTGGCCGCGCGGGCTGCGTTTGTGCTGGAGACCAACAACCTGCGCGGCGGCGCGGCGCTCGCGCAGGCCGTCGACAGCCTGAAGCGCGTCATGGCGGCGCTGGCGAAACAGACCGTGCCGCCGGCGGAACTTGCGCAATGGATCATCACGCACGACGGCCTGCCCGCCGACGCGTGCGCGGACATCACCGCGCTGGCCGGCCGCCCGATCGACTTCGTCGAGATCGGCGCGAGCACCGGCTACTACGACGCGAAGAACGACGGCTTCGATCGCGTCGATGCCGATCGCTGCGACATCGTCGTATTCGGCGATGCCGATTGCCAGCCGGCCGACGACTGGGCTCAAGCACCTATATGGTGCGGTACTGCGGGACGTGAGTGTGCGGTGAATCGGCCGGGGGCTGGATCAGGTCGCTCGCGACCTGAGCGTGGCGAGCATCGTCGAGAATCCTGCTCCATCGGCGCGACGACAGACGCAAAAAAGCCTCCGCGAGGGAGGCTTTTTTACACTATCGAAGATAGTTGGTAGGGTGGGAGGGACTCGAACCCTCGACTCTCTGATTAAAAGTCAGATACTCTAACCAACTGAGTTACCACCCCACATTCTTGAAACCTGTCGGTTCGTTGCTTCAATAAACTGAGCAACGACCTGAAGAGCAAAAGATTATAGCGGCGGGTTACAAGGCTGTCAACAACCCGTCACGATAATTATTTGATGGTTTCGAGCTTGCCCTGCGCCGTCTGCGCCGCGTTCGACCCGGCGTACTGCGACACGACCTGCTCGAACGTCTTCTTCGCGGCCGCCTTCTGGCCTTGTTCGAGCTGGTTCGTACCGATCGCCACCAAGGCGTCGGCCGCGCGCGGGTGTTGCGGGAACTTGCTGACGATCCCTTGCCACGTCGCGGTCGAACCGCGGTAGTCGCGCAGCGCGTATTGCGCGTTGCCGTACCAGTACTGCGCGGTCGGCTGATAGGGACTTTGCGGATACTTCGCGATGAACGCGCGGAACGAAGCCGCGGCCGCCTTGAAGTTGCCGTTGCGGAACTGCTGCTGCGCCGCGCTGAGCGCATCCGTTTCACCCGGCTGCACGGTGCCTTCGACACCATCGATCGTCGCCTGCTGCGGCTCGAACTTCTTGAGCCGCGTGTCGAGATCCTGGTAGTACTCCTTCTGCTGTCGCTCGAGCGTCGTCAGCCGGTTCGTCAGATCCTCGTTCTCGCCGCGCAGCGTCGCGACCTGCTGACTCAGCTGGTCGAGACGGCCGGATTGATCGAGGATCGTACGCTGGGCGGCCGACAACTGGCTCGACAGGTTGTCGCTCTTGCTGCGCAGATCGAGTACGGCACGGCGCGCTTCGTTGTCGTCGAACATGCCGGCGTGCGCCGGCGCGGCCGACCACGCCGCGCCCGCGACGCAGAATGCTGCGGCAACGCGCAGCCAGGTTGAACGGTGCGTCATACGGCGATTCTTCCGTTACTTACTGTTGGTAGACGAGGTCGGCGCGACGGTTCTGCGCCCACGATGCTTCGTCGTGACCCGTTGCCTGCGGCTTTTCCTTGCCGAGGCTCACGGCTTCCATTTGCGAGTCGTTCACGCCGAGCAGGGCCATCGCGCGGCGGACGGCTTCCGCACGCTTCTGGCCGAGCGCGAGGTTGTACTCGCTCGTGCCGCGTTCGTCGGTGTTGCCCTGGATCAGCACGTGGCGCTGCGGGTGGCTCTTCAGGTACTGCGCGTGCTGCTGCATCAGCGGCTGGTACTCGTCCTTCACCGAATAGCTGTCGAAGTCGAAGTAGATGCTGCGCTTCGCGAGCGGGCTGTTCGGGTCGTTCAGCGGATCGACGTTCACTTGCGCGACGTTGTCGGCGCTCGGCTGCGTGCCGATTGCGCCGGCGTTCGCCTTGTCGTCGAGCTTCACGCCCGACTTGCACGCTGCGAGCGCGCTGATCATCATCACGGCCAGGGCCAGACGAGCTTTATTCGACATCATGGTTACTCTCCTTGTGGTCATTGCATGAAGGGCCCCCACGACGGCTCGCGAACGGAGCCGCCCTGGACGGACAGGATCTGCGGCGGCGCGCTGCCGTCGGAAGGCACTGCAGCCAGCACGTTGCGGCCACCCGACTGGGTAGCGTACAGAAGGTACTGGCCGTTTGCCGCGAAGCTCGGCGATTCGTCGCGATTGGTATTCGTGATGGCGTTCGCCGCGCCAGTCTGCAGATCCTGAACGTACAGCTTGAAGCCCCCGCCCGTGCGGGAGATGTAAGCGAGCAGCTTGCCGTCCGGGCTCACGCGCGGGCTCGTGTTGTAGCTGCCGGTGAAGGTCACGCGCTGCGCGGCGCCGGCGCTCTCGCCCTGTGCGGGCATCCGGTAGATTTGCGGCGCGCCGCCGCGATCGCTCGTGAAGTAGATCCAGCGGCCGTCCGGCGAGTAGAACGGTTCGGTGTCGATCGAGCTGCTCTGCGTGAGACGGCGCAGGCCGCCGCCGTTCGCGTTGACCGTATAGATTTGCGTATTGCCCGTCAGCGACAGCGCGACGGCCAGCGTGTTGCCGTCCGGCGACCACGCCGGTGCGCTGTTGTTACCCTTCTGGTCGGAGACCATGTAGCGGCGACCGGTCGGCAGGTCATGGATGTAGACGATCGGTTTCTTGCGCTCGAACGACACGTACGCGACCTTCGTGCCGCTCGGCGACCACGCCGGCGAGATGATCGGTTCGGTGCTCGACAGCGCGATGCGCGCGTTCTGGCCGTCCGAATCCGAAATCTGCAGCTGGTAGCGGTTGCCGGTCTTGATCACGTACGACAGGCGCGTGGCGAACACCCCGCGCACGCCGAGCAGCTTCTGGTAGATGTAGTCGGCGATCTTGTGGCCGGCCGTGCGCAGCGTGGTGTCGGTGGCCGTCAGCGACAGGCCGCCGAGGCTTTGCTGCTTCACGGTGTCGTACAGGATGAAGTTGACCTTGTACTGGCCGTTCGCCTCGCGGTTCACGCTGCCGGCGACGAACGCATTCGCGCCCTTGGCCTTCCACGCGCCGAGATCGACCGATGCGGTCTCGGGCACGGGCGTGCTGCCCGCGTCGATGTTGGTGAATTTGCCGCTGCGGGCGAGGTCGGCGCGCACGATCGACGTAACCTGCTGCGGCAGGCTCGCCTCGTTCGTGAAATTCGCGGTGGCAATGGGGAACTGGGTCGACCCGACACCGGTGATCAGCACGTTGACCTGGGCGTTAGCGGCGCTGCCCGCCGTAATCAGACACGAGGCCACGAGTGCCCTGAAACCTAGCTTTGTCATCAAACTCATGCTTCTTGCTTCCCGTATGGCTTGGATCGCTGCGCAACCGCAGAGACAGTAAAAATACCCGATTCGTTCCCGTCCGACAGCGACGCCCGGAGTGTAAGCGCATTTCGTTTCACTCCGCCGCCTTGAAGGTAATCGTAATGTCGGACGGGGTACGACCGTTAGAATCGGGCGGCAACGGGACCGATGCGTGGATCGCATTGACCACGGCTTGATCCCACCCCGAATTCCCGCTCGAGCGGGAGACCGATGCGCTCAATACGTCACCGGACGGCGTGCACCGAATCTTGACGACGGTGGTCAGGCCTGCCCGCTCGCCGCCCCAAACGATGTTCGGCTTGACGCGGCGGCGCACCTTGTCGGCATAGCCGGGCGTCGCGGCATTGCCGCCGGAGCCCGTGCCTGTGCCGCTTTTCGCGAGGCCGTCGCCGCCGCCTTCGCCGGCGCCGGACAGCCCCTGCATTTGCGCGAGGCGCGCGTTGCGCTCGCGGTCGAGCTTCGCGTTCGCCGCCGCAGTGGCCTTCGCGCGCGCCGCGGCTTCGGCCTTCGCCTTGGCCTGGGCTTCCGCCTTTGCCTTCGCGGCTGCGTCGGCCTTCGCCTTCGCCGCCTGCTGCGCTTCGAGCTGCGCCTGCTTTTGCTGCTGGAGTTTCTGCTGTTCGAGCTTCTGCTGCTCGGCGAGCTGCTGTTGCTTGAGCTTCTCGGCCTGTTTCTGTTTTTCGCGTTCCGCGGCCTTCTGGGCGGCGAGCGCGGCGGCCTGCTGCGCGGCAAGCTGCGCGCGCCGGGCTTCCTCTTCCTGCTGGGCCTTCAGTTGCTGCGCACGGCGCTGCTGCTCGAGCTGCGCTTCGCGCGCGGCCGCTTCCTGCTGACGCTTCTTTTGCTGCAGCGCGATGTCGGCCTGCTCGTCGCGCACCGGCGGAGGGGGCGGCGCGACTTTCACGGGCGGCGTGGGCGTGACGACGGGCCGCGGCGCGGGGACGTCGGGCACTTCGGTCCACAGCTCGGCCTCGGCGCCGGCCGGCGTGCTGTTCTGCCACTGCACGCCGTGATAGAGGAACAGTGCGAGCAGCACGTGCATCAGCGCGGCGAGCGCGAACGCGCGCCACGTCCCGCGCTCGCGAGGAGGCTGGAGCGGGTAGGCGGACCTGCGCGTGGATTGCTGCCGGTTCATTGCGATTTGACGAGGAGGCCGACGCGCTTGACGCCGCGCGCCTTCAGATCGGACATCACGGTCATGACGGCATCGTACTGCACGGTCTTGTCGGCTGCGATCACGACCGGCTGGTCAGGATGATCGGCCTGACGGGCCGAGATGAAGCTGTCGAGTTCGGCCTTCGTCATCGTGTCTTCCTGGGTCGCGCCCGAATCGCCCTTGTACTTGACGCTCATCGTGCGGTCGGCCTTGATGTTGACGACGACGGGCGGCGTCTGCTCCTGCGGCGCGGCATTGCCGACGGTCGGCAGGTTGATGATCGACGGCGCGACGAGCGGTGCGGTGACCATGAAGATCACGAGCAGCACCAGCATCACGTCGATGTACGGCACGACGTTGATGTCGGCCATCGCGCGGCGCGAGCGGCCGCCGCGCATGCTGGATCGGATGGGGCTTCCTGCCATGGCGCGCTCCTTACTGGGCCTGACGCTGCAGGATGTTCGAGAACTCTTCGATGAAGGTCTCGAAGCGGATCGCGAGGCGGTCGATGTCGTGCGCGTAGCGGTTGTACGCGACCACCGCCGGAATCGCGGCGAACAGGCCGATCGCGGTGGCGACGAGCGCCTCGGCGATGCCCGGCGCGACGTTCGCGAGCGTGGCCTGCTGCACGTTCGCGAGGCCGCGGAAGGAGTTCATGATCCCCCAGACCGTGCCGAACAGACCGATGTACGGGCTGACCGAGCCGACCGACGCGAGGAATGCGAGATTGGCTTCGAGCACGTCCATTTCACGCTGGAACGACGCGCGCATCGCGCGGCGCGCACCGTCGAGCACGAGGCCCGGATCGCTGAGGCGCTTTTCCTTCGCCTTCAGGAATTCGCGCATCCCGGATTCGAAAATCCGCTCGAGCGCACCGATCGTGTGACGGTTGTTGGCCGCGCTTTGATACAGCGCCTGCAGGTCTCCGCCCGACCAGAAATCCTTCTCGAAGCGTTCGGTCTGCGCGCGTGCGCGGCGGATCGCGAACCACTTGCGGAAGATGAAGGTCCACGACATCAGCGACAGCAGCAGCAGCAGCCCCATCACGGCCTGGGCCAGCACGCTCGCGTTGAGGACGAGGGAAATGATCGACAGGTCTTGAACAGTATTCATAGAGGTTTGAGTAACGTCCCTTCGGGAATGCCCGGCAAGGGCGTCCGGTGTGCGTGCGGCGCGGCGCGCCGGCGATGCCCGACGCCGAACCTTGCTTAGTATCGAATCAGAACGGCAAGTTCATAGGCTGTATCTAAACGGCGCTCATGCGAGCTTCGTTGACAGACCGGTCTGCCCGGTGTCGATGACGGGCCCGCGAT
>NZ_JBYQCG010000234.1:105585-178518 GCF_057837105.1 Burkholderia sp. APQ4-4ca | reverse complement strand
GTTCGACCGAAAACGCTACACGAGCGCCGATATCGTGGCCTGCTATGCGCGCCGCTGGCAAATTGAAACCAGCTATCGAGAACTCAAGCAGACGATGATGGGCATGGCGCCGATCCTGCGCAGCCGCAGCGTTGAGGGGGTGTATCAGGAAATCTGGGGCGCGCTGATTGCCTACAACCTCGTGCGATTGGAGATTGCCAAGGCCGCGCTTGCGGTGAAGTGCGAGCCGACTGAGATTAGCTTCGTGCGCGCCTTCCACGTCATCCAGTACGAATTGCACTGGGCCGCGGTTACCCGTGCGCAGGGCAAACTCCCAGCCCTGCTGCAACGACTGCGACTACGTCTGGTCGCGCTACTCAAAGAAGAACGGCCCGCTCGAAAATTCGAGCGGGCCGTGAAGGCCGTGCCAAAACGCTATGCCGTCCGCGTCCTTAAAAAGAACCTTAACTGAACGGCATTACCGCCGAAGGCGGGCTTTTCGAGGGTGCGGGAAACGCCGGGATCAGCGGAGCTGATTCACGAGCAACCCCATGATCTGGCGAGCCGGCGACGACGTGTCGATCGCGCCCGCATCGTCGACGACCGCGACGCGCGTCTGGTCGGCCGTGAGCGCCTTCACGTTGACGCGATACTGCTTCGCCTGCTTTTCCTTCTTGCCGTGGAACAGTTGGCTCCAGAAGCCCTGCTCGGCCGAGCTCAGATCCTTCGGATCGACATAGCGCACGAAATACAGGCCCTTCGAGCGATCGCGATCGTCGACCGTGAAGTTCGCGCGATCGAGCGCGAGACCGACGTGCAGCCACGACCGGTCGTACGGCTCGCCGAGCGTGACTTCGGACGGCACGGCCGCTTCAGCCGCGTCGTTGCCTTGCGCCGACGTGCGCGACACGTTCTGCGCGGCGATTGCCGCAGCGGCCTTCGACGACGCGTCGGCATCGGCCTTCTTGTCCTTCGGCACCGCGTTGTCCTTGATGTTCGCGATCGGCGGCTCGCCATTCTTCGCGCGCTGCTCGTTCTGCGCGAGCACGGCCATCAGCCGCTTCAGGTATTCCGTCTCGAGCGCCGGATCGTTCGGCTTCGGCTCCCATTTGCTCGAATCGTTGTTCGCGCCGGTGATCGCCTCGCGCATCCCCTTCTGGCTGATGAACACGTAGGTGCCGCCGTTCGGCGCCGAGTCGAGACGCGTACGGTACTTGTTGCGCTCGGCCGTCACGTACGAATTGCCCATCGCCTTCGAGATCACGCTGCGAATCAGGCCGTCGTTGATCTGCGGATGGGTTTCGTTCCAGTCGGTTTCCATCACGCCCTTGTCGCGCTGGTCGACGACGAGCAGGAAGCCCTGCTCCTGCCAGAAACGGCGAACCTGCGGCCAGATGGCGGCCGGTTGCTTGCCGTCGATCACGAGCCAGCTTTCGGTGCCGTCGCGCTGGATATGCATGCCGGCCACGGCTGGCGCGACGGTGTCCAGCGCCGGCGCGGCCTGCTGGACCTGCTTGAGCGCGGACAGGGAAGTCGCGCCGCCCTGGGGCGGCAGCGAACGCTGATCGGCCGTCTCGTCGAGCATGTTGGGCGGCACTGCGAGCGACGCTTCCTTCGATTTCGAATCGCTCTTGTAGTCCACTTTCGTGGGCGACGACGTACCGCAACCGGCGACGAGCGCGCCGGTGGCGAGCACTGCAGCGAACCGCATGGTAAGACGAAGATCAGTCATGTTCGGGGAATCCTCTTCCGCTAAATCACGGCGCTTTCCGTGGATCAACCTTGCATTTTACCGGGGCCGCGCTGCGATGTGCAAAAAAGCGACGGCCAAGAAAAAACCCGCGTCAGCTTGAACTGACGCGGGTTCTTGTCTGGTCGGGGCGAGAGGATTTGAACCTCCGACCACCTGCACCCCATGCAGGTACGCTACCAGGCTGCGCTACGCCCCGAAAGAAAAAAATTATAACAGACAGTTTCCCGATTTAGAACGGGTCGCATGCATTTTGTGCATGTTCTCGTGAAATTTTTTGGCGCGATCGCAGCGATGCAAGCAATCTGCGGCACCGCTCCCGCGTCGCCGTCACCGCTTGCGCGCAACGCAGATGACCGTCAGGCCCGCGACGCGGTTGAAGCGGAACATCGGCAGCTCGATGCGGCAGATCGTCTTGAGCAAGCCATTGACGAACGGATGATGACGGCGCAATTGCGACGCAGGCTCGCGCGGATGCGAACGCGCCCGCTCACCCAGCCGCAGTGCGGCCGCGAGCGGAAACGTCAGGCCGAAATAATAGGCGCCGTGCTCGACGTCGAGCCCCGCACACCGGACCACGTCCTCGAGGCCGCCGAGCGTGTACCTGCGCTTGTGCTCGAGAAAATCGTCGTGGCCGCTCCACAGGAACTGGAACGCGGGCACCGTGATCAGGAACCGGCTGCCCGAAGGCGCGCCATTCACATACTGCGTCAGCAGCCCGACGTCGTCGTCGACATGCTCGAGCACGTCCATCAGCAACACGAGATCGGCGTCGAATCGATCGACGGAGCGCCGATAGTGGATGGGCTTGCCGGCCGCCTCGCCGTCGCTGTCGTCGGCGTAGCTCGTATCGACACACCATGCTTCCGTCGCCGGCGTGCGCTCGAGCAAATGCTTCGAGAAAAAGCCGGAGCCCGCACCGACGTCGAGTATCCGGTTCGCGCCCGACGCGCCCAGGAACCGGCGAATGGCGCTCGCCTTCGACGCGTAGTACCAGTGATCGCCCACCCCCGCACCCAGTACGTCGACTTCCTTCAGGTCCATGGCGCTTCCCCGTGATGGCTGCCGTATTGTGATGTCGAACCCGCCACTGATGCCGATCTTACCTCGCCGCCATGGCCGATCGTATCCGTCGATGCCCGGGGCCGCGCCGCTTCGGCATCCGGTGAAACCGGCACGGCCAACGCCGGCCGCGGGTTTTCAGCAGCGCATCGAAAGACGCCGGCCGGCGTCCGGACAAACCAAACGACCGTTTGATCCGGCCGCCGATCCACCACGAATCCATTGCCAGACAGCCCGCCGACGCGTCGCGCGCGGGCGCCCGTTGTTTGGTAACGCCGCTCTAGCGCGCTATGACACACTGCACGGCATCGACGCTCGCGCCGTGCAGTGGCGCGCGCCGCCGTCGATCAAGACAAGACAAGACATGGAGACAGACGATGCGGAATGCGGTCCGGCGCGGCCATCGCTCGCCTTTGGCAATTTTCGACCGGGTTGCCGGCTTGGGACGCAGAGCCGCCCCGCGATCCCACACGACCTCTCGCGTGGTCGGCTGCGGCGCGCTGGCGCTCGCGCTGCTGTGTGCCGGCTGCGCGGAATCGGCCGCGCAGCGCGACAGCAACACGTCCATCGCATCGACGAAGATCGAGCGCACGAAGGCCGAGCGCCTCGCGCGCGAGCAGCAAATCGCGCGCACCGTGCCATCGCTCGCGTCGATCAGCCTCACGCAGCCGCGCCCGTTCACGCTGCGCGACTCGGGCCAGAACGGCGCAATGACGTTCCTGCGCGACGTCGATTTCCGCGTCGTCAACAATCTCGGCTTCTTCGTTCATCAGTTGTCGGCCACGCTCGTGCCCACGCAGGCCGGCGCACCGATCGTGTTCGACGATCCGACGAGCTTCGAGATCGACGTGCACGAAGGCACGGTCACGCTCGACAACGCGAAGCTGACCGCCCTCTTCAACACCTACATCTTCGGTTATCGCAACGCGCCGCTGCGCAAGCTCGCGGTATCGGCCGGCGACGGCGTGATCCATCTGCAAGGCGAGATGCAGCGCGACGGCTGGGTACCGTTCTCGCTGACCGGCACGCTCGCGATCCGCGACGGCAGCCAGCTCGTGTTCCACCCGACCGGCGTACGCGTGTCGGGCCTCGACGCGCAGCCGGTGATGCGCGCGGCCAACGTGAAAATGGCCGATCTGCTGAAGGTGCAGACGCCGATCGCGCAACTCGCCGGCGACGATCTCGTGATGGCGGTCGACAAGCTGATGCCGCCGCCGCGCCTGAAGCTCGCGATCACCGCGTTGCGCGTGACGCCGGCGGGCCTCGACCTGACGCTCGACGACGGCACGCATGCCGGCTTCGCGATGCCCGCGAACGCGCCGCAGCAGGCCATGTATATCCGCGGCGGCGACGTGAAGTTCATGCGCTCGATGCCGATGAACGCGGACATCCTGATCGGTCCGCTCGACACGTCGAAGCGCGACCAGACGTTCGTGTTCGACCTGTATCACTATCGCGACCAGGTATCGGCCGGCTACTTCAACTTCGACGAAAGCGGCGCGATGGCGATCCGGATGCCTTCGTATGCGGGCCCGGCCAGCGGCGCGCTGCTCGGCAACGCGGCCGCGCGCCTGAACGACAGCTTCCTCGCCGCGCAGCAAAGTGCGCTGCGCGACGTGCGCCAGCACTGGGAAGCGTACGCGCTCGCGGCGGACGCCGCACGGCCCGGCATGCAGAAGGTCGCGATGCGGCGCACGTCGACGACGCCGTTCAACGAACGGCACGTGTCGAACCGCAACCCGACGATCCATCTGCGCAACGTCGACTTCAACCTGTCCGGCGATATCGGCTTTCATGTCGAGGATCTCGACGTGGAACTCGTGTCGAAGCGCGCCGGCGAACCCGTCGATCTCGACGATCCGAACCAGTACGACATCCGCATTCTCGGCGGCACGGTCGTCGAGTCGTGGAAGGCGATGTCGGCGCTCTTCAACGACTACCTGCTCGACTATTCGCCGCGTTCGCTGAACGACCTGCAACTGAGCGCGGACGGGCAGAACCTGCGCGTCCGGGGCGGCATCAAGCTGTGGAATCACGTGCCGGGCGTCTGGCTGCCGACCGACATGAAGGGCTCGCTGACGGTGCTCGACGACCGCCACCTCGCATTCAAGCCGTCGCAGGTGTCGGTGCTCGGCATCCCGCAGGCGACGCTGCTGCGCTCGCTCGGCATCGAGCTCTCGTCGCTGACACCGCTGCGGCGGCGCGGCGCGGAATTGCGCGGCGACACGCTCGTGCTCGACCAGTACACCGTGTTCCCGCCCCCCGTGCTGAACGGCAAGCTCAGCCAGGCGACGGTCGAGCGCGACGGATTGCGCCTCACGTTCCGGCGCGCCGCGGGCGCGCCCGCGCCGAAGCGGCCGCAGATCGATGCGCCGAGCTACATGTGGATGGAAGGCGGCGACATGAAGATGTTCAACGTGCTCGAACTGAACGTGCGCGCGCTGATCCGGAATTCGGCCGAGGCCGGCCCGATGCGGTTCGACCTGTACGGGTACCGCAACCAGGTCGCGCAGGGCTCGGTGCGGATGCTGCCGGACGGCACGCTGGTCGTCGACATGGGCCAGAAGAATCCGCTCGCATCGCGCTGATCCGCAGGCACGATCCGCATGAAAAAAGCCCGGTGGCGGTCGCCAACCGGGCTTTCCCAGGCATTCTGCACGCCGTGCGCTCAGCCGTGTTTCAGGCCGTCGATCACGTCCAGCAACGCCTGCCGCAACGCGGTCACATCGACGTTGGCGCCCGACTTGGCCGCGCCGCGCGCCTCGGCGGCCTGCACATCGGATTCGACCGGCTCCGCCGCGGCCCGCTCGCTGCCCGGCGAATCGAGCCGGTTGCGCGCGCCGTTGATCGTGAATCCCTGCTCGTACAGCAACTCGCGAATCCGCCGGATCAGCAGCACTTCGTGATGCTGGTAATACCGCCGATTGCCGCGCCGCTTCACCGGCCGCAGCTGCGTGAATTCCTGTTCCCAGTAACGCAGCACATGCGGTTTGACCCCGCACAGCTCGCTGACTTCGCCGATCGTGAAGTAGCGCTTCGCGGGAATCGGAGGCAAGACGACTTTCTCAACCGTGGTGGTCATCGTCGGTTAACCGTCGGTAAGGGTGCGCGGCGGCCGCGCGGGGCGTGGGCGCGCGTCTTACTCCGCGCCGTTTTCGACCAGCGCCTTCAGCTTCTGGCTCGCGTGGAAGGTTACCACCCGGCGGGCCGCGATCGGAATCGCCTCGCCCGTCTTCGGATTGCGGCCCGGACGCTGCGGCTTGTCGCGCAGTTGGAAATTGCCGAATCCCGACAGCTTGACGCTTTCGCCGTTTTCGAGCGCATCGCGGATCACTTCGAAAAACGCCTCGACCATGTCCTTCGCTTCACGCTTGTTCAGCCCGACGCTGTCGAACAGCAGCTCCGCCAGTTCCGCCTTCGTCAGCGTCGGCGTCTCGGTGGACGCCGGCGCCGAAGCGTCGCGGTTCATGGCGCTGCGTTGCGCCGTCAGGAGGGCTTCGAATTCACTCGAGGTCATGTCGTTCATATCTGCCATACAGCGCGTTGAATCAAAACTTACGATGGAAAAAAGCCGCCCGCGAGCGGGCGGGCCTTCTCCTTAGCCGCGCAGGCGCGCACCAGCACGAGCCATGCGCTCGACCAGCGTCTGGATCGCCTGATCGACGACCTCGTCCTGCAGCGTGCCAGCCGCGTCCTGCAACGTCACGCGGAAGGCAAGGCTCTTCTCGTTCGCGGCAAGACCACCGGAAGTATTTGATTTTGCACGAAATTCGTCGAAGAGTACAACCTTCTGAACGAATCGGCAGGCGTCGTCGGCCAGCGCCTTCTTCATTTCGTCGAAAAGTGCCTGAACCTCGACCGCCTGATCGACGACAACGGCGATATCGCGACGGACCGGCGGGAATTTCGACACGTCGGTCGGCGCGGGCAGCGCACGTGCCGTGAGCGCATCCGCGTCGATTTCGAACATCACCGGCGCGTGCGGCAGCTCGTACTTCTGCATCAGGCGCGGGTGCAGCTCGCCGATCCAGCCGACCGCGCGACCATCGACCTCGATGCGTGCGCTGCGGCCCGGATGAAGGGCCGGATGCTCGGCCTTCACGAAACGCGCGGCCGCCGGCGCGAGCAACGCCTCGAGATCGCCCTTCACGTCGAAGAAATCGACCGCGCGGGTCGCGACGCCCCACTGCTCGTCGAATGCCGGACCGTACGCCAGCGCGCCGACGCGCTTCGGCTGCGCATGACCTTCGACCGCCAGTTCACCGGCCTTCACCGACGGATCGGCGACGAACACGCGCCCCGATTCGAACACGCGCACGCGATCGGCGCGCCGGTTCAGGTTGTGACGCAGCACGGCGATCAGGCTGCCGAACAGCGTCGTGCGCATGACCGACAGCTGGCTCGCGATCGGGTTCAGCAGCCGGATCGGGTGGTCGTTGCCCGCGAAATCCTGCTCCCACTCCGCATCGACGAAGCTGAAGTTGACCGTTTCCGCGTAGTCGCGCGCGGCGAGCGCGTGACGGATGTCGTGGATCGAACGCCGCGTCTCGTGGGTCGCGCGCATTTCGCTCGTCGCGACCGGCGGCCGCGCCGGGATCTTCTCGAAGCCGTAGATACGCGCCACTTCCTCGATCAGGTCTTCCTCGATCTCGATGTCGAAGCGGTGCGACGGCGGCGTGACGAGGAACGCGTCGTCTTCACGCTCGAACGGCAGGCCGAGACGCGTGAAGATGTTCGCGATCTCGTCGGCGTCGATCTTCACGCCGATGATGCGGTTCGCGCGCGACACGCGCATCTTCACCGGCGCGCGCTGCGGCAGGTTCACCGCCTGATCGTCGACCGGGCCGGCCTTGCCGCCGCAGATCTCGAGGATCAGTTGCGTGATGCGCTCGACGTGCTCGACGGTCGTCGCGTAATCGACGCCGCGCTCGAAACGATGGGCCGCATCGGTCGAGAAGTTGTACTTGCGCGCGCGGCCGCGGATGCTGTCCGGCCACCAGAACGCGGCTTCCAGATAGATGTTGGTCGTATCGAGCGTGACGGCCGTGCTGTCGCCGCCCATGATGCCGGCCAGGCTTTCGACCTGACGATCGTCCGCAATCACGCCAACCGTTTCGTCGAGTTCGACCGTGTTGCCGTTGAGCAGCTTCAGCGATTCGCCGCGCTTGCCCCAGCGCACCTCGATGCCACCGTGGATCTTGTCGAGATCGAACACGTGCGACGGACGGCCGAGTTCGAACATCACGTAGTTCGAGATGTCGACAAGCGCGGACACGCTTCGCTGGCCCGAGCGCTCGAGGCGCTCGACCATCCACTGCGGCGTCTTCGCATGCGCGTTCACGCCGCGGATCACGCGCCCCGAGAAGCGGCCGCACAGATCGGGCGCGGCGATGCGCACCGGCAGCGTGTCGTCGAGTTCGACGTTCACCGGGCGGATGTCGACCGGCGTCAGCGGTGCGCCGGTGATCGCGACCGTCTCGCGCGCGATACCGAACACCGACAGGCAGTCGGCCTTGTTCGGCGTCAGCTTGATTTCGAAGATCGTGTCGTCGAGATTGAGGGTCTCGCGGATATCCTGGCCGACCGGCGTGTCTTCCGGCAGGATCAGCAGCCCGCTGTGATCCTCGGACAATTTCAGCTCGCGCGCCGAGCACAGCATCCCCTGGCTCTCCACGCCGCGCAGCTTCGACAGCTTGATCGCGAACGGCTTGCCGCCCTCTTCCGCCGGCGGCAATTCCGCGCCGACCAGCGCGACCGGCACCTTGATGCCGGGCGCCACGTTCGGCGCGCCGCAGACGATGTTCAGCGTCGCGCCGGTGCCGGCGTCGATCTGGCAGACATTGAGCTTGTCCGCATCCGGATGCTTGACGACTTCGAGCACGCGGCCGACGACGATCTTCGACGTCGGCGGCGCAGCCTTGCTCAGCGATTCGACTTCGAGCCCCGCCATCGTCAGCGCGTGCGACAGCTCGTCGGTCGTCAGCTGCGGGTCGACAAAGGTTCTCAACCAGGATTCAGGGAATTGCATGGATGTCTACGTTCGAAACAGGTTAGATCGACGCCCGGGCCCCGCGGAAACGTCCGTCGGGGCGTGCGCGGGCACAGGTCGGCGCGGCGAGCGGCGTTACGCGAACTGGCGCAGGAAACGCAGGTCGTTCTCGAAGAACAGCCGCAGATCCTGGACGCCGTAGCGCAGCATCGTCAGGCGCTCGAGGCCGCTGCCGAACGCGAAACCGATGTAGCGCTCGGGGTCGAGGCCCATGTTGCGGATCACGGTCGGATGCACCTGCCCCGAGCCGGAAATTTCGAGCCACTTGCCGGCGTTCTTGCCTTGCTCGAACATCATGTCGATCTCGGCCGACGGTTCCGTGAACGGGAAATACGACGGACGGAAGCGCACGAGGATGTCGTCGCGCTCGAAGAATTTTTTCAGGAAGTCGGTATAGACGCCCTTGAGGTCGGCGAAGCTGATGTTTTCGTCGATCCACAGCCCCTCGACCTGATTGAACATCGGCGAGTGGGTCGCATCGCTGTCGACGCGATACGTGCGGCCCGGCGCGATCACCTTGATCGGCGGACGGTTCATGCGCGCATAACGCACCTGCATCGGGCTCGTGTGCGTGCGCAGCAGCAGCTGGCGGCCGTCGGCATCCTTGCCTTCGACGTAGAAGGTGTCCTGCATCGAACGCGCCGGATGGTTCTCCGGGCTGTTCAGCGACGTGAAGTTGTACCAGTCGGTCTCGATTTCGGGGCCGTCGGCCACATCGAACCCGATCGAACCGAAAATCTGTTCGACACGCTCCCACGTGCGCATCACCGGGTGCAGGCTGCCTGCACCGGCGCCGCGGCCCGGCAACGTCACGTCGATCGCTTCGGCGGTGAGGCGCTGATTCAGCAGCGCGTCGGCCAGTGCCTGACGACGGGCGGTGAGCGCGGTTTCGACCTGCTGCTTCGCGACGTTGATGCGTGCGCCTTCGGTCTTGCGTGCTTCGGGATCGAGCTTGCCGAGGCCCTTGAGCAACTCGGTCAGCGCACCCGATTTGCCGAGAAATCGGGCTTTCTCGTTTTCGAGCGTGGTGATGTCGGCAGCCTGTTCGAAGGACTGCTGCGCGTCGGCGACAATCTGGTCCAGATCCATAGATCCCATCATTTCCAACGTCATTCGGTCTTGGCGAGCGAAATGGCCTCGCCAAACAAAAAAGGGGCTCGGAAGAGCCCCGTTTTCGCTGCAGCGGCCGAGACTACCGGAACCTCGCTGCAACTAACCACGCAGTGCTAATTTCGCAATTAGGCTGCAACGGCGGCTTTCACCTGCTTGACGATCGCAGCAAAAGCAGCCTTGTCGAACACCGCCATATCGGCCAGCACCTTACGGTCGAGTTCGATCGACGCCTTCTTCAGGCCGTTGATGAACACGCTGTAGGTCATGTCGTGCTGGCGAACTGCCGCGTTGATACGCGTGATCCACAGTGCGCGGAACACACGCTTCTTGTTGCGGCGATCGCGGTACGCGTACTGACCAGCGCGCATCACCGCCTGCTTGGCGATGCGGTAGACGTTATTGCGGCGGCCGCGATAACCCTTGGCCAGGTTGATGATCTTCTTGTGGCGGGCCCGTGCGGTTACCCCACGTTTGACTCGAGGCATGTTTCTCTCCTTGGAGTATCAGTTGAGGGGTTACGCGAACGGGAGCATCGCGCGGACGGAGTTCAGATCGGAATCGTGAACTGCCGTTGCGCCGCGCAGATGGCGCTTGTTCTTCGTGGTTTTCTTGGTCAGGATGTGACGCTTGAAGGCTTGACCGCGCTTGACGGTACCGCCCGGACGCACCACGAAGCGCTTTGCAGCGCTCTTCTTGGTCTTCATCTTAGGCATGACGAACAACTCCAGTTTATTAGATGGCGATGGGTGTGCGGTTGGCTTGCGCCCTTGACCCGCCCTTCGAAACCCAGTCCACTTGTGTACGGCGGCCCGCTTGCGCAGCCGCCGTCATCGTTGGCGCGCCGCCCTGACCGGGCAACGCGCCGAACCACTGTCGAACCTGCGCGCGATGCGCGCGGGCCCGTTACTTCTTTTTCTTCGGCGAGAGCACCATGATCATCTGGCGCCCTTCCATCTTCGGCATCTGCTCGACCTGGCCGACTTCCTCGAGATCCGTGCGCAGACGCTCCAGCATCCGCATACCGATTTCCTGGTGAGCCATTTCGCGGCCGCGGAAACGCAACGTGATCTTCGTCTTGTCGCCCTCTTCGAGGAAGCGCACGAGATTGCGGAGCTTGACGTTGTAATCCCCGTCATCGGTACCCGGGCGGAACTTGACTTCCTTCACCTGGATGACCTTCTGCTTCAGCTTCGCTTCGTGCTGCTTCTTCGATTCCTGGTACTTGAACTTGCCGTAATCCATCAGACGGCAAACCGGCGGCACCGCTTGCGGCGCGATCTCCACCAGGTCAACATCCAGTTCTTCCGATTTACGGAAAGCGTCAGCGAGTTTTACGATACCGAGCGGTTCGTTCTCGATCCCGACCAGGCGCACTTCCGGCGCAGTGATTTCACCGTTGATGCGGTGCGACGACTTATCAGTAGCGATGTTACGTTTCCTCTAAAAATTAAAAAAACGAGCCGCGCTGCCAGGGCGGTTACTTGAACGAGCGCAGGTCTTCCTGCAAACGCTCAACGAAGGCTTCGACCGGCATTACGCCAAGTTCGACGCCGCCACGGGCACGCACGGCTACCGTTTGCGCATCACGCTCCTTATCGCCCACGACGAGGAGATAAGGCACCTTTTCCAGCGTGTGCTCGCGTATTTTATAGCTAATCTTCTCGTTGCGCAAATCGGCCGCCACTCTAACCCCTTGTTTTTGCAACGTTTGGGTCAGAGCCTGCGCATATTCGGCCTGACTTGCGGCGATATTGAGCACAATTGCCTGGTACGGCGCGAGCCAGACCGGCATTGCACCAGCGTGGTGCTCGATCAAAATGCCGAGGAAACGCTCCATCGACCCGACGATCGCACGGTGCAGCATCACCGGCCGGCGGCGGCTATTGTCCTCCGCCACGTACTCGGCGCCGAGGCGCTCCGGCAGCACCATGTCGAGCTGCAGCGTGCCGCACTGCCACGAGCGGCCGAGCGCGTCCTTGATGTGGTACTCGATCTTCGGGCCGTAGAACGCACCCTCGCCCGGCAATTCTTCCCACGTGAGGCCGCAGGCCGTCAGCGCATCGCGCAAGCCCTGCTCGGCGCGATCCCACGTTTCGTCCGTGCCCGCACGCTGGTCGGGGCGCAGCGACAGCTTGATGTCGATGTGATCGAAACCGAAGTCCTTGTACACGCTCATGGCCAGCGTGTTGAACGCGATCGATTCCGAGATGAACTGGTCTTCCGTACAGAAAATGTGCGCGTCGTCCTGCACGAAGCCGCGCACGCGCATCAGGCCGTGCAGCGCGCCCGACGCCTCGTTGCGGTGGCACGAGCCGAATTCCGCGTAACGCAGCGGCAGGTCGCGATACGAGCGCAGGCCGTGCTTGAACACCTGGACGTGGCCCGGGCAGTTCATCGGCTTGATCGCGTAGTCGCGCTTCTCCGACTCCGTCGTGAACATGTTCTCGCGATAGTTCTGCCAGTGGCCCGACGCCTCCCACAGCGAGCGGTCCATGATCATCGGCGTCTTGATCTCGAGGTAGCCGGCGTCGTTGACGCGGCGGCGCATGTACTGCTCGACCTGCTGCCACAGCGCCCAGCCCTTCGGATGCCAGAACACCATGCCCGGCGACTCTTCCTGCATGTGGAACAGGTCGAGCTGCTTGCCCAGCTTGCGGTGGTCGCGCTTTTCCGCTTCCTCGAGCATGTGCAGGTACTGATCCTGGTCTTCCTTCTTCGTCCAGGCCGTGCCGTAGATGCGCTGCAGCTGCTCGTTCTTCGAATCGCCGCGCCAGTACGCGCCTGCGACCTTCATCAGCTTGAAGACCTTCAGCTTGCCGGTGGACGGCACGTGCGGACCGCGGCACAGATCGGTGAAGCCGCCGTGCGAGTACAACTTGATTTCGTCGCTTTGCGGAATCGATTCGATGATCTCGGCCTTGTATTTCTCGCCGATGCTGCGGAAATAACCGGCCGCCTCGTCGCGCGACACGACACGGCGCGTGACCGGCTCGTCCTTCTTCGCGAGTTCCTGCATGCGCTTTTCGATCTTTTCGAGATCTTCCGGCGTAAACGGGCGGTTGTACGAGAAGTCGTAATAGAAACCGTTGTCGATTACCGGGCCGATCGTCACCTGCGCGTCCGGATACAGTTCCTTCACCGCATACGCGAGCAAGTGAGCGGTCGAGTGGCGGATGATGTCGAGGCCGTCGGCATCCTTGTCCGTGACGATCGCGAGCGATGCGTCGCGGTCGATCACCGTCGACGTATCCACGAGCTCGCCATCGAGCTTGCCACCCAGCGCAGCCTTCGCCAAGCCGGGACCGATCGAGGCTGCAACCTCGGCAACTGTCACCGGATGCTCGTATTGTCGAACTGAGCCGTCAGGCAAGCGTATCGAAACCATAGCAATCTCCGTGATGCCGACAGTGGGCGGCAGACCAGGTACGCGAGATCAAACTCACGCGTCAAAAATTCGCGACAAAAAAAATGCGGCCCCGCTTTCGAGGGGCCGCATTCGATACTTCACTCAAACTGAAAGGGCGAAAACGTTCCTCGACTAGCGTCGCTCCGAAGTGGTTTCGGTCAACGTTCGCGGTGTCATAACCGTATTCGCCTTGTTCGCGTTGAGTTGTGTACTGCATTGAACACCCGGAGGCCGGGCATTCTCAATTCGTTGGTAGGCTCGATTGGATTCGAACCAACGACCCCCACCATGTCAAGGTGGTGCTCTAACCAACTGAGCTACGAGCCTAGAGAAGCTAAGATTATATGGAGTGGTTACGGGCTTGGCAAGTGTTTTATGCGGTCGCAGCAAAACGACGCGATCCAACCCCATCAGGATTTCCGCCCTGCCCGCACGACGCCCTGCACCTCGCCGAGCAGCGTGCACGCGCGCTGCACCTGCGCCGAATTCGACACCTCGACCGTGAACTGCATGAATGCCGCATTGCGGCGGCTTTGCGTCTTCACGCCCACGACGTTGATCTTTTCGCGCGCGAACACTTCGGAGATATCGCGCAGCAACCCTTGCCGGTCGCTCGCCTCGATCATCAGGTCGACCGGATAGACGGATGCGCCGCGCCCGCCCAGCACGTCGGCCGACCAGGTCGTCTGCAGCACGCGTTCCGGCGCGCGCTCGACCATCCGGCGAAACGTCGGGCAGTCGGTGCGATGGATCGACATCCCCTTGCCGCGCGTGACGAAACCGCTGATCGGATCGGGCGGCGCCGGACGGCAGCAGCGCGCCAGTTGCGTCAGCAGCGCGTCGACGCCGACCACCAGCACGCCGGTCGACGCGCCGTGCGCGACGCTCGCGCCGCTGCTGCGCTTCTCGAAATCGGCCGGCGCCTCGGGCGCCGGTTCCGGCGGCGGCGCGTCGGACAGCGCGTGCTCGACGTTGCGCAGGCTGAATTCTTCCTTGCCAACGACCGAGAACAGCTCCTCGGGCGACTTGAAGCCGAGCTTCGCGGCGAGGTTGTCCAGGTTGACCGACGTCTTGCCCTCGCGCTGCAGCGTCTTTTCGACGAGCGCGCGGCCGTGCGCGACGTTTTCTTCCTGCTCGATCGAGTTGAACCACGCGCGGACCTTCTGCCGCGCGCGCGAACTCTTCAGGTAACCGAGCTGCAGGTTCAGCCAGTCGCGCGACGGCCCGCCTTCCTTCACCGCGACGATCTCGACCGTCTGGCCGTTCGCGAGCGACGTGTTCAGCGGCACCATCGCGCCGTCGACACGCGCGCCGCGGCAGCGATGGCCGAGCTCGCTGTGCAGGTGATACGCGAAATCGACCGGCGTCGCGCCCTGCGGCAGCGCGATCACGCGCGCCTGCGGCGTCAGCACGTAGATGTGGTCGTCGTCGAGCGACGTCTCGCGCAATTGCGCCCACGCCTGGTCGCCCGATACCTCGGTGCCGTCCTCGACGTCGTCCTTCCATGCGAGCAACTGGCGCAGCCACGCGATCTTCTCGTCGTACTTGTCACTCGCCGAGAACTGGCCGCCATAGCCGCGCGCGCCGGCCTCCTTGTAGCGCCAGTGCGCGGCGACGCCGTACTCGGCGAAACGATGCATCTCCTGCGTGCGGATCTGCACTTCGAACGCGCGGCCGTCGTCGCCGATCACGACCGTATGCAGCGACTTGTAGCCGTTCGGCTTCGGCCGCGAGATGTAGTCGTCGAACTCCTTCGGCACCGGCTGCCACAGGTGATGCACGATGCCGAGCACCGCGTAGCAATCCTTGATGTCGGGCACGATCACGCGGAATGCGCGTACGTCGTACAACTCGGAGAAATCGAGCTCCTTGCCGCGCATCTTGCGCCAGATGCTGTAGATATGCTTCGGCCGGCCGCTGACGTCGGCCTGGATGTGCGCTTGCGCGAGCTCGTGCTGCAGCCGCGCGATCGCCTGCGTGACGTACGCCTCGCGCTCGATGCGCTTCTCGTCGAGCAGCTTCGCGATCCGCTTGTAGGTGACGGGATCCTCGAAGCGGAACGCGAGATCCTCGAGCTCCCACTTCAGTTGCCAGATACCGAGACGGTTCGCGAGCGGCGCATAGATCTCGAGCGTCTCGCGCGCGACGTCGGGCGGCGGATCCAGCTTCGCGGCCGCGTAGTAGCGCAGCGACTGCAACCGCGACGCGAGCCGGATCAGCACCACGCGGATGTCCTGCGCGAAGGCGAGCAGCATCTTGCGCAGCGCCTCGATCTGCGTGCGCCGCTCTTCGGCCGCGTCGCGCCCGGAGTCGGGCCTCGCGGCGTTCTGCGCGGCGCGCAGGCTGACGGTGCCGAGCCGCAACAGCTTGCGCACGTCGGACACGAGCCGCGCGACTTCGTCGCCGAAACGCTCGGTCAGCTCGCGCTCGGGATCGCTCAGGTGCGGCGTCAGCACGAACAGCGCGGCGGCCTGCATCGCGTGCGGATCGACGTTCAGCGTGCGCATGATCGCCGCGGTGCCGGCCGAGTGATCGGCAAGCAGTTCGCCCGACGACAGGCGCGCGTCGCCGGCCCGCTCGCGCACGAACGCGAGCACGTCGTCGAACGACGGCGCCGCGACGGGAGAAGCGGAAACGGATTCGGTCATTGCACGGCCTGCCGGAATGCGGTCATCGTCGGATAACGCTCAGCTCCGCTGCGCGGCGACGACCACGATCTCGACGAGCAGCGCCGGATCCGCGAGCTTCGCCTCGACGGTCGCGCGCGGCGGCGTGTTGCCCGGCGCGACCCATGCGTCCCACTCGGCATTCATGCCTTCGAAGTTCGCGAGATCCGAAATGTAGATCTGCACCGACAGCAGATGCGCCTTGTCGCTGTTCGCTTCGGCGAGCAGGCGGTCGATGTGGCCGAGCACTTCGCGCGTCTGGCCGCGGATGTCCTGCGTGGTGTCTTCGGCGATCTGGCCGGCCAGATACACGGTACCGTTGTGGATCGCGGTTTCGGAGAGACGGGCCCCGACGTGGTGACGAATGACTGCCATGAAATGTTCCGGTCGTGATGGGTAGGAATTCGGGCGACGGCACGGCCCGCGTGCCGCCGAACCGCATATTATGACGCGTTTATGCGTCGCCTTCGACGAAAAACCGCCGCGCGAGCGCAATCTGGTCCGCGCTGACGAACGCCGGCGCGTGGCCCGCACCCGGAATCTCGACCTGCGTCACATGCCGGCCGCGACGGACCATTTCGGCCGCCGTCTCGCGCGACAGCAGGTCGGACGTCTCCCCGCGCACGACGAGCAGCGTCGCGTCCGTCGTCTCGATCGCGCGCCACAGCGCGGCCTCGCCGAGCGCGGCCAGTTCGGGCGTCGTCGCCTTGAACGGCTCGGCGATGCGCGGATCGTAGCGCATCGTCCAGCCGCCTTCGGGCAGTTCGTGCAGCAACGGCCCGTTGATCTCGCGCCACTCGTCGGCGCTCAGCGCACCGAACGGCAGCGATAGCGACGTCAGATAGTCGACGCCCTCCTGCTCGGTCGCAAAGCGCGGCTGCACGCCGAGGTACTCGCCGATGCGCGTCAGCGAATCGGGCTCGATGCGCGGGCCGACGTCGTTGACGATCATCCGGCGCAGCGGCGAACCGGGCAGCCCGGCGAGCGCCATGCCGATCAGGCCGCCCATCGACGTGCCGAACCAGTCGACCGATTCGACGTCGAGCCGGGCAATCAGCGTCACCATGTCGGCCACGTACTGCGGAATCGCATAGAGCCGCGGATCGGCCAGCCGGTCCGACCGGCCACGCCCGGTGACATCGGGGCAGACGACGCGATACGTATCGGACAGTGCGGCGGCCAGCCGGTCGAAATCGCGGCCCGAGCGGGTCAGGCCGTGCACGCAGACGAGCACGCGCGAATTCGCGGGGTCGCCCCACTCGGTATAGGCGACGTGGTGGAGGCCGGCCGTGCTCGCGCACTGCACGCGCCGCTGGCGGGGAACCGGGGGATTCGCTGGGGTCGTTGGCATCGTTGGCATCCTGTCGAACGGGGGGGCGACGCGCGGGGCAACGCTTGCGGCGCCCGATGCAAACGATTGTAAACCGCTTCGGAATGACGGGGCGCCACGCGCCCGGCCCGCCACCCGGAACGGGTTCAGTCGTGGCGGCGCCACGCGTCACGCAACTGCTCGCGCAGGAAATCGACGAACGTCCGCACGCGCAACGGCACGTGACGGCCGCCAGGATAGACGGCATGCAGCGGCGCGGCGGACGCCGCGAAGGCCGGCAGCACGCGTACGAGCCGGCCGGCGTCGAGATCGGCGCCGACGTCCCAGATCGACTTCAGCGCAATACCCGCGCCCTCGAGCGCCAGCGTGCGCGCCGCGCCGCCGTCGTTGGTCAGCAGCGCGGCCGTCACCTCGACCGCCACGCCGCCTTGCGTGCCGTCGAATCGCCATTCGGCACGCGGCTGGTCGCCCATCACGATGCATCGATGCGCACGAAGCTCGGCCGGATGGGCCGGCGCCCCGTGCGCCGCGAGATAGCCCGGCGACGCGCACAGCACGCGATGATTCGGCGCCAGCTCGCGCGCGATCATCGTCGAATCGGCAAGATTGCCGATCCGCACGGCGACGTCGATGTCGAACGCGAGCAGATCGACGACCGTATCGGTCAGCATCAATTGCACGGTCAGTTGAGGATGTCGCTGCTGAAAGGCCGCTACAAGCGGCGCGATCCGCAGGCGGCCGAGCTCGCCAGGCGCCGTCACGCGCAGCACGCCGCTAACCGTGCCGCGGCGATCGCGCATCAGCGTTTCCGCATGCTCGATCTCGGCGAGGATGCGCAGCACCTGCGCGTGAAACTGCGCGCCGTCGTCGGTGAGCGTTTGCTGCCGCGTCGTCCGGTGCAGCAGGCGCACGCCGAGCCGCGATTCGAGATGCGCGAGCCGCTTGCTGACGACGGACAACGACAGATCGAGCTCGCGCGCCGCCGCCGACAGGCTGCCGGCGGACACGATCCGCGCGAAGGTATCGAGCGCCGGAAAATCGTCGATCAGCGTCATGGCGCTCGCCTCACCCCAACCTTTCCTTTTTTCGAATAATCCATTCGCCTTTTGCCCGTATTTGTATGCAGAACGGAAACCTACCATACCTGTTCCGCGTCGTCGCCTGACGCTTTCACAGGACCCTCGAAACCATGTCGATCCGCCTTCGTTCGGCCACCCGCCCCGTCGCGCACGCATTCGCGGCAGCCGCTTGCGTCGTGGCGCTCTGGCCCGCCGCCGCCCATGCCGCCGATCTCGTCGCGCCGCACACCCTGACCGTCGCGGCAGGCTTGCCGGCCGCGCAGGCCCGCGCACAAGTGCTGGCCGCGCGCCGCTACGGCAGCTTCTGGAATACCGGCGACCCCGCGCTCGCCCGCGCCGCGCTCGCAGACGACTTCACCGACCGCACGCTGCCGCCCGGCCGCGAACAAGGCGTACCGGGGCCGCTCGCGGCCTCGAGCACGATGCGCGGCGCGATCCCCGACTTGCGCTGCGACATCGAACAGATGATCGTCGCCGGCGACCGGGTCGTCGTGCACCTGCATTTCCGCGGGCATTTCACCGGGGCGTTCAACGGAACGGCCGGGCGCGGGCAGGCGATCGACTTCATCGCGACCGATATCTATCGGATCGACCACGGCCGGATCGCCGAAAACTGGCACATCGAGGACAACCTGACGCTGATGCGTCAGCTCGGGCTCGTCGGCTGACGGAGGGGACCATGACTCACGATAACGACACTTCCGCGACGCCTCTGCCGCGCCGCACGTTCCTGGCCCAGGCCGGCGCCGGGCTCGCGGCCGGCGTCGCGCTGGCCGCGGGCACGTCCGTGGCCGCCACCGCCGCGCCGACGCCGGCGCCCGCGACACCGGGCGCCACGCCGTTCTGGCCGAACGGCGCGCGGCTCGTGATCTCGATCTCGATGCAGTTCGAGGCGGGCGGTCAACCGCCCACGGGGGCGGACAGCCCGTTTCCGGCCGTCGCGTTCCCGCCGTCGGTGCCGGTCGATCTCGCATCGGCCACCTGGTTTGCGTATGGCTACCGGGAAGGCATTCCGCGGCTGCTCGATCTGTGGGACCGGCACGGCGTGAAAGTGACGTCGCACATGATCGGGGAAGCCGCGCGCCGGCACCCCGAACTGGCGCGCGAGATCGTGTCGCGCGGCCACGAAGCCGCCGCGCACGGCCCGACGTGGCGCGCGCAATTCGCGATGAGCCGCGACGACGAGCGCCGCTTCCTGACCGAAGCGCGCGACATGGTCGAAGCGGTGACCGGCCAGCGCCCGACCGGCTACAACTGCAACTGGCTGCGGCGCGGGCCGCATACGCTGTCGCTGCTGCAGGAACTCGGCTACCTGTATCACATCGACGACGTCAGTCGCGACGAACCGTTCATCGAGCTCGTCGGCGGTCGCGATTTCGCGGTGGTCCCGTACACGCTGCGCAACAACGACATCCTGCTGATCGAAGGCCGCAACTACTCGCCGACGATGTTCCTCGAGCAGATCAAGCTCGATTTCGACCAGTTGTACGCGGAAGCCGGACAGCGGCGCAAACTGATGTCGATCAGCGCGCACGACCGGATCAGCGGCACGCCGCAGATGGTCCGCGCGTGGGACGCCTTCCTGCACTACGCTCGATCACACCCGGGGGTCGCTTTCATGCGCAAGGACGACATCGCGCGCTTCGCGCTGCACAGCCCGTCGACGCTGCGCGAGACCGAAACGATCTGACCGGATTCCGCTCAGCTCATTCCGTTTAACTCATCATCCAGGAGATGACTTCCATGAACGATCCGCTCCACGGAAAGAACGTACTCGTCGTCGGCGGAAGCTCCGGCATCGGCGCCGCCACCGCGACGGCATTCGCGCGGCGCGGCGCGCATCTGACGATCGCGTCGCGCGACCCGGCCAGGTTCGACGTCGACGCCATCCCGGGCGCGCAGGTGCGGACCGCCGCGCTCGACATCACCGATACGGCGGACGTCGACGCGTTCTGCGCGCGCGCCGGCCGGTTCGACCACGTCGTGATTTCAGCCGCGAAGACGGCCACGGGCCCGGTCCGGGCGTTGCCGCTGGCCGACGCGCAGGCAGCGATGGACAGCAAGTTCTGGGGCGCCTATCGCATCGCCCGCGCGATCGATATCGCGCCAGGCGGCTCGCTGACGTTCGTGTCGGGTTTCCTCAGCGTGCGGCCGAGCGCGTCGTCCGTCCTGCAAGGCGCGATCAACGCGGCGCTCGAGGCGCTCGCCCGCGGGCTGGCGCTCGAACTGGCGCCGGTTCGCGTGAATACCGTGTCGCCGGGCCTGATCGCGACGCCGCTGTGGGACAAGCTCGCACCCGACGCCCGCGACGCGATGTACGCGGGCGCCGCCCAGCGGCTTCCGGCGCGCAGGGTCGGCCAGCCGGAGGATGTCGCGAACGCGATCCTGTATCTGGCGGCCACGCCTTATGCAACCGGCTCGACGGTACTGATCGACGGCGGCGGCGCGATTGCGTGACACGTGCATGCATGACAAAACGCCCCGCGTTCCGTCGGGAACGCGGGGCGTCGAGGATCACGCACCAGGGTAGTGCTCAGGCCACGGCGCTGACGTCGAGCGGCGCGCCCGTCTTCGCCTGGATCTCGTCGACGCTCACGCCGTCGGCGAGTTCGAGCACCTTCAACCCGGACGGCGTCACTTCGATCACGCCGAGATCGGTGATGATCAGGTCGACCACGCCGACACCCGTGAGCGGCAGGTTGCATGCCTCGAGAATCTTGTGCTGGTCGCCCTTCGCGACATGCTCCATCAGCACGACGACACGCCCCACCCCCGCGACGAGGTCCATCGCGCCGCCCATCCCCTTGATCATCTTGCCGGGGATCATCCAGTTCGCGAGGTCGCCCTGCTTGCTGACCTGCATCGCGCCGAGGATCGCGAGGTTGATGTGGCCGCCGCGGATCATCGCGAACGAATCGGCCGACGAGAAGATCGACGAACCGGGCAGCGTCGTGACGGTCTGCTTGCCGGCGTTGATCAGATCGGCGTCGACTTCGTCTTCGGTCGGCGACGGGCCGATGCCGAGCAGGCCGTTCTCCGACTGCAGCCACACCTCGACGCCGTCCGGCACGTGGTTCGCGACGAGCGTCGGCAGGCCGATGCCGAGGTTCACGTAGAAGCCGTCCTGCAGTTCCTTCGCCGCGCGCGCGGCCATCTGGTCACGATTCCAGGCCATGTCAGTCTCCTTTCGCGCGTACGACGCGTTGTTCGATGCGTTTTTCCGGCGTCGCGTTCAGCACGATGCGCTGCACGAAGATCCCCGGCGTATGAACCTGATCCGGATCGAGCGTGCCGTTCTCGACGATCTCCTCGACCTCCACCACGGTGATCTTGCCGGCCATCGCGCACATCGGGTTGAAGTTGCGCGCGGTGCGGCGGTAAATGAGGTTGCCGGACTTGTCGGCCTTCCACGCCTTGACGAGCGCGACGTCGGCCGTCAGCGACGGCTCGAGCACGTAGTGGCGATCGCCGAACTGGCGCGTTTCCTTGCCTTCCGCGATCACGGTGCCGTAGCCGGTATTCGTGAAGAACGCGGGGATGCCCGCGCCGCCCGCGCGCAGCTTCTCGGCGAGCGTGCCCTGCGGCGCGAATTCGAGCTCGAGTTCGCCGGCCAGGTACTGGCGCTCGAACTCCTTGTTCTCGCCGACGTACGACGAGATCATCTTCTTGATCTGGCGCGTTTCCAGCAGCAGGCCGAGGCCGAAACCGTCGACGCCCGCGTTGTTGCTGATGCAGGTGATGCCCTTGACGCCCGAATCGCGCAACGCCGCGATCAGCGCCTCGGGAATGCCGCACAGGCCGAAGCCGCCCACCGCGAAGGTCTGTCCGTCGCGGACGATCCCCTCCAGCGCGGCAGCCGCGCTTGGATAGACTTTGTTCATCAGTTGTCCCTTCCTCTATGGAAACCAGCAAAACCGGTTCACGCGCCACGTGGCGCAAGCCCGCCGCACCATTCTATGCATGCGCGGCGATGCCTGCGTCGAGGCGCGCTTTTTATGTCGCGACGAACGCCGCGAGATGCCTGAAAGGGTACGATGCGGCGCGGATGCGGCACAATACGCAAAAATACATAAGCATTTCCCTCCGCCCCCCGCACCATGCCCGATCTCGATTACCAGACCGCCTTCCACCTCGCGCCGCTCGGCCTCGTGCTGTCGCGCGACCGCGTGATCGAGGACTGCAACGACGCGCTCGCGTCGATCTTTCGCTGCGCGCGGGCCGACCTGATCGGACAATCGTATGCGGTGCTCTACCCGTCCACGGACGAATTCCAGCGAATCGGCGAGCGCATCGCACGCGTGATGGTCGCGAACGGTGTCTATTCGGATGACAGAATCATGAAGCGCGCGGACGGCGAACTGTTCTGGTGCCACGTGACGGGCCGCGCGCTCGACCGCACCGAGCCGCTCGCGGCCGGCGTCTGGACCTTCGAGGATTTGAGCGCGACGCGCCGCGTCGCGGTCGAACTGACCCCGCGCGAGCGCGAGATCGCGGCGCAGCTCGCGACCGGCAAGACCAGCAAGCAAATCGGACGCGTGCTCGACATCAGCTCGCGCACGGTCGACATCTACCGCGCGCGGCTGATGCGCAAATACGGAACGAACAATACGCCGGAGCTGCTGCAGCGCCTGCTCGGGCAGTGAACGCGCCTTGCGTCGCGGCGCGCGAATGACGATCAGCCGCACACGGCGGCCGATTGACGGACACGACCGGCCCGGCGCGCCCCCGGCGACCCGGTACGCGCCGCCTGCCGATATGCACGCTCAGCCGACTTTCGTCGCCAGCGCGTGCTCGATCGTGTCGCGCAGCAAGGGCGGCAGCGGCACCGACTTGCCGAGCGCGTAGTCGACCCACACGCAACGTGCGTTGCCGCGTGCATAAACATGCTGCGGATCGTCCGCGCGCGTGAGCTCGAACCCGGTGTCGAAACTGCTTCGGCCGGGCTTCGCGGCCGACATCCTCGCGATCACGTCGCCCGGATAGTGCAGCTGTTTGAGGAACTCCATCGACGCGGTGACGATGACGGGCCCCTGCCCCTCGCCATTGCCGCCCGCAATGCCGAGCTGCTCGAACCACGATATCCGCGCCTGCTCCATGTAGCGGAAATAGACCGTGTTGTTCACATGGCCGAATGCGTCCATGTCGCCCCAGCGGATCGGCATCGACATCTCAAAAACAGGGGAGTAATCGCTAGTTGCACTCATGGCAGTCTTCTTTGTTGCGAAATGTCATCCGCTCACGCAAGGCCGAAGCCGTCGTCCGCGGAGATGATCGAGCCATTGATGAACTGCGACTCGTCGGCCGCGAGCAGCAACAACAGCCCGTCGAGATCCTGCGGCTTGCCGACGCGCCGGCGCGGCAGCATCGACTGCAGCTTCTGGCCCTGCTCGGTTTCCCACAGGTAATGATTGATTTCGGTATCGATATAGCCCGGGCAGATCGCGTTCACGTTGATCCCGTGGCGCCCCCACTCCAGCGCCATCGCGCGCGTCATCTGCACGACCGCGGCCTTGCTCATCGCGTACAGCCCGATCTGCGGGAACACGCGCAGCCCGGCCACCGACGCGATGTTGATGATCCGGCACGGCGGCTTGCCGTTGCCGCCGCCGTTCGCGCGCATGATCATCCGCTTCGCGACTTCCTGCGCGACGAAAAATGCGCCGCGCGTGTTCGTATCGAACACGAACTCGAAATCCGCCGGCGTGATGTCGACGAGCTTCTGCATCGTCGACACGCCCGAATTGTTCACGAGGATGTCGATCGTGCCGGCTTCCGTCTCCGCATGCGCGACGGCCGCCTTGATGCTCTGCACGTCCGTCACGTCGAGCGACACGACGTGCGCGGCGCCGCCCGCCGCCTCGATCTCCGCGCGCAACTCCTTCAGGCGCTCGACGCGGCGGCTCGCGAGCACGACCTTCGCGCCCGCCTGCGACAGCACCTGCGCAAAACGCTGCCCGAGGCCGCTCGACGCGCCGGTGACCAGCGCGACCTTGCCTTCCAGATTGATCGATCGACCCATTTGCACATCCCCTTTCGATGTCGTTGCGCCAGCCCGGGCGGCACAGCCCGGGCGGCATTACCCTAGCACAAAAAATAGAACGATCGTGCTAATCTACTTGCATGTTGTTGCGGCAAGCGTTTCGTTTCGCAGACAATACGCTCCCGAATAAAAGCATTCTAACGGTTAGAGGAACGCCAATGACCCCCGCAAGCCTCATCGAGCAATACGGCCCGCGCGAATCGATGGAATACGACGTCGTGATCGTCGGCGGCGGCCCCGCCGGGCTGTCGGCGGCGATCCGGCTCAAGCAACTGGCCGCCGAGAAAGGCGCCGAGATCGGCGTGTGCGTGCTCGAGAAGGGTTCCGAGATCGGCGCGCACATCCTGTCGGGCGCGGTGATGGACCCGCGCGCGATCACCGAGCTGTTTCCCGACTGGAAGGAACGCGGCGCCCCGCTCGACGTCGAGGTGAGCGAAGACCGCTTCCTGTTCCTGTCCGAGAAGAGCGCGGTCACGACGCCGAACTGGGCGCTGCCGGACAACTTCAAGAACCACGGCAACTACGTGATCTCGCTAGGCAACGTCACGCGCTGGCTGGGCCAGCAGGCCGAGGCGCTGGGCGTGGAGATCTTCCCCGGCTTCCCCGCCGCGGAGATTCTCTACAACGACGACGGTTCCGTGAAGGGCGTCGCGACCGGCAACATGGGCGTGGGCAAGGACGGCGAGCCGACCGAGAACTTCCAGCTCGGCATGGAGCTGCACGCGAAGTACACGCTGTTCGCCGAAGGCTGCCGCGGCCATCTCGGCCGTCAACTGATCTCGAAGTTCAAGCTCGACGCGAACGCCGATCCGCAGGCGTACGGGATCGGCATCAAGGAACTGTGGGAAATCGATCCGGCCAAGCACAAGCCGGGCCTCGTGATCCACACGGCCGGCTGGCCGCTGAAGTCGGACACGTACGGCGGCTCGTTCCTGTATCACATGGACAACAACCAGGTCGTGGTCGGCTTCGTGGTGGGCCTAGGCTACACGAACCCGTACCTGTCGCCGTTCGAGGAATTCCAGCGCTACAAGACGCATCCGTCGATCCGCGCGTTTCTCGAAGGCGGCAAGCGCGTATCGTACGGCGCGCGCGCGATCACGGCCGGCGGCCTGCTGTCGCTGCCGAAGACGGTGTTCCCGGGCGGCGCGCTGATCGGCGACGATGCGGGCTTCCTGAACGCATCGCGGATCAAGGGCAGTCACGCGGCGATCAAGACCGGCATGCTGGCCGCCGACGCCGCATTCGACGCGGTGCAGGCCGGCCGTCAGTCGGACGAACTGAACGCGTACCCGGATGCGTTCAGGCAATCGTGGCTGTACACGGAGCTGTACCGTGCGCGCAACTTCAAGCAGTGGATGGCCAAGGGCCTGTACCTCGGCACGCTGATGGTCGGGCTCGAGCAGAAGGTGATGGGCGGCAACGTGCCGTGGACGCTGCATCATCAGCATGCGGACCACGAGATGCTGAAGCCGGCGTCGCAGTGCGAGCCGATCGAATATCCGAAGCCGGACGGCAAGCTGACGTTCGACCGGCTGTCGTCGGTGTTCATCTCGAACACGAACCACGAGGAAAACCAGCCGGCGCACCTGACGCTGAAGGATGCGAGCGTGCCGGTGAACGTGAACCTGCGCACGTATGCGGGGCCGGAGGCGCGTTTCTGCCCGGCGGCCGTGTACGAGTTCGTGAAGAACGACGACGGCGGCGATCGCCTCGTGATCAACGCGCAGAACTGCGTGCACTGCAAGACCTGCGACATCAAGGACCCGACGCAGAACATCGTGTGGGTCACGCCGGAAGGCGGCGGCGGGCCGAATTACCCGAACATGTAACGCAACGCATCCCCGCGCCCGCGGGCGCGAACGAACCGGAGTGAGACGATGAGCAATGCAGCGAAGGAAGTCGTGGTGGTGAGCGGTGTCCGCACCGCGATCGGTGATTTCGGCGGCAGCCTGAAGGATTTCTCGCCGACCGACCTCGGTGCGAAGGTGGTCGCCGAAGTGCTGTCGCGCGCGAACGTGCCGGGCGATGCGGTCGGCCACGTCGTGTTCGGCCACGTCGTGAACACCGAGCCGAAAGACATGTATCTCGCGCGCGTCGCGGCGATCAACGGCGGCGTCGCGCAGCACACGCCGGCGCTGACCGTGAACCGCCTGTGCGGCTCGGGCCTGCAGGCGATCGTGTCGGCCGCGCAGACGATCATGCTCGGCGACGCCGACGTCGCGATCGGCGGCGGCTCGGAAAGCATGAGCCGCGCGCCGTACACCGTGCCGGCCGCGCGCTTCGGCCAGCGCATGGGCGACGCGAAGCTCGTCGACATGATGCTCGGCGCGCTGCACGACCCGTTCCAGACGATCCACATGGGCGTGACGGCCGAGAACGTCGCGAAGAAATACGACATCTCGCGTGACGCGCAGGATGCGCTGGCGCTCGAATCGCATCGTCGCGCGGCGCGTGCGATCGCCGAAGGCCGCTTCAAGGACCAGATCCTGCCGATCTCGATCCGCACGAAGAAGGGCGAAGTCGCGTTCGACACCGACGAGCACGTGCGGCACGACGCGGGCCCCGACGACTTCTCGAAGCTCAAGCCGGTGTTCGCGAAGGAGAACGGCACCGTGACGGCCGGCAACGCATCGGGCATCAACGATGCCGCCGCCGCCGTGCTGATGATGAGCGCGGACGCCGCGCGCGCGCAGGGCGCGAAGCCGCTCGCGCGCCTCGTCGCGTATGCGCATGCGGGCGTCGATCCGGCGTACATGGGCATCGGCCCGGTGCCGGCCACGCAGAAGGCGCTCGAACGCGCGGGCCTGAAGATCACCGATCTCGACGTGATCGAGGCGAACGAAGCGTTCGCCGCGCAGGCGTGCGCGGTCACGCAGGAACTCGGCCTCGATCCGGCCAAGGTCAACCCGAACGGCTCGGGCATCTCGCTCGGCCACCCGATCGGCGCGACCGGCGCGCTGATCACGGTGAAGGCGCTGTACGAGCTGAAGCGCATCGGCGGGCGTTACGCGCTCGTGACGATGTGTATCGGCGGTGGCCAGGGGATTGCCGCGATCTTCGAGAACATCTGATAATCGACCGCTCAGCATCCGAATACACAGGAATCGTCATGGCCATCGAAACCGTCGGCGTCGTGGGCGCCGGAACCATGGGTAACGGCATTGCGCAAACCGCCGCCGTTGCAGGACTGAACGTCGTAATGATCGACGTCAGCGACGCCGCGCTCGACAAGGGCCTCGCGACGCTGAAGGGCAGCCTCGAACGGCTCGTGTCGAAGGACAAGCTCGCGGCCGATGCACGCGATGCGGCGCTCGCGCGCATCACGACGTCGACCGACTACGCGACGCTCGCCTCGATCGACATCGTGATCGAGGCCGCGACCGAGAACGTCGAGCTGAAGGGCCGCATCCTGAAGCAGATCGAGGCGGTCGCGCACCCGGACGCGATCATCGCGACCAACACGTCGTCGATCTCGATCACCGCGCTTGCCGCGCCGCTCGCCGATCCGTCGCGCTTTCTCGGCATGCACTTCTTCAACCCGGTGCCGCTGATGCCGCTCGTCGAGATCATCCGCGGGCTGCAGACGAGCGACGCGACCGCGTCGGCCGTGCGCGCGCTGACCGAGCGTTTCGACAAGTCGCCGATCGGCGTGCGCAATTCGCCGGGCTTCGTCGTGAACCGGATCCTGGTGCCGATGATCAACGAGGCGTTCTTCGTGCTGGCCGAAGGCATCGCGTCGGCCGAGGAGATCGATGCGGGGATGAAGCTCGGCGCGAACCATCCGATCGGGCCGCTCGCGCTGGCCGACCTCGTCGGGCTCGACGTGTGCCTCGCGGTGATGGACGTGTTCCTGAAGGATTTCGGCGACCCGAAGTATCGCGCGTGTCCGCTGCTGCGCGAGATGGTGTCGGCGGGCAGGCTCGGGCGCAAGACCGGGCGTGGGGTGTACGACTACAGCAAGTAAGCGGTACTTCATTCCACTTCGAGCGGCCGCCTTCGGGCGGCCGTTTACTTTGAGGGCGCCGCCGAGCATCGATCGACGTCGACATCGTGCGTTCGCCGTTCATGCCGCTGTTCCTCGGTACGACGCTGATGGTGCTCGCGCTCGTCGCGATCGCGCTGTTCTATCGCGGCTCGCCGGGCGCGATGGCCGCGCTCGCAGGCGGCGTGCTCCCTGTGTTCGGCATCTTCGCGGTGACGAGGGCCGTCAATGTGCCGCGTGACGATGTGCTCGCTGCGGCCGATCCGGCCGCGACGCAAGGCACGGCGCTGTGGATGCGCTACCTGCACGGCCGGACGAGGTGGAATCACGTGCGCCCCCGTGGCGTCGGCATGCCGCATGCGCGTGTTTCGTCGCGGCAATCGCGGCGCGGTAGCGGTCGTGCTGCCGTTACGCATAAAACGCCGACGGCGACATCCCGAAGTGCCGCTTGAACATCGCGGAGAACGCGCTCTGGCTGCTGTAGCCGTGATCCATCGCGACGGTCAGCACTTTCTCGCCGTGCGCCAGCCGCTTGAGCGCGAGCAGCAGCCGCGCCTGCTCGCGCCAGCGGCGGAAGCTGAGCCCCGTCTCGCGCCGGAACGCGCGATGCAGCGTGCGGACCGACAGGCCGAGCAGGTCGCCCCACTCGGCGATCGTGCGCTGATCGTCGGGGGTGGCGACCAGCGTGTCGCAGATCGTCCGCAGGCGCGCGTCGTGCGGCCACGGCAGATACAGCGGCAGCAGCGGCGCGACGGTCACTTCCGCGAGCAGCAGGTGCATCAGGTGATCGTGGCGCGAGCCCGGCGCGTAATCCAGCGGCACGTCGACCGCGGCGAGGATCAGCTCGCGCAGCAGCGGATGCACTTCGACGACGCAACTGCGCGCGGGCAGGTGCTCGACCGCGCCCGGTTCGACGAACACGGTGCGCATCTGCACGTCGCCGCTCATCTGCACCGTATGGTCGAGCCCGGCTTCGAGCCACACGCCGCGCGTCGGCGGCACGACCCACGACGCGCCTTCGGACTCCACGTGCATCACGCCCTCGATCGCATAGAGCAGTTGCGCGCGGCGATGGCGGTGCGGCGCGATCGACGTGCCGTGCGCGTACGTGGCCGCCATCGCCGACACGGGCATCGGCGTCGATTCGTAGCGCAGGTGGGCGAAGGGCGGGGTGGACTCGAGTGTCCGATTGGCGACAAGTCGTGACATTTTGGCGTGAGACAGGCAGTGGGCGGCCGGGCACGATGGCGTTCCGATTCACGCCAGACCCTCCTGTCACGATATTAATCCGACAAACGCGATGAACAAGTCTCCTTTTCTGCTCCCCTTCTGCGCGATCGCGCTGTGGGCCGGCAACGTCGTCGTGTCGAAGCTGTCCGCCTCGACGATCGATCCGTCGGCCATCACGTTCTACCGGCTGCTGCTCGCCGTCGCGCTGATGAGCGTCTTCACGCTGGCCCCCGCGTGGCGCAATCGCGCGGTGCTCGTCGCGTACCTGCCGAAGCTCGCGGTGCTCGGCTTTCTCGCGATGGCGCTGTTCCAGAGCCTGTCCTACGAGGCCGCGAAGACGAGCAGCGCGACCAACATGGCGATCATCACCGCGCTCGTACCGCTGATGACGATGCTGCTGAGCTCGCTGCTGCTCGGCGATCCACCGGGCGCCGGCATGATCGGCGGCGGGGTGCTGTCGCTCGCGGGTGTCGTCTACCTGATCGCCGAAGGGCACCCGGCGGCGATTGTCGCGCACGGCGTGCATCCGGGCGACCTGCTGATGCTGGCCGCGTCGGCCGCGTACGCGCTTTACGGCGTGCTGCTCAAGCGCTGGCGCATCGGCGCGTTGCCGGCCTGGCAGTCGACCTACGTGCAGGCGCTCGCGGCGCTCGTGTTCATGGCGCCGATGCTGCTGCGGCTGCCCGCGCAGGCCGCGTGGCCGACGCGCGCGAGCGTGCCGCTGATCCTGTACGCCGGCGTGCTGGCGTCGGTGGTGCTCCCGTATCTGTGGATGCAGGGCGTGCGGCGGCTCGGCCCGAGCCGCTGCGCGATGTTCATGAACCTGCTGCCCGTGATGACGGCCGGCGGCGCGATCGTGCTGCTTGGCGAATCGCTGCGGCTGTATCACCTGATCGGCGGCGGCGTCGCGTTGCTCGGCGTCGCGATCGCACAGCGCTTTCCGTTTCATGCCGGCACGGCGCAAGGCGTTCGGCAATGAGCGCCCATCCCGACATGCAGGACCTGCCGGCCGCGCTGCCGGACGGACGTGCGCCCGGGGCCGCGCCGGCGCTCGCGCGCCAGCTCGAACGGATCGCGACCGCACTCGAGGCGCTGGCGGGCACCTCGCCGCCGGCGGCCGTCGATTTCGACGCGGCCATTGCGTTTCGCTGGCGCGGTTTCGGCGGCGGCCATCGAACGGCGCCGCTGGAGCCGATCGCCTCGCCCGCGCTCGTCGCGTTCGACACGCTGCGCAACGTCGGCCGGCAGGCGGCGATCGTCGAGCGGAACACGCGCCAGTTCGTGCACGGGTTCGTGGCCAACCACGTGTTGCTGACCGGCGCGCGCGGCACCGGCAAGTCGTCGATCGTGAAGGCGTGCCTGCATGCGTTCGCGGCGCACGGCTTGCGGCTGATCGAGGTCAGCAAGGAAGGGTTGAACGATCTGCCGGCGATCGTCGAACTGGTGCGCACGCGGCCCGAGCGCTACCTGGTGTTTTGCGACGACCTGTCGTTCGAGGTCGGCGAGACCGGTTACAAAGGGCTCAAGACGGTGCTCGACGGCTCGGTCGCGAGCGATCTGTCGAACGTGCTGGTGTACGCGACGTCGAACCGCCGCCACCTGATGCCCGAGCAGGCGAGCGACAACGCGAACGTGACGCGCGCGGAGAACGGCGAACTGCACCCGGGCGATGCGGTCGAGGAGCGGATTTCGCTGTCCGAGCGCTTCGGGATCTGGGTCACGTTCTACGGCTTCACGCAGGACGAGTACCTGGCCGTCGTCGCGAGCCGCCTCGGCGCGGCCGGTTTCGATGACGCGCAGATTGGCGCGGCGCGCGAGCCCGCGCTGCAGTGGGCGCTCGAACGCGGTGCGCGTTCGGGCCGCATCGCCGTGCAGTTCGCGCGCGATTATGCGGGGCGGCTCGCGGACGAAAGCGGCGAGGGCGCGTCCGCGCGCCGGACGGCCTGAGCCGCGCTATAGCAGCCGCTCGGACAGCACGCGGAATGCGACGTCGGGCACGGCGAAGCACAGCGGTTCGCCGGTCACGCCGATGCGGGCGAGGGGGCGCCGTCGGCGAGGCCGACCGTCTTCAGCGGCCGCACCGCGTATGCGTCGATCGGCCGGTCGATCGACGCATACGCGAGGCGGTCACAGTCTTCGACATGGGTGACGGCCGCGCGCTGCAGCGACAGGGCGGCGCTGGCCGCGCGCCAGTCGCCGAAGAATGGCGCGAAGGCGTCGGGCAGCGTCCGGTCGTGCGACGCTCGGCCGTGCAGCGGAAGTCGGGCGCGCTGCCGCCGCTCCCCGCCGGCCGCGTGTCGTAGCGTCCGTCGCGTGCCGTATGCGTGAACGGCCGCGCGAGATGCGACGGCAGCGCGTCGCTGAACAGCCGGCTGCCAAGCGCATAGAGCGGGTGATCGAACACGTTCTTCACGAACAGCACGGTGCGCTCGGCCGGCGCGCCGTCCGGCAGCGTATCGACGTAGAGCCGCTAATTGCTCTGCAGCGGCGACGGAAACACGCGCCGCAGTCGGCCGGCGAGGCCGGAGGACGGGTAGACGAAGGCGTTGTCGTAGCGCATGGGCAGCATTGTGCCGGGGTTGCCGGGCCCGGAAGGGGCGACCCGGCGGGCCAAGCGCGCTTGGTTGCGCACGCACCGATCCAGCGTAGAATTTCCGGCATTCGACGACCGCTGTTTTTTCACGCCGGGAGGCAAGCATGAACGATCTGACGCAGTTATCCGAGCCCGAGCTGATCGTGCGCGGCAGCCGTTTCGCGTTGCCGACCCTGGTGTTCGCGCTGGTTGTGATCGGCGGCGGTTTCATTTGGGCCGCGAGCGCGAATCCGTTTTTCAGCTTCACGTCGTTCATCATGCCGTTCGTCGGCGCGCTGGGTGGCCTCGCTTACCTGTTCGTGATGACGCGCGCCGTGTTCTTCGGCGACCGTTTCAAGGTGCAGCGAATCTCGGTGCCGTATCGCGATGTCGTCGAGGTGACGCGCGGCCCGTTCTCGCTGGTCGTGCTGTACCGGGTTGCGACGCGCTCGGGCGCCGGCAAGGTGCGCAAGGTCAAGCTGCCCTTTGCCGAAATGCGCATCGACGACCGGAAAAAATGCCTCGAGATCCTGCGCAGGCACGCGCCCGAAGCGTTCAAGTCGGATATTACCGTGTGAGCGTCGCGCGCCGCCGGCCAGGATGCGTGCCGGTCCGGCCGCGAGCAGGACGCCTGCTTGCGGCACGTTGACGAACGTTCTCACGGGTGGCCGACGAAAGCGGGTGACCCTGGCGATCAGTACCCCGACGCGCTCGCTCCCTGATCGCTGACGATCGCCACCCCCGAACTCGTCCCGAGCCGCGTCGCGCCGGCTTCGAGCATCGCGAGCGCGGCCGCGCGGTCGCGCACGCCGCCCGACGCCTTCACGCCGAGCGTCGGCCCGACCGTGCGGCGCATCAGCGCGACGTCCGCAAGCGTCGCGCCGCCGTGGCCGAACCCGGTCGACGTCTTCACGAACGCGACGCCGAGATCGCGGCACATCTCGCACACGCGCACCTTCTCGTCGTCGGTCAGCAGCCCCGTTTCGAGGATCACCTTGAGCGGCACCGTGCCGCAAGCGCGATGCACGGCGTCGATGTCGGCCTTTACGTCGTCGGCGCGGCCGCTTTTCAGCGCGCCGATGTTGATCACCATGTCGATCTCGCCGGCGCCCGCCGCAATCGCGGCGGTGGCTTCGAACGCCTTCGCGGCGGACAGCCCCGCGCCGAGCGGGAAACCGACCACCGCGCAGACGAGCACGCCGGTCTCAGCCAGCTCGCGCGCGGCGAGCGGCACGTTCGCCGAATTCACGCAGACCGAGTAAAAGCGATGCTCGGCCGCCTGGCGGCAGAGTTCGCGGATCTGCGCGTCGCTCGCGTCGGGCGCGAGCAGCGTGTGATCGATGGTTTGGGCGAGTTGGGCGTTGGAAAGCGGCATGTGTCAGGACTCCACGGATCATGTGCGGAAAGGGCACACGGAAAGTTGATGTTTTCACATCGGTTTGTTACAAATACGACATTCCGGCCGGGTCCGCGCGCCCGGCACGACGAGCGACTCACGCGGCGGGCACGCAGGATACAGGCATGGAAACAAAGAAGGGCGAACGGATCAAGACATTGATGAACGTGCTGCAAGGGCAGAACGCGATTCATCTGAGGGAAGTCGCCGAGCTGTTCGGCGTATCCGAAATGACGATCCGCCGCGATCTCGCGGACAACCCGCACGGCCTCAGCCTGATCGGCGGCTACGTGACGCGCCATTTCGCCGCGCAGCGCAGCGATATCGGCGAGTACCTGATCAGCGCCGAGAACAACCGGCAGACCGAGGAAAAGCGTCGCATCGGCAAGCTGGCCGCACAATTCGTGACGACCGGCGACACGATCTTCGTCGACTGCGGGTCGACCACGCCGTTCATCGTCGATTTCATTCCGGACGACCTCGAATTCACGGCGGTCTGCAATTCGCTGAACGTGTTCGCGAAGCTGCAGCAGAAGCCGCATTGCAACGTGATCCTGTGCGGCGGCGCGTATCACCGCCAGAACATGGTGTTCGAATCGGTCGCCGAAACGGGCATCCTCGATTCCGTGCGCGTGTCGAAGGCGTTCATTTCGGCGGCCGGTGTGAGCGAGCGCTGCGGTGTCACGTGCTTCAACTTCCACGAAGTCGATGCGAAGAAGAAGGTGATGGCGCGCGCGCAGAACCGCTTCCTGCTGGTCGACCACACGAAGTTCGACGAAGTGCGCGCGGCCTATTTCGCCGAACTGACCGATTTCAACTACGTGATCTCCGACGGGCAACTGAGCCGCCGCTACGAAACGGCGATCCGCGAGCACGGGATCGCGCTCGTGACCTGACGCGGCGCCGGGCATCGCGTCACGCATCGTGCGCTTCCGCCGCGCTGAGGTAGCCGGTGAGCACTTCGAAGCGGCGCGATGCGCCGGGCGCCAGCGCCGCCACGTGGCCCTTGCGGCGCTCGGCTTCGTAACCCTCCGGCTCGCAGGTCGACGGCAGCGCGAACGCGGCGACCTGCTGATCCGCGTTGTGCAGGATCCAGCGCGTCGCATGCGGAAATTGCGCGGGGCGGTAGGCGGTGTGGAACGCGCCGCCGTCCGGATGCGCAAGCCGGAAATGCGCGACGCCGTCGGCGTCCGTTTCAACCTCGTTCATGAAGAACACGATCTCGGGGTCGTACAGCGCGGGCGCATCGAGCGTCGCGAGTCGCGCCGGATCGCGCGCGAGCGTGGCCGTGTAGTCGCGCCACGCGGCGGTCGGCTTCACGTGCGCGGGCACGCTGTCGCGCAGCCGCATGCCGCCGCGCGGCAGCGACTGCACGAAGCGGCCGCCCGGCATATACGCGTAGTTCAGGTGCGCCATGTACATCAGGTCCATCGGCGTGCCGCCGAGGTTCGTCACGTCCATCGCTATCGTCATCCGCGCCTCGTGCTCGGCCAGCCGCACCGACGGACGCGCGACGTAGTGGCTCCCGAACCCTTGCACGTATTCGTATTCGCCGGTCACTTCGACCGTCGCGCCGCGCGCGTCCATGCCGACGACGAGGCTCGCGCGGTCCATCGGCGCGCACGGCATCTCGCCGTGCAGCGCGTGCGTGTCGTCCGGCCCCGGGCAGCCGTTGCGCAGCAGCCCGCTGTGGAACATGAAGCAGCCGTAGGTATCGATGATCGACGCCGCGCGCTTCGGCTGCCGGAACATGTGTTTCATCGTCAGGTCGCGACCGTCGAATTCGGCGGCCCAGATCATCTGGCCGAGATACGGGAGTACGACGAGATGGCCGCGGCGGTTCTCGAGCTTCAGCGCCTCGACGCCGGACGGATACGCGAACGCGGTGACGGTGAGGCCGTCGGTGCGGTACAGCGTGCGCGGCGCTTCGCGGAAGTCGTCGCGCCGCAATTCGATCTCGCCGCGCATGATCAGGCTCCCGACGTGTTGCGCGTCGCGGCGTAGCGCGAGGCCGCATGGCCGTCGGCCGCCGCGTCGGGTGTCGCCGCCGGCAGGTGACGCAGGCAGTAGAAGCCGTAGTACACGATCACGACGAAGCAGACGAGCGGCACGACGAACGCAAGCTGCATGTTGCCGCCGGTGTGATCGGAGATCAGCCCCTGGATCAGCGGCACGACCGCGCCGCCGACGATGCTCATCACGAGGATCGAGCCGCCGTATTCGGTGTCCTTGCCGAGGCCGTCGATCGTCAGCCCGTAGATCGTCGGCCAGCACGGGCCGAGGAAGATGCTCACGCACACGGCCGCATACACGGCGGTGATGTTGTGCACGCTGATCGTGTAGGCGAGCAGCGCGATGCACAGGATGCCGTAGACGATCAGCACCTTGGCCGGGCCGACGCGTTTCATCACGAGCGTCGCGACCAGCTTGCCGACGAAGAACGCGAAGAACGTCGCGAGCAGGTAGCGCGACGCGCCGCGCTCGGTGAGGCCGCCGATCTGCATCGCGAGCCGGATCGTGAAGCTCCACACGCCGACCTGCGCGCCCACATACAGGAATTGCGCGACGACGCCCGCGACGAAGCGCCGGTTGCCGAACAGTCGCGCGAGGGTGCCGCGCGCGTCGATCCGGTGCGTGACCGTACTCGCGCCGTTGCCCTTGCAGGCCGGATACGGCGTGAGCGCGAACACGATGAACACGGCGACGAGCACGACGATCAGCCACTTGTAAGGCTCGAGCGTGGCCTGGATCATCGCGAGCTGGTGCGTGTGCGCGTCGGCGGCCGACATCGCCGCGAGCTGCGCATGCGACGCGTCGCCTTCCTTGAAGATCAGGAAGCTGCCCATGTAGACGCCGGCCATCGCGCCGAACGGATAGAACGTCTGCGAGATGTTCAGCCGCCGCGTGCTGGTGTCGCGCGGGCCCATCAGCGTCGAATACGAGTTCGACGCCGTTTCGAGGAACGACAGGCCGGCCGCGATCACGAACAGCGCGACGAGGAACATCCCGTACTTCGCCATCGACGCGGCCGGGAAGAACAGCAGGCAGCCGGTCGTGTAGAGCAGCAGGCCGACGAGGATCGTCGTCTTGTAGCTGAACTTCTTCACGACCGTCGCGGCCGGAATCGCGAGGAAGAAGTAGCCGAGATAGAACGCGGACTGCACGAATGCCGATTCGAAATCGGACAGGAAGAACGATTTCTTGAACTGCGCGATCAGCACGTCGTTCAGGTTCGCGGCGGTGCCCCACAGCGCGAACAGGCAGCACAGCAGCGTGAACGCGAAGAGCGGCGTGCGATTCAGGTAATAGCCGTCGGGTGTGTGTTCGATCGGGGTCCGGCTCATGGGTGTCTCCTTCCCAATGTCTCGTCGATGAAGGCGCCGGTCAGAAGCCGGCGTCGCGGAGGAAGCGTTCGAACGTCGCGGCGTCGGCGTACGACTTCTGCGTGCCGAGGCTCGTGACCGAAAGCGCGGCGTACGCGGACGCGTAACGCATCGCATCGATCGCGTCGCGCGACGCCGCATAGCAGCGTGCGAAGCAGCCGATATACGCGTCGCCGGCGCCCGTCGTGTCGCGCGCGTCGACCGGGACGCCCGGCACGTGGTGCACGCCGTCACGCGACACCAGCAGCGAGCCGTTGCCGCCGAGCGTGACGAGCACGTGCTCGAGCCCGCGCGCGACCAGCGCTTGGGCAGCGCGGGCGGCGCTCTCGCGCGAATCGACCGGCATGCCCGACACGATCGCGAGCTCGGTTTCGTTCGGCACGAAGAATTCGACGGAACGGATGCGTTCGAAATCGAGGTCGGCCACGGCGGGGGCCGGGTTCAGCAACACGGGAATGCCGTGCCGCGCGCCGAATTCGATCGCGTGATAGACGGTGTCGAGCTCGATTTCGAGTTGCAGCACGATCAGTGCGCATTCGGCGAGCATCGGCGCGGCCGCGTCGATGTCGGCCGGCCGCAGATGGCGATTCGCGCCCTTGACGATCAGGATGCTGTTGCTTGAATCGGGCTCGACGAAGATCGGCGCGACGCCGCTCGGCACGCCGGCGACCTTGCGCACGTGCGTGGTGTCGATGCCTTCGCGCTCGAAGTTGCGGATCGTGTTGTCGGCGAACACGTCGTCGCCGACCTTGGTGACCATCACGACGCGCGCGCCGAGGCGGGCGGCCGCGACGGCCTGGTTCGCGCCCTTGCCGCCGCAGCCGAGCTCGAAGTTCGGCGCCTCTAGCGTTTCGCCCCGGGCGGGCATGCGTGTGACGTAGGTCACGAGGTCGACCATGTTGCTGCCGATGACGGCGATTGTCTCCATCTGCGTGTCTTCCTTGGTATATGGGGTGCGACCGCGCAGGGTTAGGGGCGGGGCGCGATGGGTGATAATAAAATCACATTGAATGTGAAAATGCAATCCTTTGATGTTAGGAGGGTCACTTGTTTGTCGAGGGGCAAGGCGAAGAATGCGCCCATGCCTGCTGGAGAGAAGGCTTCGCCTCGGGCGGTGCTGCAGCGCAATTGCGGACGCTCGCATTGGGCACGGTGAGAAGCGGGGGCTTGGGTGGGAAATTGGCTGAATTCTCTCTGCGGTGCAGAGAGAATTCGGGGCGTGCCCGGCAGGGTGCCGCGGGGGCTGAGATTCCGGTAACGTGGCCATAGCCGGCGCGCGCCGGTTCGCCGATTCCTTCATTTCTGACCGCTCGATAGCTCCCGTTCGGGTTCGCACGCGAACGATGTCGAAAGAAATGACGGGCGCACCGAGAAGCGTCGCGTGCGACGCCGCGTCGATCAGCGGTTCACGACCGAGTACACGAGCGTGCCGGAGAACATCAACAACACGAGCGACGCGCCGCGCAGCAGCGTCGACGTACGGGCGGCCCACGCGCGTTGCGAAGTGAGGATCCCGCCGAGGGACGACCAGCCCATGCCGATCGGCGCGAGCACGACCAGAAATACGAGGAGCGCCCAAGCGAAATAGTGCGCGGACCTGAACGCCTCCAGCGGAAACAGCGTGCTCGAGAACAACAGCGCCTTCGGGTTCATCATCGTCGCGACGAACACGTCGCGAAAGCGCACCGGCGCGACCGACACGTCCTGCAGCACGCGGCTATGCGTCCACATCCTGAGCGCGAGGAAAAAGATGTAGATGGAACTCGCGAGCTTGACCACGTCATAAAGCCAGGGCCGGCCGGCAGCGAACGTGGACAGAAAGAATCCCCATACGGCAATCGCGATCGCGTAGCCGAGCGCCTCGGCGACGACCAGCGGCCACGTGCCGCGCAGGCCGACCTTCAGCCCGGACGACAGCAGCAGCGTATTGGTCGGCCCCGGCACGATCAGCACCAGCGAGACGTACATCGCCATCTTCAGCAACGCTTCCTGGATGGGCACGCGGCCTCCTCGATTCGTCAGTGTCGCGGTTCGTGTCCGGTCGAAGTTGGTGCACCGTGAAATAGCGGTTGCCCTGCATGCACGGTCGTTCGATCCGCGCTTTCGCGAACTTGCCCATGCTCATCGCATGACCTTCGTGTTCGCTCGCGCACATCATGACGAATTTCTCTGCCGACGAGTCGAATTATTTTTAGGTCGAGATCACGATCGACAAAATGTGAAAAGGTCATCGGTTTTGTATTTGATGTTGTGAATTCTTTGTTTCTTTCGTGTGAATTCAGTCTGCCATTTCGCATATTAAAGATAGAAAAGATTCTGGATTAATGTGCTTAAAATGAAAAGATGAATTCTGTTGTTTCGAAAAAGTTGAATCGATCGTTGTGCGGTATTTCGTCGAAATTTAACGGCATTTAGAATTTCTCTGAACAACCGGAGATTGATATGAAATTTTTCGAAGTGCGCCGTCATGAACGCTGCTATGGTGTGTCGGAGGGTCAAGCGCGCGGTGCGACGATCCTGGAAACAATTAGGTAGACTGAGTTTATAAATGCGCTAGTAACAGTCGCCGTATCCGAAAGTCAATTTGCCGAAGCAGAATCCATTCCGCGGTGTGCCGCCGCGTGCGATGGGTGCTTCCCGTTGTTGCATGCGTTCGTTGCGATTCACTCCGCCTTTTCGATGTCATTTGTCGTGATGGGCCGGACGCGTCATCACGCGTTACCGGAAGCGTTGCCGATTCAATTCGACAAGGCGGCACTATCCATTCCGATTTTCAATCCTATGGGAAGCGTGTCATGACTCACCCGATCAAGAATATCGTCATCGTGGGCGGCGGCACGGCGGGCTGGATGTCCGCCTCGTACCTCGTCCGGGCGCTCCAGCAGCACGCGAACATCACGCTCGTCGAATCCGCGGCGATCCCCCGGATCGGCGTGGGCGAGGCGACCATTCCGAGTTTGCAGAAGGTGTTCTTCGACTTCCTCGGGATACCGGAGCGGGAGTGGATGCCCCAGGTGAACGGCGCGTTCAAGTCCGCGATCAGGTTCGTGAACTGGAGGAAGGCTCCCGATGGTTCGCGCGGCGATCACTTTTACCATTTGTTCGGCAACGTGCCGAACTGCGACGGCGTGCCGCTGACCCACTACTGGCTGCGCAAGCGCGAACAGGGCTTCCCGCAGCCGATGGAATACGCGTGCTACCCGCAGACCGAGGCGCTCGACGCCAGGCTGGCGCCGTGCCTGCCCGACGGCACCCGCCAGATGTCCCATGCATGGCACTTCGACGCGCACCTGGTGGCCGACTTCCTGAAGCGCTGGGCCACCGAACGCGGGGTGAAGCGCGTGGTCGACGAGGTCGAGCAGGTTCACCTGAACGATCGCGGCTACATCGCCAGCCTGTCCACCAAGGAGGGGCGCACGCTGGAAGCGGACTTGTTCATCGACTGCTCCGGCATGCGCGGGCTCCTGATCAACCAGGCGCTGAAGGAGCCCTTCATCGACATGTCCGACCATCTGCTGTGCGATAGCGCGGTCGCCAGCGCCGTGCCGGCCGACGACGCGCGCGAGGGAATCGAGCCGTACACGTCGGCGATCGCGATGAACGCCGGGTGGACCTGGAAGATCCCGATGCTGGGCCGGTTCGGCAGCGGCTACGTGTTCTCGAGCAAGTTCACGTCGCGCGATCAGGCCACCGCCGACTTCCTCGACCTGTGGGGGCTGTCGGACAAGCAGCCGCTCAACCAGATCAAGTTCCGGGTCGGGCGCAACAGGCGCGCGTGGGTCAACAACTGCATCGCGATCGGGCTGTCGTCGTGCTTTCTTGAGCCGCTGGAATCGACGGGCATCTACTTCATCTACGCGGCGCTGTACCAGCTCGTGAAGCACTTCCCCGATACGTCGTTCGACCCGCGGTTGGCCGACGCATTCAACGCCGAAATCGTCTACATGTTCGACGACTGCCGGGATTTCGTGCAGGCGCACTATTTCACCACGTCGCGCGACGACACCGCGTTCTGGCGCGCGAACCGGCACGACCTGCGGCTGTCGGACGCGATCCAGGAGAAAGTCGAACGCTACAAGGCGGGGCTGCCGCTGACCACCACGTCGTTCGACGATTCGACGTACTACGACACCTTCGACTACGAGTTCAAGAACTTCTGGTTGAACGGAAACTACTACTGCATTTTTGCCGGCCTGGGGCTGTTGCCCGACCGTTCGCTGCCGCTCTTGCGGCACCGGCCGGAATCGATCGACAAGGCCGAGGCGATGTTCGCGCGGATCCGGCGCGACGCCGAGCATCTGCGGGCGAGCTTGCCGACGAACTACGATTACCTGCGCTCGCTGCGCGAGGGCGACGCGGCGCTGTCGCGCAGCCGGCCCGGGCCGACGCTCGCGACGCCGGAGATCCTGTAGTGGAGCGCGCTCCGGACCGGGTGCGCGCGATCGCGGCCACGCACGCTGCCGTGGCGGCCTGCGACCCGCTGCAGGCGCGCGCGCTCGTCCTGCGGCTGCCGGGCCTGAACCGTCGACAGGATGTGCCCGGCATCGTCGGGCTGTTGCGCGAGTTCCTTCCGGCACGCGGCGTGCCCTCGGGTTGGGGCTTCGTCGAAGCCGCCGCCGCGATGCGGGACATCGGGTTCTTCCTGGGATCGCTCAAGCGGCACGGACACGAGCCCGTGGACGCGGTGCCCGGGCTCGAGCCGGTGCTGCTCGACCTGGCGCGCGCGACCGAGTTGCCGCCGCGCGAGACGCTGCTGCACGTGACGGTCTGGAACCCCGCGGCGGCCGACGCGCAGCGCAGCTACACCGGGCTGCGCGACGAAGCGCATCTGCTCGAGAGCGTGCGCATCTCGATGGCGGCGCTCGAGGCGGCCATCGCGCTGACCGTCGAACTGACCGACGTGCCGCTGCGCTCGCCCGCGTTCGCGCAAGGGTGCGACACGCTGGCGGACTATCTGCAGAAAATGGTCGACTCGATCGTCTACGCGTATCGCTTCATCTCGCTGCAGGTGTTCTACGACGAGCTTCGTCCGTATTACGAACCGATTCGAGTCGGCGGTCACGACTACCTCGGCCCCGGTGCGGTCGAAATGCCTCTTTTCGTGCTGGAGCACGTGCTGTGGGGGGCGCAATCGGACCACCGGGCTTATCGGGAATTCAAGGAGACGTACCTGCCCTACGTGCTTCCCACGTTCAGGGCGATCTACGCGCGGTTCGCCGGGCGGCCGGCGCTCGTCGACCGCGTGCTCGGCGAAGCGCAAGCGGCCCGTGCGCGGGGCGAGCCGGTCGACGCCGGGTTGGCGGCCCTCGACCGCGTATTCGAGGTGCTGCTGCGCTTTCGCGCGCCGCACGGCAAATTGGCCGAGCGCGCGTACGAAGTGGGCCGAAGCGGCCCCACGATCGGCAGCGGCGGGTACGCGCCGAGCATGCTCGGCGATCTGCTCACGCTCACACGCGCGGCGCGCTCACGCGTTCGCGCCGCGCTCGGCGCGCGCTGACGGCTTGGCGCGGGCGGCCATGTGTTCCATCTCACCAGGAGAGTTTTCCCCATGACTCAGCAGAGCCCCGCGAACGGGCGCGACAGCAACCACTACGACGTGATCATCCTCGGCTCGGGCATGTCGGGCACCCAGATGGGCGCCATCCTGGCCAAGCAGCGGTTTCGCGTGCTGATCCTCGAGGAATCGTCGCACCCGCGCTTCACGATCGGCGAATCGTCGATCCCCGAGACGTCGCTGATGAACCGCATCATCGCCGATCGCTACGGCATTCCGGAGCTCGACCACATCACGTCGTTCTATGCGACGCAGCGTTACGTCGCGTCGAGCACGGGCATCAAGCGCAACTTCGGTTTCGTGTTCCACAAGCCCGGCGAGGAGCACGACCCGAAGGAATTCACGCAATGCGTGATTCCCGAGCTGCCGTGGGGGCCGGAGAGCCACTATTACCGGCAGGACGTCGACGCGTACCTGTTGCAAGCCGCCATCAAGTACGGCTGCACGGTTCGCCAGAAGACGAGCGTGACCGAATACCACGCCGACAAGGACGGCGTCGCGGTGGCCACCGCCCAGGGCGAACGTTTCACCGGCCGCTACATGATCGACTGCGGCGGCCCGCGCGCGCCGCTCGCGACCAAGTTCGGGCTGCGCGAAGAGCCGTGCCGTTTCAAGACGCACTCGCGCAGCCTCTACACGCACATGCTCGGGGTCAAGCCGTTCGACGACATCTTCAAGGTCAAGGGGCAGCGCTGGCGTTGGCACGAGGGGACCCTGCACCACATGTTCGAGGGCGGCTGGCTCTGGGTGATTCCGTTCAACAACCACCCGCGCTCGACCAACAACCTGGTGAGCGTCGGTTTGCAGCTCGACCCGCGTGTCTACCCGAAAACGGATATCTCCGCGCAGCAGGAATTCGACGAATTCCTCGCGCGGTTCCCGAGCATCGCGGCGCAGTTCCGCGATGCCGTGCCGGTGCGCGACTGGGTCAAGACCGACCGCCTGCAGTTTTCGTCGAGCGCCTGCGTCGGCGACCGCTACTGCCTGATGCTGCATGCGAACGGGTTCATCGATCCGCTTTTTTCCCGCGGGCTCGAGAACACCGCGGTGACGATCCATGCGCTCGCGGCGCGCCTGATCAAGGCGCTGCGCGACGACGACTTCTCGCCCGAGCGCTTCGAGTACATCGAGCGCCTGCAGCAGAAGCTGCTGGACCACAACGACGACTTCGTCAGCTGCTGCTACACGGCGTTCTCGGACTTCCGCCTGTGGGACGCGTTCCACCGATTGTGGGCGGTCGGCACGATCCTCGGGCAGTTCCGGCTCGTGCAAGCGCATGCGAGGTTCCGCGCGTCGCGCGACGAGCGCGATCTCGATCACCTCGACGACAACGCGCCGTACCTCGGGTTCCTGTGCGCGGACATGGAGGGGTACTACCAGTTGTTCAACGACGCCAAGGCCGAGGTCGAGGCCGTGAGCGCCGGGCTCAAGTCGGCCGAGGAAGCCGCGGCGCGGATTCACGTTCTGATCAACGAACGCGAATTCGCGAAGCCGATGTTCGGCTTCGGATATTGCATCACAGGCGCCAAACCGCAGCTCAACAACTCGAAGTACAGCCTGCTGCCGGCGATGAAGCTGCTGCACTGGACGCAGACCAGCGCGCCGGCGGAGGTGAAACGGTATTTCGACTACAACCCGATGTTCGCGCTGCTCAGGGCGTACGTCACGACCCGCATCGGCCTGGCGCTGAAGTAGTCGACCGACCCCGGAATGAAAATGATAGACGACGTTCAATTGAATCAAGTGCGCGCCGGCGAGCATCCGTCGGCGGCGTATGACGCGACCACGCGCGTGGCCGCGAGCTGGTACGTCGCGATGCGCTCGGACGACCTCAAGGACAAGCCGACCGCGTTGACGCTGTTCGGCCGCCCGTGCGTCGCGTGGCGCGGCACGACGGGCCGGGCCGTGGTGATGGACCGCCACTGCGCGCATCTCGGCGCGAACCTGGCCGACGGGCAGATCAAGGACGGGTGCATCCAGTGCCCGTTTCACCACTGGCGGTACGACGAGCACGGCCAGTGCGTGCATATTCCCGGCCACAGCGCGACGGTGCACCGGCTGGAGCCGGTGCCGCGCGGGGCGCGCCAGCCGACGTGGGTCACCGCCGAGCGGTATGGCTACGTGTGGGTCTGGTACGGCTCTCCGCAGCCGCAGCACCCGCTGCCCGAGATCGCCGCGGCCGACGTCGACAACGGCGATTTCATGCACCTGCACTTCGCGTTCGAGACGACGACGGCGGTCTTGCGGATCGTCGAGAACTTCTACGACGCGCAGCACGCGACGCCCGTCCACGCGCTCCCGATCTCGGCCTTCGAGCTCAAGCTTTTCGACGATTGGCGCGCGTGGCCGGAGGTCGAGTCGCTGGCGCGGGCCGGCGCGTGGTTCGGCGCCGGGATCGACTTCACCGTGAACCGGTATTTCGGGCCTCTCGGCATGCTGTCGCGCGCGCTGGGCCTGAACATGTCGCAGATGAACCTGCACTTCGACGGCTACCCCGGCGGGTGCGTGATGACCGTCGCGCTGGATGGCGTCGTCAAGTACAAGCTGCTCCAGTGCGTGACGCCGGTGAGCGACGGCAAGAACGTCATGCACATGTTGATCTCGATCAAGAAGGTGGGCGGCGTCCTGCGCCGCGCGACCGACTACGTGCTGTTCGGGCTTCAGACCCGGCAAGCCGCGGGGTACGACGTCAAGATCTGGAACGGGATGAAGCCGGACGGCGGTGGCGCGTACAGCAAGTACGACAAGCTCGTGCTCAAGTACCGCGCGTTCTATCGCGGCTGGGTCGACCGCGTCGGCCGATAGCGGTGCCGCGGCGATGCCGGGGATTGCCGGCGACATCGATATGCGCGATACGCGATGACAAGATGGCCGGGTCGCGCCCGGCCGGCGAGGGTATCGATCGAAGCGAATGCGGGCGTGCCTGCGCGTAGGCACGCCAACCGCATGTGCAGCAGCGCGGGTAAATCCCGGTTAAAGGCAGGCTGCACGGCAATTGAATGCGATATTCGGAGCAATCGCAATCCATGGCAGTGCGGCGGCGCAAACGTGTGCGGCCATGGTGCGCGTCGCGCCCTCTACGACGTATCGAAAGAGTCGAATGCCATAGGCAGGTCATCTTGGGCCGGGATAATCCACAAACGTCGGCGGTGACTTCGCTCTCGCCGGATGGCTATGGTCCGATTGGGCGAAGGTGTTATCCCATCACGCGGCGGATTTCCGTCGAAATGCCTTCGCCATCTTTACGATGTCGCATCAAAACATAAATTTATGTAAGAACATAAAATTCACCATTGGGCATGGTAATTTTAAAAAGAAGAACAAACGGGGAAATAATAAGTATGGCCAAGTCGGAAAAAGCATCCGGTTCGATGCTTGTCGCCAGTTCCATCGGCTCTTCCGCGGTCGATGGCTGCAATGCGCCGCGCGTGCAGCCATTTGCGGTGCGGGTCTTGTGTGTGTGGATCATCACGTGCTGTTTTTTCGTCGTCTATCGAGGCGAAGTGCTGCCCTCCGCGGCGAAGATCGAGAGCACGGATCGCCTCGCATATTACTCGGACATACACGGCATGGGCGCACTTCAAGCCGCTCTGGTATTGACTGCCGACAGGGCCGCCGGTTTCGGCGTCGCCACGCGCTTGCAGATGCCGCGTATCGCTGACGAGGGGCGCAGCGGGCGTGGGCGCCGGCAAACGGTGCGTGCGCAAACGATCTCCCCTGCATCGTGGTTGCTGCATGCGCGTGCGCCGATGGGGCGCGACGGTCCCGTGCGTATGTGGGGACGGCTCCCGGCTGTAGACACCATCCGCTAATCTTACCTGTGCCGGGGCGGCATGCGCCGGCATTGCCTGACGTCCGGAACGACACGAATTGAATCACCAACCCAGAGCGAGCACGGCCTCCATGCTTGCTGCCCGCGGCAGCGTTGCCGCGACTCTGTGCATCGCCGCGCTTGCGTTCGTTTCGCTGCACGCCCTGGCGGCCGATACCCCGGAACATCCATCCCCGCCGGCCGCGCCACGTGCAAACGTCGCGTTTTTCGACGGTGCCCAGCCGCCCGAAGGCTTGCTGCAAGCGTTCGACGCCGTGGTGCTCGATCCCGCCCGGGGCTTCGATCCGGCGACGCACCCGCTCGCGCATACCGTTTGGGTCGCACGCGTACCGCACGGCGCGTCGGGCCCGGCACTCGGGCCCGCGGCGTTTGTCTCGCAGCGCATCGAGCCGCTGTGGGCGCGCGGTTATCGCGGCTTCCTGCTCGACACGCCGGAGGCGATTGCATCGAGCGAGGCAATTCATGCGACTTATCCTGACGCGCGGCTGATCGTCGGCGGCAACGATGCGCTGCGTGCGGCGCAATCGCATGCGAGCGTGCTTTACGCGGTGCTCGGTCCGCCGCTGGTACGCGGTTTCATGGACGGCGACGACATGCGTTCGGTACGCGACGTCGCCGCCGCCGACCGCAGCGCACGCGTCGACGCGGCGCGGCTTTTCATGCGCGAGACGCACGTGCCGGTGCTGTCGCTCGAGATCTGCGAGCGCACCGACCGGGCATGTGCCCGCGCGACGGCCGCGCAGGTCGTCGCGACCGGCGTGACGCCGTACGTGACGGACGCCGGCCGCGACGTCGTCGGCATCGGTGCGATCGAAGTGCTGCCGCGCAAGGTGCTGATCGTACAGAACCGCGACGCCGATACGCCAGTGGACGAAACGCGCGGCGTGCGCGACCTCGCGATGCCGCTCAATTATCTTGGCTACGACGTCGAATACGCGGATCTCGACGCCCCGTTGCCGACCGATATCACACCGGACCGTTACGCGGGCGTCGTCGCCTGGATCGAAGGCGCGGAGCCCGCCGATCCCGCGAAATGGCGGCGCTGGATCGATGCGCGCATCGCGGATCACGTGCCGGTCGCCTTCATGGGACAGTTCGGCTTCGACGCCGCGCAGGAAGAGGGCGCGGCACTCGATCTGCAGCCGGTGCCCGGCCCGTTCACGGCGCCGCTCAGCGTCGTGACGCGCGATCCGATGATGCACTTCGAGATCGATCCGAGGCCGGATGCGCGCGATCTCGTCGGGATGCGCGTCGGATCGCGCAGCCGTGTGCTGTTGCGGCTCGCGGCGGCGGGCACGAACGTCGACGCGGCCGCGATCACGCCGTGGGGCGGCTATACGCTGAGTCCGTACACGGTGGTTTCGCTGAACGGCATCGGGCAGACGCGTTGGGCGATTCAGCCGATCTCGTTCGTGACCGACGCGCTGCGTCTCGTGCGGATGCCGTCGCCGAGCGTCACGACCGAGAACGGCCGGCGCCTGTTCATGTCGCACGTCGACGGCGACGGCTATGCGTCGCGCGCGGAATTCCCCGGCGCCGATTATTCGGGAGACGCGCTCTATCGACGGATCTTCACGCGCTACAAGGTGCCGATGACGTTGTCGGTCATCGAAGGCGAAGTGGGGCCGACCGGCCTGTATCCGAAACTGTCGCCGCGCCTCGAAGCGCTCGCGCGGCAGATGTTCGCGCTGCCGTGGGTGCAGATCGGTTCGCATACCTACTCGCATCCGTTCCAGATGGCCGACCTCGATGCGACGACGGGCGCACGCGTCGACCACCGGAACAACGTCGAGCGCGGCAACGGCGGCGACACGGCGTTCTCGCTGGATATCCCGGGCTACACGTTCGATCTCGACCGCGAGATCGCCGGTTCGATCGCGTACATCGATTCGCGTCTCGCGCCGCCGGGCAAGCGTACCGAAGTGCTGCAATGGCCGGGCGACTGCGAGCCGCCCGCGATCGCCGTGCGCAAGGCCTATGCGGCCGGCGTGCAGAACATCAACGGCGGCGACACGATCATCCGCAAGTCGATGAACAGCTGGACCCATATCGCGCCGCTCGGCGTCGACAAGGGGCCGGGCGCGTACCAGGTATACGCGCCGAACCAGGACGAGAACGTTTACACGAACGACTGGCAGGGCCCGTTTTATGGTTTCACGCAGGTACTCGAGACCTACGACATGACGGAGCATCCATATCGCTTCAAACCGATCGACGTGTACTACCACATGTACAGCGGCACGAAGCTCGCGTCGCTGCGCGCGCTGGACCAGATCTACTCGACCGTGCTGAAGCAGCCGGTGCTGCCTGTCTACATCACCGATTACACGCACAAGGTGCTGGACTGGCGCGGTTTCGCGGTCGCGCGCGAAGTGGCCGGCGGCGCATGGGTCGTGCGCGGCAACGGCGACGTGCGCGAATTGCACTGGCCGCGCAACGACGTGCCCGACCTGCGTGCATCGCAGGGCGTGACCGGCTATGCGCCCGGCCCGGACGGCCTCTATATCCATATTGCCGACGGCGCGGCGCGTGTCGTGTTCGAGCGCGACACGGAGAACGGCTTGCGCGGCGCAGCGCAACCGCATGGCCCGGGCGGGACGCCGTATATCGCGCAAGCGAACGGATTCGTCCGGAACTTCCACCGTACCGCCGACGGGATGTCGTTCGAGTTCGGCGGCTACTATCAGCCGTTCGTCGAGCTCGCCGACGCGCAGCGCTGCCGTGTGCGCATCGCGGGCCGACCGATCGATGCACGGCGCGATGGAACGGTTCTCCGTTTCGAAACGGCGGCCGACGTCCGTCACCCGATGCACTACCAACCGGTCGAGATTGCGTGTGGCCGGTAAGCGCCCGCGTATCGCGCCGCCATGGCTGGTGCTGGTGCTGGCAGGCGTCGTGCTGCTGGCAGGCTATGCGGTTGCACCGCACGACGGGCTGCGTGAGCGGATGGCCGCGGTTGGCGGCCCGAGCGATCTGAGCGCGGCGTATCTCGAAGCATGGCTGAAAGTGCGGCCGCGCGACGAAGCGCTACTGGCGATGCTCGGTGAGCAATATGTGTCGCTGGGCCGGCTCGCCGATGCAGGGCGGGTCGTTCAACGGATGGACGAGGCAGCTTCTGCGCCGCTGCGGCAGGCCGCGATGAAGCTGCGGCTCGCGATCGCGCAGCAACGCACGAACGCGATGCTGGCCGACGATCCGCGCCGTTCCGCTGCGCTTGCCGCGCTGCGCCGGCAGCTCTCCGACGCGGCCGCGCTCGACTGGTCCGATCGCGATCTCGAATGGCTCGCGCAATCCGCGGCATCGGTCGGTGCCCCCGCGCTCGCGCTGCGTTTCTATGTGCGCCTCGCGCGGCGCGACACCGCACATCGCGATACGTGGGACGGATACGTGTCGCGCTACGCGCTGCAGATCGGCGACTACAAGGAGGCGGCCGACAGCTGGTTCGAGCGTCAGCAGAACGCGACGACGCTCGGCGCCCAGCGACGCTGCTTCATCGCGGGCATTCGCGTGCTGCAGGCCGGCAATCTGACCGCCGATGCCATCGCGGTTGCGCAGCGCCAGAACGACGCGTTCATCGACGATCAGCCGACGCTCGTCGCGTTGCTCGATCTCGCACGGGCGGCGCAGCGGCCGGACCTGATCGAGCGGTATGCGAAGGCGTTGGCGCGGCGCGCGGGGATCGGCGGGATTGCCTATCGGAGCCGGCGCGCGGAGCGCGTGCTCGCCATGCCGGCGGTTCACGGGTCGGATTCGACGCCGCGGGCGTACGCGTATCTGGACGGTCCGATGGCATGGGGCAGCGCACGTCGCGGTGGCGTTGCGCGGCAGCTCCGGGCAGGCCGTGACGGCCACGGCCCGTTCATCGATGCGGCGCAAGCGCAAGTCACCGCACAGACGCAACCGCGGGCGCACGTCGTGAAGGTCGCGCTGCAACGGCGCGACGCAATGATGCGCTTCGTCGCCGCGACGCAGGTATCGAAGCATGCGGGCGCCGGGCAACTTCCGTCGCCGCCGGCTGCCGATGGGGCGGGCATTGCCGATCTCCTCTATCAGTCGTTCCTGGAGTCCGCCGATCCCGCCAATGCGCAGAAGGTCGCGCTCGCGCAGCTCGCCAAGGAACCGCATTCGGCGCTGTGGCGCAAGCGCCTGGCGCAGGTGGCCGAATGGAACGGGGCGTCGCAGCTCGCGCTGAAGTCCTGGCTCGACTATGCGCGACAAACGGGCGACCCCGTCGGCTGGCGGAACGTTCGGCGCATCGCTCCGATGCTGGACGCCGACGACGCCTACCTGGCGGCTTTGCTGCAGGCGGCGCGGGCGACGCCCGACGATCTCAAGCTCGTCGATTCCATCACCGCAACGTATGAGCGCCTCGGGCGGCCGGACGACGCGATCGCGTTCCTCGACGGTCTGCCGCACGGCCGTGAAGCGAACGCGCTCGACGAACGCGCCGGTGCGCTCGCGGAACGTGCCGGCCACGACGACGAGGCGCTCGCAATCTACCGTCGGCTGCAACGGCGCGAGCCGCGCAATCCGCGCTACGCGTTGCATACCGCCAACGTCCTGTACCGCGACGGCGACTACGCGGGCGCGCTCGATGCAATGACGAACGCGAGCCGTTACGCGCAGGACGGCGAAGTAGCGTTCTGGCGCAACTACGGCGAACTGGCGCGCCTGCTGCAACGTGATGACGCGGCGCACGACGCGTATCGCCACCTGCTGGCGAGCGATGCGGCGACACCCGAGGATCTGGCCGACATGTCGTACTTCTACGATGCGTACCCGATCGACGCCGGCCGCATCTCGGCGCTGCACTACCGGCGCGACCATACCGTGCGTGCGCTGCAGCAGGCGGTTTACTACTACACGGCGGCCGGCGCGATGGAACGCATCGACGCGCTGCTCGCGAGCCTCACGCCGCAGGAGCGCGAAGCAGCCGAGGCGTCGCCGGGTTTTCTCGGCGTGCGCGCCGAGTACGAGCGGCAAGCGGGGCGTCCGCTCGATGCGTTGCGCGATCTGCAGCGTGCGGTCGATCTGCCTGGCGCATCGGCGGATCTGAATGCGGCGCTATTGTGGACGCTGGTCGATTACGGCACGGATGCCGAGTTGGGTGCGGCGCTCAAGCGCTGGCGCGACAAGGCTTCGGCTGACGCGCCGCTATGGGGACCGTATGCCGCGGCCGAACTGCGCCTGAACCGGCCCGTCGATGCACTCGAATATCTGCGCCGTCAGGCCGTGATGATGTCGCACGATCCGCTGTGGCTGCTTACGTACGCCGACGCGCAGGAAATGGCGGGACGTCCGGATCTCGCGTGGTCGATTCGCCGCAAGGTGTGGCTGCAGATCGGCGCATTCGGCCGGAAGCAGGCCAGGCAGACGCCGCAGGAACGGGATGCATCGTCCTCGCCGCCGCGACGGACGACGCAGGCGCCGCAAGCCGCTCAACCCATGCAACGCGGTGTTCCGGCGCGTACGTCGCAGGACGTCGAGACGCGCCTGGAGCTGCGCAGCCGCGGCGTCGATCTGGCTGCGCAATATTCGGACGCCGACCACGCGGTCGCGCTGCTCGACGCACTGCTGAAGGACGGCTCGGCGGCTGCCGATTTCATCAGCGAACGCCGTACCTTGCTCGGCGATGCACGCGGTCTTTCGCCGCTCGAATCGTCGGCGCGGGGTAGCGCGAAATCGATGCAGGACATGCTGAAAAAAGATCGCCGTGCGTACGCGGCAGTCGCGCAGGAGGTGGCGATCACGTGGGCGCTGTCGCACGAGGCGAATCCGCTTGCGAAGCGGTGGCTCGCGTTGCAGGCGGCGAACCTGTTCGCGCGGCCGGCGTCCGCGCAATTGACCGTCGCGCTCGCCGACGGCGACATCGGAACGATGGAGCGTCTGCTCGATCAGGGCGTGCGCCTGCCGCGCTACGACCGGATCGATGCGGCCGAAGCCGTCGACCGTCCGGGGCAAGCACAAACGCTCGCGTTCGACGGCCTCGATGGCGCGCCCGACGACAGCGAAATGCATCGGCGTTTCGTCGAAACCGCGCTCGCGTGGCCGCAGTCGCTCGACGCGACCGTGACGCGCTACGCCGAACATCCGCTCGATTACAGCGAGCAGACGATCGCGGCAAGCCGCAAGATCGCCGGGCATTACCTGATCGGCATGACCGCCACGCTGGACCTCCAGCGATCGACGGACGCGTCGCAACTGGTCAACGTGCCGTCGGCGGACCGCTCGCTGGTGGTCCATGCCAGGCGGCAGACGCGTGACGATGCGTTCACGGTGAGTGCGGGCCGCCGCGAAGGACTCGACGCCTTCTATACGATCGGACTGGGCGCGGAATTCGGACGCAACGGACCGTTGCAGTTCGGCATACGTGCGGGCCGCGATCAGGTCGCCGACGAGCTGCCGACGTTGCGCATCGGCGGGATGAAGGACAACCTGATCGCCGATGGGAGCTGGCAGGCGAACGAACGCGTGACGGTGTCCGGCAGTGTCGAGATGGACCGTTTCTACAGCCAGGCGCGCACCTATCTCGGCAGCGGCGTGCTGTCGACCGCGCAGGTGAGTTACCGAATTCGTACGGCGTACCCGGACTATACGATCCGCGTCGTGGGCACGCACGGCGATTACGGTGCGGGGGGGCGGGCGGACACGCTGATTTCGTCGCTTCTGCCTGCCGCGAGCCGGTCGGGCTCCGCGGGAAACTTCATGCCGGCCACGTACACGCAATACGGATTGTTCGCGGGGTTCGGGACCGATCTGCGCGAGCGGTACACGCATCGGTGGCGGCCGTTTCTCGAGGTCGGCGTCCTGCACGATTCGATTCAGGGCGGCGGAGCGGCCGTCGATGCCGGCATGGCGGGTTCGGTGTTCGGCGGGGATCACGCCGCATTGTTCATCCAGCACCAGCGTGTATCACGCCTCGGTACGCCCGTGACGGTGGTCGGCGCGCAATACCGCTGGTTTTATTGATTCCGGTTTCCATCGTTGCGCGGCGCGAACGGAACGACGCGCACGATGATGCATGCAACGAAGTGAGTAGGGAGTGGTTCGATGAACGAGATGAACGAAGCGACTGTACGGTCCGGATGGTTGAGCGGCGCGGAGGCAGCCGGGCTCGTCCGCTGGGGCGCGGCGATCGCGATGTCGGCGGCGGTGCTGGCGGGCTGCGGCTCGATGCGACAGACCGCGGCGCCGACGCTCGCGGCCAGCGATGCGGTGGCGATCGCACCGATTGCGAACTTCACCGAAACGCCTGCGGCCGGCGGGAGCGCCGCGGCGCTCGCGGCGACCGTATTGCGCGCGAACGGGCTGGCCGACGTGCGTCTCGCGCCGGCCGACGGAGACGGCAACGCGATGTTCGACACCGCGCAGCGCGACACGGGCGAGCGTCGGCTCGCGTGGGCGCGCGAGCATCACGTGAAGTACGTGCTGGCCGGCGCCGTCGAGGAGTGGCGCTACAAGGTGGGCGTCGATGGCGAGCCGGTCGCGGGGCTGACCTTCGAACTCGTCGACGTCGAGTCGGGCCGGGTCGTCTGGAGCGCGGCGGGCACGCGCAGCGGCTGGAGCCGTTCGAGCCTGTCGAGCGTCGCGAATGCGCTGGTCGGCCGCCTGCTCGCGCCGTTGCGGCCGCGCTCGTGATGCGTGCCCGACACGACTGGACCCGGAGGCGACCATGAGCGCCGCGAACGCTACCGGCAACCCGCACGGGGGGAGCGGCCCTGCACCGGCGTCGCCTCGATCGCGTCAGGCGAATCCGTTCGGGCACCTGAGTACGGTACGCCGTCTCGTCGCGCCTGCCGCTGCACGGCCGGTTTCGGTCGTGGAAACGATCGTGTTCATGCTGCTCGTGCTCGCGCTTGCTTGGTACTTCGACCGGAGCGATCCGCTGCTGCTGCGTGCGGACTTTCCGTGGCTGTGGTTCGGCCCGCTCATCGTCGCGCTGCGTTACGGGACGCTGCTCGGGCTGCTCGCGAACGCGTTGATGATCGGCGCATGGCAATGCGTCGCCCACCTGCATCCTGCCGCGGCCGGCGAAGCGTGGCCGCTGCAGCGCTTCGCCGGCGGGTTGCTGCAGACGATCGTCGTCGGCCATTTCGGCGACACGTGGGGCGCTCGCGCAACTCGGGCGAACGCGCTCAACGACTATCTGAACGACCGGCTCGTCGCGATCACGAAGAGCCACTACCTGATGCGTCTGTCGCACGAGCGGCTGGAAAAGGACCTGCTGTCGAAGCCGACCACGCTGCGGGATTCGATCACCGAACTGCGCCGGCTGTCGCTCGCGCACGGATTCGATGCGGCGCCGCAGGGTGCGGCGAGCACGGTACGGCTACCCGGTGCGCACGCGCTGCTCGAATTCGTCGCGCAGGCGTGTCAGATCGAGGTGGCGGCGCTGTATCCGGTCGAAGGCGCGACGAACTCGCCCGGAATCGTGTGCGAACCGGTTGCGCGGCTCGGCGATGCATTCGATTTCGATCCGCGCGACAGCCTCGTGGCCCGCGCGCTCGAGACGAAATGCATCGCCCATCCGAAAAGCAGCGGCGACGTGGCGCCGAATACGGCGCTGCTCGTCGCCGCGCCGGTCGTGTGCGCAGACGGCCGCCTGATCGCATTGCTCGCGATTAAGCGCATGCCGTTTCTGTCGCTGAACTTCGACAATCTGCAACTGCTGCTGGTGCTGCTCGGCTATTACGCGGACGGCGTCGAGCATGCGGCGTGCGTGCGCGACGTGATGGCGGCAGTACCGGCGTGCCCGTACGAATTCGCGCTCGACATCGCGCGTCTGACGCGCCTGCAGCGCGAATCGGGGATTGCGTCGTCGGTGGTCGCGCTCGTGTTCCAGCACGACGAGGCGGACGATTCGCTGTTCGAGCACGTGATGCGCGGGCGCCGTTCGCTCGATCTCGTATGGCCGCTGAAGACGCCGACGCAATCGGTGCTCGTGAATCTGATGCCGGCGACCGATACGGCCGGCGTCGACGGCTATCTCGCACGCGTCGAGGCGAGCCTCGATGCGCAGTTCGGTCTCGATCTCGAAGGCGCGCGCATCGGCGTGCATACGCTGCATCTGGGCAGCCTCGAACCGGGGCCGGCATTGCAGCGCCTGCTGAAGGGAAGCGGCATCCATGTCTAGGCTGCGATCCGGTTCGTGGCCCCCCGGCGCGTTACGGGTGCCATCGGCGTCGATGCTGGCCGCACTCGCGTCATCCGTCGGCATTGCGATCGTCGCGGCGCTGCAATATGCCGTGCTCGCGCGGTTCGGCGGGTTCGCCCGGGCGGGGGCGGCGATGCCCGTTCCCGCATCGCCGGTCGACCCCCTGTGGCCCGTGTTCGGCGCGATGGTGGTGGGCGGCGCGGCGCAGGCGCTGCTGTACCGGCAGTTGCTGCCGCAACGTTACCGAACCCCGCGCAACGGGACGCTCGCGGCGCTCTGGCTGGCTTGTACGTTCGTGCCTGTCGGCGGCGGCCTCGTCGTGCTGGCCAGCTGTGCGTGGGCGGCTTGCTGGCCCGCGAAGCAGGGCGACGACGCATACGCCGACGTGCCTTTGCCCGAGTTCGTCACCTATCTCGTGTCGCGCGTCTCGCACGGCGGCGGCGCGCGTCTGCAGGCGCGTCTCGTGAATACCCGGGTGGCCGCGTCGGATCGTCTCTCCGCGCTCGTTGCGATCCAGAGCATGCCGACGCGCACGACCGGCACGCTGCTGCGCGATTTGCTCGCCGATCCGCTCGAAGACGTGCGGCTCATCGCATACGGCACGCTCGACCGCGCCGAGAACGAGATCGCGCAGAACATCTTCCACGCGCAGCAGACGCTCGACGCTGCCACCGACGACGCAACGCGCCAGGCGACCCATCGCCGGCTTGCCGAGCTGTACTTCGAGCTGGTCTATCAGAATCTCGTGCTCGGTGCGGTGCACGGGCACACGCGCGAACAGGCCGACCGCCACGCGCAGGCCGCGCTCGCGATCGACGCGGGCGACGCGGCGATGTGGCTCGTTCGCGGCCGCCTCGCACTCGCGACCGGCGACGCGGATGCGGCCATGCAATACATGAGCCGCGCGCTCGAATGGGGCTTTCCGCGCGAGCGTCTCGTGCCGTGGCTCGCCGAGGCCGCGTTCCTGCGCGGCGAGTATTCGCGCACGGCCGAGCTGCTCGCGTCGCTCGGCAACGCGGCCGCGCTGCCCGTTCTCAATCCCGTCGTTCGTTACTGGTCGTCATGAAACCGTCCATTCACCGCCGTGCCGGGCCGTCGACCGCGATCGACGTCTGCCTGCTGCTGGAAGGCACGTTCCCGTATGTGCGAGGCGGCGTATCGAGCTGGGTCAACGAGATGATTCGTGCATACCCGCACAAGCACTTCGCGATCGTGTTCATCGGCAGCCGGGAAGGCGACTATCATGGCGCCACGTACGCATTGCCCGACAACGTCGTTCACTTCGAATCCCATTATCTGTATGGCGACGTGCCTGCCGATACGGGCGGCGCACGGGAGATTCCCGGCGACCCCGAAGCGTTCAAGCGATCGGCCGCGCTGCACGATGCGTGGCGCGGGCCGGGTACGGACGGCGCCGCGGCAAACCCGGCTGCGCTGATGGCCGACCTGGTCCAACTGATCGGCGACGACGGACCACTGAACGAGCAGCAGTTTTCCACCAGCCGCGCGGCGTGGGACTTCATCGTCGAGCGTTATCACCGCTACTGCACCGACCCTTCCTTCACCGACTACTTCTGGACGGTGCGGATCATGCACAAGCCGCTGTGGCAGCTTGCGCGGATCGCACGCGCACTGCCGCCGGCGCGCGTCTATCACACCGTATCGACGGGTTACGCGGGCTTTCTCGGTGCGCTGTTGCATTACCGCACGGGCCGTCCGCTGCTCGTTTCCGAGCACGGCATCTATACCAAGGAACGCAAGATCGATCTGCTGCAAAGCGAGTGGATCCGCGACAACCGCGGCGCGTTCGAGCGGGACGTATCGACGATCAGCTATTTCCGCGCGCTGTGGGTGCGCTTCTTCGAAGCGCTCGGCAAGCTCGCCTACGACGCGGCCGACGAGATCGTCGCGCTCTACGAGGCCAATCGACACCGTCAGATCGCCGACGGCGCCGATGCCGCCCGGACGCGCAACATTCCGAACGGCGTTGACGTGGACGGCTTCGCGCCGCTGCTGGACAAGCGGGACGGCGGCCCGCGCCGCGTCGTCGCGCTGATCGGCCGTGTGGTGCCGATCAAGGACATCAAGACGTTCGTTCGCGCGATGTTCATCGCATCGCGGACGATGCCGGAAATCGAAGGCTGGATCGTCGGGCCGGAAGAAGAGGATCCCGCCTATGCGCTGGAATGCCGGGCGCTCGCGCAGAGCCTCGGGCTCGCGACGACGGTGCGCTTTCTCGGCTTCCAGCGGATTCACGACATTTTGCCGAAAGTCGACGTGATCGCGCTGACGTCGATCAGCGAGGCGCTCCCGCTCGTCGTGCTCGAAGGCTTTGCGGCCGGCGTGCCGTCGATTACGACGGACGTCGGGTCGTGCCGGCAACTGATCGAAGGGCTCGGAGAGGACGACCGCGCATTCGGGCCCGCCGGTGCGGTCGTGCCGATCGCGAATCCGGCCGCGTTCGCGCAGGCGGCGCTCGACCTGCTCGGCGACGCGCGGCGCTGGCAGGCCGCGCAGCAAGCCGGCCTCTCCCGGGTCCGGCGCTTCTACACGCGTGCGCAGATGATCGACCGGTATCGGGCGTTGTACGATGCGCTCGCGATCGCCCCCGACCGGATGCGTCGCGGGCAGCCGTTCGAAGCCGGATGCCCGGTGAACCATGCGGGTGCGGGCGTGGCTGCGTCCGGCTCGCGCAAGGAGGGCCGCTGATGGCCGGCATCGGCTTCGAATTGCGCAAGATCCTGCGGCAGCAGACGTTTTTCGGCGTCGCACGCGCATACGCGTATGCGGGGCTGATCAGCTCAGGGCCGCTGATTCTTTCGATATTCGGGATCCTGATCATCGGCGTGATGAGCATCGCGTTCGTGATACCCAAATATGCGATCGTCCAGTTTCAGGTGTCGGTGACTTACCTGATCGCGTGCAGTCTGATTCTGACCGGGCCGCTGCAATTGTCGTTCACACGCTTCATCTCCGACCGGCTGTTCGAAAAGCGCGACGATCTCGTGCTGTCGAACTATAACGGCGTGGCGCTCATCGCCACGGCGGCATCGGGATGCATCGGCTTCATCGCGGTGGCGGCGGGATTTCGCGGTGAGCCGCTGCTGTATCGGCTGCTGATGGTCGCGGGATTCGTCATCGTCAGCAACATCTGGATCGCGGTGATCTTTTTGTCCAGCGTGAAACAGTACCGGCAGATTCTTGCGGTGTTCCTGGTCGGCTACGGCTGCACGGTCGCGTTCGCGCTGATGCTGAACCGTCAGGGCATCTGCGGCCTGCTCGGCGGTTTCGTCGCAGGGCACCTCGTCTTGTTCGCCGGGCTTTCGGGGTTGATCTACCGAAACTACCGCAGCGATCGCTTCGTGTCGTTCGAGATGCTCGACCGGCGCTTCGCGTATCCGACGCTCGCGCTCGTCGGACTGCTGTTCAATCTCGGCGTATGGCTCGACAAGTTCATGTTCTGGTATGCGCCGGGCACGGGTGCCCCGGTGATCGGGCCGCTGCATGCATCGGTGATCTACGACATTCCCGTGTTCATCGCGTACGTTTGCGTGATGCCCGGGATGGCGACGTTCCTGGTACGCATCGAGGCGGACTTCGTCGAGTATTACGACGCGTTCTACGAAGCCGTGCGCAGCGGTGCGACGCTGCGGCACATCAACGACATGCGCGACATGATGGTCGGCAGCGTGCGCGCCGGGCTGTATGAAATCATCAAGGTGCAGGCCGCCGTGCTGGTGCTGATCGTCGCTTTCGGTCACTGGCTGCTGGCGGCCCTGCACATTTCGATGCTGTACCTTCCGCTTCTGCTCGTCGACGTGATCGCCGCGAGTCTGCAGGTGCTGCTGTTGGGTTTGCTGAACGTATTCTTCTATCTCGACGCGCGTCGTCTGGTCGTGGCGCTGTCGGCGGCTTTCGTCGTGCTCAACGGCGTACTGACCGGCATCACGCTATGGATGACGCCGGATGCATACGGCTACGGCTTCGCGCTTGCGCTGCTCATTCTCGATGTCGCGGCGGTGCTGCTGCTCGACCGCAAGTTCGGCCGCCTCGAATACGAAACCTATATGTTGCGTCATTGAGGGGATATGTTTTCATTCCGAATCCGTCGGTCGAGCAGGCCGCCGATGAGGGCAGCGGCGTCGTCCGTGGCCGCCGTCGCAGTCGTCATCTTTGGAGCGCTGTGCGGGCGGGCAGGCTATGCGCAACCCGCACCGCCCGTATCGTCGCCTGACGCGTGCGATCCGGCCGATGCGATGCGTCCGCGTTCCGTCGCGTTCTTCTACGGCAACGACGTGCCGGTTCGTCAGCTGGAGAAGTTCGATGTCGTCGTCGTCGAACCCGACAGCGGCTTCGATCCACGTTCTCAAGACGCGCGACGCCCTGCGTGGTTTGCCTATGTGAGCGTCGGCGAGGTCACACCAGAGCGCGACTATGCGCGCAGGATGCCGAAACAGTGGTTGCTCGGGCGGAATACGACATGGGCGTCGACGGTCGTCGATCAGTCGGCGCCGGGGTGGCCGTCGTTTTTCGTCGAACAGGTGATCGCGCCGCTGTGGGCGCGTGGGTACCGCGGCTTCTTTTTCGATACGCTGGATTCGTACCAGCTCGTCGCGAAGACGGAAGCGGCGCGCGCGAAGCAGGAGGCCGGCCTTGTCGCTGTGATCCGCGCGGTGAAGTCACGCTACCCGAGCGCGCAACTGATCCTGAACCGCGGCTTCGAGATCTTGCCGAGGGTGCACGATGCGATCGCCGCGGTTGCATTCGAATCGCTGTTCGGCAACTGGGATCAACGTAACCGGCGTTACGGCGCCGTCCCTGCAGCGGATCGCGACTGGCTGCTCGCGCAAGCCAAGGCCATTGAAGAGCGCTACGCGCTGCCGGTGATCTCGATCGACTATTGCGCGCCGGACGACGCGGCGTGCCGCAGCACGATCGCCGCGAAGATTCGCGCGACGGGTCTCATTCCGTACGTGACGGACGGCGCGTTGCGCACCGTCGGCACGGGCCCCGATGCGACGGCATCATGGCAATGCCGCGAGGCGAAGTTGGGCGGAGGGTGACGCATCCAGCGTCCTGCTGTCGAGCGCATCTCTGGAGAGCGCGTCGATTGTCGCGATGATCGAATTGAACAGCGTGGAGAGTGCGTTTGCGTGCACACGGATGCGAGCAAGCATTTCTCGCTGCTTCGCGGTCGTCGCCTCTGCTTGCCAGCGCATGAACTGCTCGTCTTGACGCGGTAACGTTGTTCGTTGCCGGGTGTGGTAATGCCGGATTCGTCCGAGCATCGCACCGTCCGGCACGTGCGGTTCCATTTACGGGAGAAATTCTCCGAATTCCGAATTTGTCAGAGGATTTCGGCATGTTTATCCCGCCCGACGCAATGTTTTTTGCGGAAACCGATAAAAAGATAATACGTCCGCGATCGTTTGCGAGGATGGATAGTCACCGGATGCGGCTGCGTGTCGGGGAAAGCCAACCGATATGGCCGGCCATCTTGCGAAATGTCTCTTCGGGCCGGATGGGTGGGCATTACAGTAAGTTTGCTTGCGTGCCGACATAACGAACAACAACACAGGGGGAAGCAAGCATGGGCTCCATGACAGTCGGCAGGAAGCTGGGCGCAGCATTCGGTATCGTCGTACTCATATCGTTGATCGGCAGCGCGATCTCGATCGTCAATTTTCTGAAGCTGAACCAGGCGAACGGCTGGAACGTTCATAGTTACCAGGTCCTGCGCGCGAACGACGACATGTTGACCAGCATGGTCAACATGGAGACGGGCGTGCGCGGCTACGTGGCCGCGGGGGATGACCGGTACCTGGAGCCCTATAAGGCCGGCCTCAAGCAGTTCGCCACGTCGTTCGATGTCGTGCGCAGCCTCACTTCGGACAATGCCGCACAACAGCGTCGTCTCGAGACACTGCGCGACATGCATCGGAAGGTGGCGGAGGTCGACGACAAGCTGATCGCCATGCGGCGCGACGTCAATGCCGGTACGCAGCCTGCCAACGTGCTGATCGACTACTTCAAGCAGGGCGACGACAAGCAGTTCATGGATCGCTATCGAGCCGTGGCCGCCGAACTGACCGGGGCCGAGCAGTCGCTGCTCGATCAACGTTCAGGCGAGGTGGCCAGCTTGACTGCGTTGACCAAGTTGACGCTCGCGGCGGCAGGCATCATCACCGTCATCCTCTCGATCGTGCTGGGGACCGTCATCACGCGTGGAATCATGCGGTCGCTGGGCGGCGAGCCCACCGACGCCGCGGTCGTGGCCGGGCGGATTGCCGAAGGCGATCTCGAAGCGCCCGTGCCGGTCGCGCCGAACGATCGCGGCAGCCTGATGGCGTCGCTCGAATCGATGCGACGGCAACTGAGCGGCATCGTGTCGGAAATTCAGTCGACCGCGGAATCGATCACGACTTCGGCCGGCGAAATCGCGCAGGGGAACCTGGATCTCTCGCAGCGAACGGAGGAGCAGGCGGCTTCGCTCGAGGAAACGGCGGCCAGCATGGAGCAGTTGACCGCGACGGTTCGTCAGAATACGGAAAACGCCAAGCAGGCGAATGCGCTTGCGGGCAGCGCCTGCGAGGTCGCGATGCGCGGCGGCGAAGTGGTGAACCAGGTGGTCGACTCCATGCGCGCCATTTCGAGCAGTTCGGGCAAGGTTGCCGAAATCATTACCGTGATCGAAGGGATCGCGTTCCAGACGAACATTCTCGCGTTGAACGCGGCAGTCGAGGCCGCGCGTGCGGGCGAGCAGGGGCGTGGCTTTGCGGTGGTGGCCGGCGAAGTGCGCACGTTGGCGCAACGCAGCGCGAACGCGGCCAAGGAAGTCAAGGATCTCATCACGAGTTCGGTGGAGAGCGTGGCGCAGGGGTCGCAGCAGGTCGAACGCGCGGGCGCGACCATGTCGGATATCGTGCAGTCCGTACGGCGCGTGACCGACATCATGAGTGAAATCGCATCGGCGTCGGACGAGCAGGGAACGGGTATCGAACAGGTGAACGTCGCCGTGGGCCAGATGGATTCGGTCACGCAGCAGAACGCGGCGCTCGTGGAGCAGGCATCGGCAGCGGCGCAGGCGATGGCGCAGCAGGCAACCACGCTGCGCGAGGTCGTCGGGGTATTCAGGATCGGTCGCGGGCTTGCGCACTGACGGGCTCGGCCCCGGTGCTTCGCCGGAAGTCGACGCGAGCGGGAGCCGAGCCGCTCGCGCGGCGATGCTTCGCCGGCCGAAGCAGTTTGCCGCGGGATGTTCAGTGAAACGAACGCCGGCTGTATCGCCCTTCGGGGTGCGACGACATCGTGCACGCATGTCGTCACCCGCTATCCGGGCATCGGTGAATGCCGGCGCAAGCCGTCTACAGGTTCTCGACCGGAACGGGGATCGTCTCGCCTTGATACGGCATCGCCGAGAACGGTCCGACCGCGCGAAGGATTCGATGCCGGTTCAGTTCGAAGGCCAGCCGAATCTGCTGCTCGCTCGTATCCCGGGCGCCCAGGAAGGCGCACATCGTCTCGCGCAATAACGAAAACGAACGATATCCCCAACCGAATCCATAAGCGGAAAATTGCAGCGTGGCCGCATCCGTCAAAACGGGCAGCGTGCTCTCGATCGGTTGCATGTTCATCCCTGGCACCTGTCTGAAAACCATACGGTATTTCGTCGCGCATCGGGTCGGCATGACGGTCAGGCGAGCACGCCGCGCTATCCGGCCCGCTTTCGACTACGTCCGCCGTTGCATGGGCCGCTTCCTGTGCGCGCGAAATATGCAAGCGACGTGCCACGTCAAGGCCTATGCCGGACAAGACACTGCCAACAGCGAACAATCGGATGTGTCAATCAATCGATACACCGGCGTCAACGAATTAGACGCCGATCGAGGTTGATGTGGGGCGTGTTTTATTGTCGTCAATCAACCGAAATAGTTTGGAAAGGGACGCGAGGCCGGTTTACATCGCCGATACCATTCAATCGCTCGGCGGGTTGAAGCAAAGCCGGCGCGCATAGGCTGATGGCGCCGGCTCGAATCGAGCTCAGGCGAACGTCGACGAATCGTTCGGCTGCTTGACGCCGGATGTGGCCCGGGACGATTCGTCGAGCCACGCGATGATCGAATCGTACAGCGCGGCGAGGTGGTCGGCGCGCTCGCCGATCCGCTTGAGCATGTCCCGTTGCTCCGCAGTCGTGGCTTCCCATTGCCAACGCATGAATTGCTCGTATTGAATCGGCAACAGCTTCCGTTGCCCGATGTAGTCATGCCTGACTCGCTCGCGCATCGCAGGGTCCGGCATGTGTCGTTCCGTCGTGTGCCGGGTCAATTTGTCGAAGGTCGCCCGGGCTTCGTCCACTTGAGCGTCGACCAGATAGAACAGGCTCGGCAAAAACTCGATGGGCCGCCATACCGGCGGCCGTTGTGTGTCTTTCGTCATCGTTTGAATGTCGATCAAGCTTTGCTCGGACGGTTCCAACGCGCGCCGACGTCGATCGTCTCCATCAGTCGATCGATGTCGAGCAGGGCCAGCAGTTGTTCGCCGTCGTCTCCTTCGTAGGCGGCGAGGCCCGTGACGCATTCCGTTTGCATCGCGGCCCCGACCTCCGGCGCCGGGCGGCGCGCGGAGCGATCGATATCGACGACGCCGCTCACCGAGTCGACGATCAGGCCGGTCGCCTGTTCCGCACCGTCGAGCACGATGATGGCGGTCGGCACGGTGCCACCGATCGGGTCCAGCGAGAACGTCATGCGCAGGTCGACGATCGGCATGACGAAGCCGCGCAGGTTGATCGTGCCTTTGACGAACGGCGGCGCATCGGCGGCGGGCGTCGGTTCTACATAAGGGCGAATCTCGCGGACACTCTGGATATCGATTCCGTATTCGTCGTCGCCGAGCACGAAGGCGACAAATACCTGCGTGGTCGCGTCGCCGGCGCCATCGCGTACGGGTGTGCTCTCCGCGATTTCAACTGCTTCCGTCATGTCATGCTCCAAAAAATGGATGGTTCGTGCCGAATCAAAAGGTGGTCCAGTCTGTTGCAGCGTCCATCGCGGCACGGGGTGACGGTGTGCTCGCCACCGTCACGGGCGTGCGGCCCGGTCGCACCGGCCGGGACACGGCCGCCGTGGCTGCCGCACCCCGGTGCGCGGCCGGCTGGTCGTATGCACGGCTGTCCGCGGAGCCGACGCGGAAGAACGAGACAGCCTCGGTCAATCGACGGCCCTGATCCTCGAGCGACTTCGACGCGGCCGCCGCTTCCTCCACCAGTGCCGCGTTCTGTTGCGTGACTTCGTCCATCTGCGTGATCGCGATGTTGACCTGTTCGATCCCGCGACTTTGTTCGGAGGAGGCCGCGGCGATTTCGCCCATGATGTCCGTCACGCGCGCCACGGCTTTCGTCACTTCGGCCATCGTGTGGCCCGCGTCGTCGGCAAAACGCGACCCATCCTGAATCTTCTGCACGGATGCGCCGATCAACGCCTTGATTTCCTTGGCCGCACCCGACGAACGCTGTGCGAGGCTTCTGACTTCGCTCGCCACGACGGCGAAGCCGCGACCCTGTTCGCCCGCGCGGGCAGCTTCCACGGCGGCGTTCAGCGCGAGAATATTGGTCTGGAACGCGATGCCTTCGATGATCCCGGTGATCTCGGCTATCTTCGACGAGCTGTGGCTGATGTCGGTCATGGTGTCCACGACCTGGCTCACCACCGCGCTGCCTTTTTGCGCGACGTCCGACGCGCCGTCGGCCAGGGCGCTCGCCTGTTGCGCGCTCTCCGCGTTCTGCCGCACGGTGGCGGTGAGCTGTTCCATGCTCGATGCCGTCTCCTGTAGCGACGCCGCCTGTTGCTCCGTGCGGGACGACAAGTCCTGGTTGCCGGATGCAATCTGGCTGGATCCCGTCGCGATGCTGTCCGCGGCGGTGCGGACTTGCCCGATCAGCCGGACGAGGCTCGCCTGCATCTCGCCCATCGAGGCGAGCACGCTGCCCCGCGGCGCGGCGGCGGCGCCGTCGACGGTGCCGAGGTCGCCCGCCGCGACGCGGCGTGTGATGTCGCTCAGGTCGCCGGGTTCCGCGCCGAGTGCCCGCGTGATGCCGCGCGTGATCAGGAAGGCCGCCACGACGGCTGCCGCGAGTGCAGCCAGACAGATGCCGATCAGCGAGACGCGGTGTCGGCCGTACTGTTGCACGGACGCCTGCTTGCTTTCAGCCGCCCGATTGCTTGCGAAACCGGCATAGGTGTCGGCTGCCGCGACGAGTTCCTTCAGTAGCGGCCGGCATTGATCGACGATCATCGCGATCGCCTGGTCTCGCTGGCCATGCAACGCGGCGTCGCCGATCGCGATGGCCACCGCGCCGTATCGAGACTCGATGCGATTGATCTCGGCCACCAGCGCACGGGCGTTCGCCGTCACGTCGGAATCGGTGGCGATGGCTTCGTTCAACTGGCGAAGCCGTGCCTGCACTTCGTCGTGCGCCTGCGTCATCGCAACGCGTTCGGCTTCGATATCGTCGGGCTTCGTCACGAGCACGAGATTACGGACGGCGACCGCACGCCGCAGTACCGCCGCACGAATTGTCTCCGTCAACGCCGCGCGGGCGCGCGCGCCGTCGACGTAGCCGGCAAAGCCGTCGTTCGCGTCGCCGAGCGCACTGAGCGCGAGCACCGAAACCAGAACCACCAACGCGGCCATCATGCCGAAGGTCGACGCGAGTTTTACTCGCACGGTCAATTGTCCGAAGCTCATCTTTGGTCTTCCCCTGTCGTTCGCTCCGGTGAGCGGTTGTCGTTGTGCTTGTTATGAACGTCGGGTCGGGAAGGCGTCGACATGCGTCGAAGCTCATCCGCCTCCCGTCGTTGAAATCACGACCACGCAGGGACCGGTACCGGCTTCGATGTCTTCGCGTGCCGTTTCGCGAAGGATGAACGCCGCCCGCCCGGTGCGATCCGCGAGATCGTTCCGGGCAATACATGCAAGCGGTGTGCCACATAAAGGGGACTGTCGGACAAGGCTGTGCCGGCAGTGCGGCGGCGGGAGTGTCAACGTGCCCGGACACGCGTGTCCGGAAATCCGACGCTAGCCGATGTCGAGGCTCGCGATGCGCGTGCGCGGAGGCTGGCGGCTGATGCCGAGCCGCTTCGCTGCTTCCGCGCGATCGTCGCCGGCGAGTTCCGGCGTGCGCGGGAAACGGCGGCCTGGCTCAGCCGCTATATGGCGATCTGCGTCGAAGAAAAGACCTGCTTGAGCACCATGAAAGTCCGGATCTGACGCACGCCGGGCAGATAAAGCAGTTGCTCGGCATGGAGTCGGTTGAAGCTTTCGCTATCGCGGGTGCGCAGCATCATGAAGTAGTCGAATTCGCCGGTCACCACGTGGCATTCCATGCAGCCGGATACGTTCTGGGCCGCTTTTTCAAACGCGGCGAAGGATTCCGGGGTCGATCGATCCAGCACGACCCCGATGATGACGACCATGCCCGCGTCGAGGGCAGGCGCGTTGAGTAGCGCGACGATTCCTCGGATCAAACCCAGGCTCTTGAGCCGTTCGACGCGGCGCAAACAGGCCGGCGCGCTCAAATTCACCTTCGCCGCCAGCGCCACGTTCGAGATCGATGCGTCCTTCTGAAGGGCGCGCAGGATCGCTTTGTCCGTGCGGTCAAGTTCGACGTGGCTGGCGTCGTCCGGGCGCGATTTGTCGAGAAATTTTGTTGTCGATTTCATCGATTCGAAAAAATTTACGTTCGTGGAGATGCTGGAAATTGTATTTCAAGGCACGGAGAAGGAAATATGTTTGCAACCACGTTTCGCGGGTATTTAACTAGAATTTCTTCGTGCCCGGTCGCCCCGGCGACATCGGGCGTCGGAACCCACCGCCCATCTTTCGGAGAACCTCCGTGAACCTCGATCGCTTTCCTCGCCACAAGCTGACCTTCGGACCCACCCCCATCCATGAGTTGCCGCGCCTCAGCAAGGAGCTGGGTGGAAAAGTGCATCTCTATGCAAAACGCGAAGACTGCAACAGCGGCCTGGCGTTCGGCGGCAACAAGACCCGCAAGCTCGAGTACATCGTGCCGGACGTTCTGGCGAGCGGCGCCGACACGCTCGTATCGATTGGCGGCATCCAGTCGAACCAGACGCGTCAGGTCGCCGCAGTCGCGGCTCATCTTGGCCTGAAATGCGTGCTGGTTCAAGAAAACTGGGTCAACTACTCGGACGCGGTGTATGACCGCGTCGGCAACATCCAGATGTCCCGCATGATGGGCGCCGACGTTCGGCTGGTCAGCGACGGCTTCGACATCGGCATTCGCCCGAGCTGGGAACAGGCGATGGAGAGTGTTCGCAACGCGGGCGGGAAGCCGTATCCGATCCCCGCCGGTTGTTCCGAGCATCGGCTGGGCGGCCTCGGGTTCGTCGGTTTCGCGGAGGAAGTACGCGCCCAGGAAGCGGAACTCGGATTCAAGTTCGACTACATCGTCGTGTGTTCGGTGACCGGAAGCACGCAGGCCGGCATGGTCGTCGGGTTCGCGGCGGACGGACGCGCGGATCGCGTGATCGGTATCGATGCGTCGGCCAAACCCGAGCAGACGCGCGAGCAGATTCTGCGCATCGCACGCCAGACCGCCGATCTCGTGGAACTCGATCGGCCGATCGCGGACGCGGACGTGGTGCTGGACACGCGCTACGGCGGCCCGGAATACGGCCTGCCGTCGGAAGGCACGCTCGAAGCGATTCGCCTGTGCGCGAAGACCGAGGGGATGCTGACCGACCCGGTTTACGAAGGCAAGTCGATGCACGGCATGATCGATAAGGTGCGCCGCGGCGAGTTTCCGGAAGGGTCCCGGGTTTTGTATGCGCACCTCGGCGGCGTCCCCGCATTGAACGCCTACAGCTTCCTGTTCAAGAACGGTTGAGGCTTGGCCGCGTTCCGGCTGCAACTAGAGTCAGAGTCGGAACGCGGCGTGCATATCGCCAATTCGGGGTGCCAAGTATGGACATGCAGAATCGACTTCCGACCAGCACGATGACGGATCCCGACCCGGAGGAACTCCGGGAATGGTGCGACGCGCTCGATGGCGTGTTGCATGCGTGGGGCGGCGATCAAGGCAACGCACGTGCGCGCCATCTTCTCGATTCGTTGTTGGCCCACGCACAGGCCCGTCGCGTCGGGTGGCGGCCGCCCCTGGTCACGCCGTACGTCAATACCGTGGCGCCCGACGAGCAGCCGGCCTATCCGGGCGATCTGCAAATCGAGCGGCGGATCGCGGCGTTGATACGGTGGAACGCGCTCGCGATGGTGGTCCGTGCCAACCGTGCGCAAGGTGAACTGGGCGGGCACATTGCAAGCTATGCTTCCGCCGCGGATTTGTTCGAGGTCGGTTTCCAGCATTTTTTTCGCGGCCCGGATGCGGTGCACGGCGGCGATCTGGTGTTCTTCCAGGCGCACTCCGCGCCGGGCGTCTATGCCCGGGCGTTCCTCGAGGGACGACTGTCGGAAGAATCGCTGTCCCATTACCGCCAGGAGATCGTGGCGGAGGCTCGCGGCATCCGGGGATTGAGTTCATATCCTCATCCCTTCCTGATGCCGGACTTCTGGCAGTTTCCAACCGGATCGATGGGGTTGGGGCCGCTCAACGCCATCTATCAGGCGCGGTTCATGCGGTACATGGAAAATCGCGGCCTGAAGGAGCACGGCGAGCGTCGCGTGTGGGGTTTCTTCGGCGATGGAGAAATGGACGAGCCCGAGTCGATCGCCGCATTGACGCTCGCGGCTCGCGAGCGGCTCGACAACTGCGTATTCGTCATCAACTGCAATCTCCAGCGACTGGATGGGCCGGTTCGCGGCAACGGCCGGGTCATCGACGAGCTCGAGGCGTTGTTCGCCGGCGCCGGATGGAACGTTATCAAATGCATCTGGGGCTCCGAGTGGGATGCGTTGCTCGGCCGCGATCGTGAGGGTGTGCTGGAGCGGGCTTTCGCGAACACCGTCGATGGCGATTTTCAGACATTGTCGGCCAATGACGGCGCGTTCAATCGCGAGACGTTCTTCAGTCGGACGCCGGAACTGCGAGCGCTGGTGGATTCGTTGTCCGACGACGACATCGCGATGCTTCGGCGCGGCGGGCATGATCCCGTGAAAATCCATGCCGCCTTTGCCGCGGCGACGGTCAGGAATGGCCGGCCGTCGGTCGTGCTGGCCAAGACCATGAAGGGCTATGGCATGGGCACGATCGCGCAAGGGCGCATGACGACGCATCAGCAGAAAAAGCTGGAACGGGACGACCTGATCGCGTTTCGGGATCGATTCGCGCTCCCGCTTTCCGACGAAGCGGCATCGGAAGCGCGGTTTTATCGGCCGCCGCACGATAGCGATGAACTGCGGTACTTGCGCACGCGTCGCGAGACGCTCGGCGGCTATCTCCCTGAGCGACGTGCGGCATCCGAGCGACTCGTGGTGCCCCCGCTGGCGAGCGTCGCGGGTTTTTCGATGAATGCGGACGGCAAGGTCATGAGTTCGACGACCGCCTTCGTCAGGCAGCTCGGTGCGCTGCTCAAGGACGCCAACCTCGGCCCGCGATTGGTTCCGATCGTGGCGGACGAGGCCAGAACGTTCGGGATGGCGAATCTTTTCCGACAGGTCGGAATCTACGCGCCGTTCGGGCAGTTGTACGATCCGGAAGACAATTCATCGATGCTCTCGTATCGTGAAGCGTCCGATGGTCAAATTCTCGAGGAAGGGATCACGGAGGCAGGGGCGATCTCGTCGTGGACGGCCGCTGCGACGAGTTACGCCGTGCACGGTGTTCCGATGATGCCGTTCTACATTTACTACAGCATGTTCGGCTTTCAGCGTATCGGCGACCTGATCTGGGCGGCCGCGGACCAGCGAGCCAGAGGTTTTCTCGTCGGCGCCACGTCGGGTCGCACGACGCTCGGTGGAGAAGGATTGCAGCATCAGGATGGTTCGAGTCATCTTCTCGCGTCGACGATACCGACGTGTCGGGCGTACGATCCGTCCTTTGCCGGCGAGCTGGCTGTCCTGGTCGACTATGGGCTGCGGCGCATGCTGAGTGATGCGCAGGACGAGTTCTATTACGTCACCGTGACCAATGAGAACGTCGCGCAACCAAGTATTGCCAATGCTTCGCACGAAGGTATCGTGAAAGGCATGTATCTGTTTCGACAGGGCGGCCGTTTTCAGAGGCGGGTTCAGTTGTTCGGCAGCGGCGCGATCATGGGCGAGGTGCTCAAGGCGGCGGACGAACTCGAGCGGTTACATGGGGTGGGCGCGGACGTCTGGAGTGTCACCAGCTATGTCGAGCTGGGGCGCGATGGCGCGCGATGTGAGCGGGAATGGCGGCTTGGTTCCGGCGATATCGGGGAGTCGTGGATTTATAGCCGGCTGCGCGCGACGGTCGGGCCGATCGTCGCCGCGTCAGATTATGTGAAGGCGCTTCCGGAAATGGTTCGTGCGTATATTCCGGAAGGGCGGCGATATGTCACGCTTGGGACCGATGGGTTTGGGCGGAGCGATTCGCGGGCGGAGTTGCGGCGGTATTTTGAGGTGGATGCTCATGCCATCGTGCAGGCAAGCCTGCGGGCCCTCGAGGGGCAGGGGGCGGGGAATGAGGTTTGCAAGCAATCGGGTGCTGCTAATGTCGTCGGGTTGGTGGCGGGATAACGGTGGGATATCGGTTGGATATGTGCGGGGGTCGTTCTTTTAGGCGCGCTCCATGCGCTTGTCGTTGAACCTGTTTTGCTGGCGGTCTATTAGCGTCGCCCCTGCGCGGGGCGGCGGTCACTTTTCTTTGTCTTCCAAAGAAAAGTAACCAAAAGAAAGGCGCGTCCTTGGGCGGACGGCAAAGGAGGCTCTGCTCAGGTTCGTGTTTTGTTTGCTGCCCCAGTTCGTGGTATTCGGGGCGGTTGTTATACAGGTACGACGTCGCTGCGTACCTAGTCGGTCGTATGCAGTTGCTTCACCAATTCGCCAACGAAGTCGATCAATACGGTCGACAACACCCTTCCAGTCAAGGTCTGGATCTGGATCGCACGTAACGACATGCCCGGATGATCGATCGGGATCGCGACCAGGCCGTCCGTCGCCAGACGCGCCTGCACCGTCAGGCGGCTCGTCAGGGACACCACCCCCGACATTTGTGTGAATGCATACAGAGTGCCGGAATTGTTGCAGGTCAGGATGGGCTCGAAGAGAAGATTCTCAAGGCTCGCCGTCGTATCGAAAAGCTGACGGATCGTCGTGCCGCGATCAAGCAAGGCAATCGGGTAATTCCGCAACTCGTCCATCGATACCGTCGCATGCCCGGCCAGCGCGTGTGTACGAGGCATGACCGCGCAAATGGGCGCGCTCTGCGTGTACTCGACGTTGATCTCCGGCTCTCGTACGACACCGAACGTCAGGCCGATATCCGCTTCGCCGCTCCTTACGTGTGCCGTTACCTCTGCCGGCGCAGTCACCGCCACCTCGAAACGGGTACCGGGCGACTTTTCCAGAAATTGCGTGATGGCGCGAGGGAGCACATCTCGGGAAAACGCCTCCGACGTCGAGACGCGGATCGTGCTTCGATCGAACGAGTTCAGCGCCTTGATCTCGTCGATCACCTGCTGACCTTCCAGCAGGGTCCGTCGGACATGCGCAGCCAACAGCTCCCCGGCCTTGTTGGGGACCATGCCACGCGCCTGACGCTCGAACAGCGGGCAGCCGACCTCCTCCTCGAGCTTCGTAATCTGACGGCTGAGCGCCGAGATCGAAACGTGCAGCTTCTCGGACGCCTCGCTCAACGAACCGGTGTTGGCAACGGCAAGGAAGTATCGGAGTGCAGCGTTGTGCATGACGGGCCGCCAAGTTTGCGTTATTGGAAAGCAGGGCGCGCAAAAAAGTCAATTGTAGTGCGCGTTTTGGCTTCGTACGCTCGATCCATCAGGGTTGAACAAACCGCTCTTCCACGATACACGCGAGGATCTCCATGACGCGCCACCAAGCAATCGACTCTGCCACAACATATTTCGATTCGGGAAGCTTCCTGAAAGATCTCGCGCGACGCGTCCACATGATGACGGAAAGTCAGGATTCCGGAAGGGCAAGCGAGCTTCGAGCCTACCTCGTCGACGAGATCGCGCCGTCGATCGACCGTATGGGTTTCGAGTCTCGTATCGTCGAGAACCCGGTTGCGGGGAGCGCGCCGTTTTTGATTGCGACGCGTATGGAGGACCCCTCGCTTCCGACGATCCTGATGTACGGGCACGGTGATGTCGTCCGTGGCCATGACGGACAGTGGCAGGATCAGATGTCGCCATGGAACGTCACGGTCGAAGGAGACCGATGGTTTGGGCGGGGC